>JAKSCL010000308.1 GCA_022360615.1 Hyphomicrobiales bacterium
CGATGGACCTATGGCGAACGGCGGGCGTCCGAAACCGCCGTGTCACGCTTTTTTCCCCGGCCTCCGGCCTCCTCGCGCATGACGCTACGCGTCCAAAAAAGCGCCCCCGGCGGTCCTCCGCTACGCTTCGGCCCCACTTTTTCTAAGATTTTGGCGGGTTCAGACCCCCGCCGCCCGCCATGGCCGGTCCCGCGTCAGCAGGGCGATGGGCGCCCCGCGGCAGCCAACAGGAGACAGAAAGATGGCGCAAGCACTTGGATATGTGACGATAACCGAGACCGGCGGATACGAAGGCACGCTTTCGACGATGAGCCTCAAGAAGCGTATCCGCATCGTTCCCAACGGGACGAAGGAGACCGAGATGCAGCCCGATTTCCGGGTTTATACCGAGGACCGGGTGGAGATCGGCGGCGGTTGGAACCGGGTCGGCAAAACCAGCGGCAGGCCCTATGTGTCGCTGACCTTCGCGGCCCCGGAATTCGGCTCGCACAAGCTCTACGCCAATCTCGGCCGGGCCGCAGGACAGGACGACGAAGACGTCATGGCGATCCTCTGGAACCCGCTCGGATAGCGTGAAAGCGACGACCCCCGCGCCTTCGGCGCGGGGGTTTCTATACTGGTAGAGCCCATAACTTCTCTACTCGTATTACTAGAAAATTGTCCTAAGTCTTAACGAATGATTGACGCATCAATGTCAAGCTGAAGCACGATCCGCCGATTGGGACGGATCGATATGACGGCGGCTGGAGCGCCAGCCCGGAAAAGGATGCGAAAGAAAAATGGGGCTTGGGTGATCGCACGTCGCTAGGGGCGACAGCCGCCGCCGTTCTGCCGAAAGGAGCAACGGATGGCAGCGTACGACATGCATGCAGCATCAGGCGCCCAGCGTCTTTCCGACTATGATTATGTCCGGTTCCTGACGCGCTCGCGCATGGCGTGGGAATATCTGAGGCGAAGCCCAGGATACGGATCGGACTGGCGATACTCGGCGGCGGGGCGGCCCAAACCTGTTTCCTTGCTCGACGGAACGACCATGCTCCGGGCACGGCGCCGCTTTGTGCGCGCCGAAGCCTGGGGCATGTGTATGTTTCGCCGATCCGGCCGAGAACGGTTTGACGGCGAACGTGTTTTGGCGCCCGGACGCCTTCGCGCGCGTTTTGCGGGCCTATGTGCGCACACGGAATGAGTCCGGTTTCGGGAGCATCATCTCGCTCGGCGAACTGCCCTGCGAGCGCACGGTATTGAAGACGTCCGACGGCGAACAGCATTTGCTTCTGCGCGACAAGCGCCATGTGATCCAAGTGCTCTGCCGGGGCGCGGACCTGCGCATCGATCCCTTTTCCATCGAGCTTGTGGTCGATCAGTTTCCGGAGGTTGAAAGCCGCCTGAAACTTCTCAAAGCCATGGCTGATGTCTACCGTCGGCAGCGTATCGGTGGTGGCAAAGGTGGCTGGACGGTCGACGCAACGCGCCATCGCGACGCCCTGATCGCGGTCGATCTGCGGCGCAGGCAACAGTCATATCAAGACATTGCCCGGTTCATTCACGGCGACAAACTGGTCGATGAAGAATGGACCAATCCGAACGTGACGTTGAAAAACCGCACGATCCGCAGTTACCGGAGGGGCGTCCGATTCATCGGCGGCGACTATAGAAAATTGTTGCTGTAGCGGTCCCACGCCGCTCGGTTCAGCCGTATCGTTAGCGCGGTGCGGCCTGAACGATACTCCCGCGCGCGGTTCGACGCGGCGATGCTTGACCGGCATGGCGCAGATTTGCCCACGCCGGAGGACCTATGATCGAGTATGACGGACGCCCCAGCATAAGCGAGCCTTTCCTGACGACGAAGGAAGCGGCGAACTTCTTGAACCTCAAGCCCAATACGCTTGAGAAAATGCGTGTCTATGGCGGTGGTCCGATCTACCGCAAGCATGGCCGCCACGTGCGCTACCATATCGACGATCTGACCGCCTGGTCGGACATGCGGAAGAAGGACTCGACTTCCGATGTCTGAGGCCTTCACCCGCGTCGAGATCGCATTCTATCCGGAGCATCTAAACCACTGGCTTCGTTTCGGCGCGCCGGCGGAGCAGCACGACCTGGATCGCCGTCGATCGCTGGCGCTGTTCAAGCCGGGCCAAGTTTTCGGTTATGTCCGGTGGCAGGCCAACGAGTATGGCACTCAGGATTGGCGTTTTATCGTGGTTCAGAGCGCCGCGCCGTCGCTCATGCTGAGCCGGGTCAGCGGCGTGAGTCCCGGCGGCGAAGTCCTGCTTCTCGCGACCGGTAACGCCAAGGTGAAGCGCGCTCTTTTACAGGTAGATGTGTTGGAGGCGGCCGGTTTCGACGCCGCCGAGGTGTCGCCGGACTACTATCGGCACGTCCACAACCGCATCGCCGCATCGCGTGAGGTGGCATCTTACTCACATGATCAGCACGCCGCTTTTCAGGCGGCGAAGGCGGTGACCTAATGAGGCGTTTCGTGCTGATCGTTGCGGTGATTTCCGTCCTGGCGCTGGGTATAGCGTCAGCCGTCAGGCTGCCGACGAAACTCATCTTTAACGGCTCGCCGAGCGCGCCGGTCGGGTTTTATTGGATCGATGATCGTCGTGCGGAACGGGGCGATTATGTGCTGGTTCGTACGCCCGAGTGGGTTCGAAACCTCATGGAAGAACGCCGATATTTGCCGCCCAATACGCCGCTGATCAAGCGCGTCGCCGGCGC
>JAKSCL010000406.1 GCA_022360615.1 Hyphomicrobiales bacterium
ATTTTTTGAAGGGGTCTTTTAACCCTTTTCAACGATTCTGGCTCATGGGTTTTTGAGGGCTTTTCCGAAGGCTTGAGCACTTCAGACGCCGTGGGGTCACCTAGCGTCAAAGCATATGCGGCATTTGGAACAGTTGAGCGCATGGTCTTATCGCAAAGCCGCTCCAATCAGGCTTTCGCGATTGGATAGGTTTTCGGACTCTGCGCGCGTATTGGGTTTTGTGCAGTATGGCCGAAAGCGCGCCGTGGGATTATCAAGGCACCGCTGATCGAAAGCGGGAATACCTAAGGTCCCGTCGCAAGCTGCGCGAAATACGCGACCGATTGGTCGCTCAAACGGGCACCGACGCTGCGTTCGACTACGAACTTCTTCTCCTGTTTTCAAGAACACGGATCAGCGCAAGCCTTTTCGGACCGTTTCTCGCCCTGTGCGTCGTGGGCGCCATGTCGATTTGGGCTTCGTTCGAAACGCTTGCCTATTGGTTTGCCGCTGTCGTCGTCACGAAACTTGCCCTTCTCAGGCTTTGCCGAGCGTTCGAACGCGTCGAACCCGATACAGCCCATGTCCGTTCCTGGCAGGTGCGTTTCATTGTCTTCGAAGCTCTTTATGCCGCGGCATGGGGCGCACTCGTCTTCATTCCGCTCCAAGGACAGGTAGGCGTCGGCTTTATGGTCGTCACGCTGGCGCTCCTGCTTTTCACTGCGACGCAGGCGATGCTCGCATCGAACATCGTGACGATCGCCACCGCCGCGACCATTCCCGTAACGGGCGGCCTCATCGTCTTTCTCGTTTTCTTCGTGGAGCCCCAGTATCAGCCAATCACAATGGTGGTGGCGTTGGCGCAGATCTATTTCATGCTGCTATCGCGGCGCATCCACGACACGAACCGGGCAATGCTGGCCTTCCGGGCCGAGAAAGACGCTTTGATCGCCGAACTCGAACAGGAGAAGTCCATTTCGGATGAGGCCCGGCGCCGCGCCGAAACAGCCAATGTCGCCAAGTCACGCTTCCTTGCAACCATGAGCCACGAGTTGCGCACGCCGTTGAACGCCATACTCGGCTTTTCCGAGGTGATGACCGACGAACTCTTCGGACCGCATGCGATTGACCAGTACAAGGACTACTCCAAGGATATCTACCGCAGCGGCAAGCACCTTCTTGAACTCATTAACGAGATTCTCGACCTCTCACGCATCGAGGCAGGCCGCTACGAACTGAACGAAGAGGCAATCAGCCTTGTCGATACGGTCGAAGATTGCATTTACCTCGTCAAATTACGAGCGCAGGAGAAAGGCGTCCAGATCGTCGAGCAATATGAACCGGCGATGCCGAAGCTCTGGGCGGATGAGCGGGCAGCACGCCAGATTTGCCTTAACCTTCTCTCAAACGCCGTCAAGTTCACGCCGGTCGGCGGGACCATCACCGTCAAGTGCGGCTGGACCATGGGCGGCGGTCAGTATGTGCTTATCAGCGATACCGGTCCCGGCATCCCGGAAGAGGAGCTTCCGATCATCCTCAATTCCTTTGGTCAGGGAACCCTCGCACACCAGACGGCTGAGGACGGCGCAGGACTAGGCCTCCCCATCGTGCGCGGTCTGGTGAAGCTCCACCAAGGCCATTTCGACCTTCAAAGCAAGTTACGGCACGGTACGGACGTGACCGTCACCTTCCCGCGCGAACGGGTCATGAAAGCTTTGCCGGCGATGGAAGAGACCGCATAGACCATCCCTTACGCACCCCTTTCCGCGACGCCCGCCTGTTCGAAGGTCGCCATATCGGTATGGATTTGCGCTGCCGTTTTGACGAGGCTGGCGGCAAGCGCTGCCCCGGACCCTTCCCCCAGCCTCATGCCCAGCGACAAAAGGGGCGCCTTGCCGATCGCATCGATCAGCCGTTGATGTCCCGCTTCGGCTGAAAGATGCGCGGCCATGCAATGGTCAAGCGCACCCGGCGCCATGCGATGCAGAACACCCGCAGCAGCCGTCGCGACAAAACCGTCGATCAGGACGGGAATCCGCTGGAAGCGGGCAGCCAGAATGGCACCCGTCATGGCCGCAATCTCACGTCCGCCCAACTGACGCAAGACTTCTAGCGGATCGGCCGCGCCGGCCTCGAATGGCCCGCCAATGCGTCTTAGAGCGGCATCGACGGCATCCGCTTTCCGGACAAGGCCAGCATCGTCAACGCCCGTTCCACGTCCGACCCAGTCCGCCGCAGTACCGCCGAAAAGCGCCGCCGATAGGGCGGCTGCCACCGTCGTGTTCGCGATACCCATCTCGCCAATGCATAGAAGATCCGTCCCCCCCGCGATTGCCTCCATCCCGAATGCGATGGTGGCAGCGCACGCGGCTTCGTCGAAGGCGTCCGCTTCGGTGATGTCCGGTGTCGGCATCTCGAGCGCTAGATCGAAAACCTTTAACCCCAGATTGCTCGCCGCGCAGATCTGATTGACCGCGGCGCCGCCTGCGGCAAAGTTTTCAACCATCTGCTGCGTCACGCTCGCTGGAAAGGCGGATACGCCCTTCTCCGCCACGCCGTGATTGGCCGCAAAAATCACCACAAGCGGACGGCGCACAGCCGGGCGGCCCATGCCCTGCCACGCGGCGAGCCAGGCGGCGATTTCTTCAAGCCGGCCAAGCGATCCAGCCGGTTTCGTCAGTTGCGCGTCGCGCGCCCAGACCGCATCGCGCGCATCATCATCCGGCCCCGGCATGGAGCCCATGAGGTTTCTGATGTCATCAAACGGCAAGCCGGTCGTGCTTCTTTGCGGGCTTGACGGTGGTGTGCCGGGTTCAGAGCGCATATCTCACTCCATGTATCGAAGGTAGGTGACCGCGAGCTATAAGCCCGCATGAAGAAAGCGCCAAACCGCGCCGAAACAAGGGGACATAACAATGGACGAGGCCGAAAAACCGTCTGAAGCGGAGATATCCGCGCAAGGCGGGAGCTTCAATGCATGGCGGACCGACATCGTTTCCGCGCTTGCCTTCTTCACCCGCCTCCCCGTCCCCCTTGATCACGATCACGGCGAAATAGACTTCAGCCGCGCGGCCCGCGCGGTCCCCATTGCCGGTGCGCTTGCGGCAATTGCGCCAGGTGTTGCGATTGCAGTGCTTGCCTGGCTCGGCGCGCCTGCCCTGTTCGCTGCGGCCATCGGTTTGGGGGCGCTCCTTCTTGTCACCGGTGCGCTCCACGAGGACGGGTTCGCCGACACCATGGACGGCTTTGGCGGTGGTGCAACGCGCGAACGCAAACTTGAGATCATGCACGACTCGCGGCTTGGCAGTTACGGGGCGGCGGCGCTCATCTTATCGCTTTTGGCGCGCGTTGCTGTTCTTGCCTCCATCGTGGAAGCCGCCGGCGGACTTGCGGCCGCCTTCGTCCTCATTGGGGCAGCCGCTGTCTCCCGGGCGGCAGCGATCACGGTTCCGTTCTTCAGCTCGCCAGCACGAGCCGAAGGTGCCGCGGCAAGCCTCACATCACCCACCGCCCGCGCCCTTCTTGAATGCTGGATCGTGGCACTCCTCATCGGCGCGGTGTTCACGGCCTCGGTGTGTGGTGTGGCTGGCCTCTTGCTCGCAGCCAGTGCATGCGCGTTGGCGGTTGGGGCGGCGATGTATTTTTCCGCGCGGCAAGTGGGCGGCTATACCGGCGATACCATTGGCGCGACACAGCAATTGGCTGAAATTGCTTTTCTTGGCGTCACCGCTATGACTCTCACATGGTGATTAAGGGAACGGAGCCGGGACGCACCGATGGGCATCGACACGCCATGCATCAATATCTGTCAATTGGATGAGCCATCCGGCCTGTGCGCAGGATGCGGACGCAAGGCGGACGAAATCGGCGGCTGGCTGAGCCTCTCAACTCAGGAGCGCCGCGCGATCATGGCGTCGCTGCCTGAGCGCATGCGCGCAGCCGGTCTTTCCCCGCCCCGTAAAGAAGCACTTCGGTCATGATTACCTGGATCGCCCTCGGTATTCTCATCATCGGCGGGCTTGGCCTGGTTCTCAGCCATGATGCCGGCACAATCGCCGGTATGGCCTCTGACGATTTCGCGCGCATTGTCGCGGCAGTTGCCCTTCTTCTATGGATCGGTGCAGGCTTTTTCGGGCGGGCCCGGTTCTCCGCGTTTAAAGCCATCAAGCAAGCAGTCGCCTGGACCGCCATCGCGCTCGGCCTCGTGCTGGCCTACAGCTACCGCGAAGACTTCAACGGCATCTACCACCGCATTGTCACGGAACTCAATCCGTCGCGGCCCGCTGCAGTTGTCACTGAATCCGGCGGCGATGCGGTGCAGGTGCTCCGGGATGCCGCCGGCCACTTCGTCGTGCGCGCCGAAATCAATGGATCATCGGTCCCCATGCTGGTTGATACGGGAGCGTCCTCGATCGTGCTGTCGACGCGGGATGCCGAACGCGTCCGCATCGGCGTTGAAGGGCTATCTTTCATCGTCCCCGTGCAAACGGCAAACGGAACCGGCTTTGCCGCCCGCACTCGGATTGCGGCTATTGCCGTCGGTCCCATCGTCGAACGTGATATCGACATCCTCGTGGCCTCCGAGGGCGCGCTTAATCAGAGCCTTCTCGGCATGAACTTTTTGAACCGCCTGACCTCGTTCTCCGTCAGCGGCGACCGGCTGGTGATGGTGCCTTGAGGAACCGTTGGAACATTGCCGCAATCTCCCATTAACTGCGCCCTTTAGCCCGATCTTAAGCCCAGCCGCTTAGTCTTGCCCAACATCGAGGAGAGGAGGCTGCGACATGGTGCGGGTTAAGCTGGCCGGCGCATTTCTTATGGCTATCGGAGTCCTTGCGGCAACCGGCTCGCTTGACCTTGGCAAGGGGCCTGACGAAAAACCCATCTTCCTCTTTCCCGTCATCGAACAGGACTTCCGGGGGCAGTTCGTCACCGATGTGCGCGTCAATGGCCGGCGTGTTGAGATGCTCATCGATACCGGTGCGAGCGTTGTGGCGCTGACCTACAAAGATGCGCGCAAGCTCCGTGTGCTTCCCGACGATGACGCTTTCGTCATCCCGGTGAGCACCGCGAACGGCACGACCTATGCGGCGCCCATCATGCTGGAAGAAGTGTCGGTGAAATCGGCGGACGCACGAAATGTCCGCGCCCTCATCCTGCCGCGGGGGGCGAGCGATAAGAGTCTTCTCGGCATGACCTATCTAAGTCAACTCAAAAGCTTCCAAGTGCGCGACGGAAAACTCGTCCTGCGCGACTGACGCCGCAACACCCCCGGAAACGGGGCCGACATGCCCCACCCTTGCCTTTCGCGACTGCCTGTGGAATGACCGTCCACGGCAGCGAAGCCTCTCTTTCACCCCGATTTTCCAAGACAGCTTTAGGGCCGCCGAAGCCCAGGACACTTCCATGTTTCCGAAATCCCACCCCGATCTGAAACCAAACACGCCGGATTATGAGCGCCTGCCGCTCGTGAAACCGACGGGCTTCCGCGAATACGATGCGCGCTGGATTTTGGGCGAAGAGATCAACTTCATCGGAATTCAGGCATTGGGCCTGGGGCTCGGAACGCTCCTGGACGAACTGGGCGTGGAGAAATCCATCGTCGTTGCCCATGATTTCCGAGGCTATTCAGCGTCTGTAAAAATGGCGCTCACCAGCGGGCTTCTCGCGTCCGGCTGCAAGGTTCAGGACATCGGTCTCGCGCTGACGCCTATGGCCTATTACGCCCAATTCGCGCTTGATGTTCCGGCTGTCGCCATGGTCACCGCCAGCCACAATGAAAATGGCTGGACGGGAGTGAAGATGGGTGCCGACCGCCCCCTTACCTTCGGTCCCGGCGAAATGGGGCGACTGAAGGAGATCGTGCTTTCGGCCAGTTTCAAGGCGGGAGGCGGCGGTGCGCTGACCTATGTCGAAGGCTTTGCCGACACCTATATCGCAGCGCTCACCGACCGTCCGAAACTGAAAAACCCGCTGAAGGTCGTGGCCGCCTGCGGTAACGGCACAGCGGGCGCGTTCGCGCCGAAGGTTCTTGAGGCGATCGGCTGCGAGGTCATTGCGCTCGATGCCGAACTTGACCATACCTTCCCGCGCTACAATCCCAACCCGGAAGACATGGAAATGCTCCATGCCATGCGGGATAAGGTGCTGGAAACCAGTGCCGATGTGGGGCTCGGCTTTGATGGAGACGGCGACCGTTGCGGCGTTGTCGACAATGAGGGCGAGGAGATTTTCGCCGACAAAGTGGGCGTCATGCTCGCCAGGGACATCTCGTCTGCCCGCGAA
>JAKSCL010000228.1 GCA_022360615.1 Hyphomicrobiales bacterium
CGGCTTGCGGAAGGTGACGTCGGCGTGCCAGTCGCTGCCGCCGAACAGCCTGGCCCCGTCCGGCTCCTTGCGCATCTCCAGCACCTCGGGGAGGCCGTCGGCGTGGATCACGCCCTCGTCGTCGTGGTGCCGGAACAGGGGCCCGAAATGGCTGACGAAGTCTCGCAGCGCGGCCGCCGTCAGGGCCTGGTCGGGCAGCACCAGCAGCAGGTGGTCCCGCAGGGCGTCGCGCAGGATGCCGATTGTCTCCGGGCCCGGATCGGCGCCGAGCGGGAGGCCGGAGAGCTCGGCCCCGAGATGGGGCGCCAAGCGCCGCTTGGTCGGGCCGCCGGGCGACTCCGCTCGGCCGGCTTGTTGCTGTTCCATCCGGGACCCCGGGTTGGGTGAATTGGTGACCGGGGCCACGCTACGGCAAGGGGCCGGGTCACGGAAGCGTGAGAATCGCCGCTGGCCTGGCCGGAGCGGTTCGGTGATCGCGCGGCCCTGAGATTACGTATGTCACAATGCGCTAGTAAGGGCGTTTGTGTGCAAGCGAGCGGTCCGGCACGCCGGCTCGCCTTGCTGCGCGTCCGACCTGGACCTGTGGCCATCAATGGTTGTGTGGGCAATGGAGACGCAGCACTTGGGAGCTTCGAGACCATGAATGCGGACGATCTCTTGGGCGAGGCGCAGGGTTATTCGCTGCTCATCACCGATGCGCAACGAGCCGACAACCCGATCGTCTTCGCCAACGACGCCTTCCTGCGCCTGACCGGCTACCGGCAGGAGGAGGTGATCGGCCGGAACTGCCGTTTCCTGCAAGGCCCGGGGACCGATCCCGAGACCGTGCGGGCCATCGGCGAGGCGATCCGACGCGGCGAGTGGATCGAGGTCGATCTCCTCAATTACACGAAGCATGCGTCGCCCTTCTGGAATCGCCTGCGGATTCGGCCCTTGCTGGACGACGACGGCGAAGTCGCGAACTACCTCGGCCTGCAGATTCCCATCGAGCCGCCCGACTCGGCGCGCGCCGGGGGCCTGGCCTGAGGCCCTAGAGGGTATGTCCGGCGCGCGGGGGCCCGGCGCCAGCGGCCCGGCTTCTTTTCTCTGCAATAGTTGGTTGCTACGAGGCGCCTGATCCTGCAGTTGTGCGCTGCTTCGGGCGCCGCCCGTGCAGACACCCGGGCAGACAAGGGAGGGGGCCGTGACAAAGCC
>JAKSCL010000146.1 GCA_022360615.1 Hyphomicrobiales bacterium
GAAAACCGCGCTGAAGTTGAAGCCGGGATTCCGCTCGGCCGGCTCTCAAGGCCCGAGGACATCGCCAATGCAGCCCTTTATCTCGCTTCCGATGAGGCGGCGTTCATCACCGGCGTTGCATTTGAGGTGGATGGCGGGCGGTGCATCTAAAACGAGAGCGGCGGTCGTTTTTTGGAGTAGTCTCGCCGCTCTATCTTTTTGTCGCCGCATCGTTTTTCGCGCAAAACCGGTGCCCACACGGATCAAGTCCGAGGGCATGCTTTTGCGCACGATGCTTTAGCGCCCGGAAACGATGAGCTTCACACCATAGCCGATGAAAAGCGCGCCGGTGATGCGCAACAGAATACGCTTGGCGCCGCGGTAGGCGTTGGAAAAAACCGGCAGCGCGCCGATGGAGGCGAGCGCCGAATACCACGCGATTGAAATGGTGACGATCAGCCCGATCGTGAGCCAGGCGAACCACAGCGGTTGGCCTGGCGGCACGGCAACGGCAAAGAGCGATGCCGCAAAGACCGCCG
The DNA here is from genome assembly GCA_022360615.1 of Hyphomicrobiales bacterium. Classification (GTDB taxonomy): domain Bacteria; phylum Pseudomonadota; class Alphaproteobacteria; order Rhizobiales; family JAKSCL01; genus JAKSCL01. The sequence continues at coordinate 519 of JAKSCL010000146.1, forward strand.
TCTTCGGGTTGGCGAGATTGGTGAAAAGCCCGAAGCGGAAGGCCGCGCTCAGTGTCGTGCCTTCCGGTTTGCCGATGGCATTTGTTGCCGCAAGCGGTGCGGTCGACTGCCAGAGCTTTATCCCGATCCAGACGAGATAGGCGGCGCCTGCCAGCTTGATGGCGAGGGCGGCGGCGGGGAGGAGCGTGAAGAGCGCTTTGAGGCCGAAGACACCGGATGCGGCCCAGATGAAAGTGCCGAGGCCGACGCCGCCCGCCGTCGCAAGCGCCGCCGCGCGGCGTTCCGATGCCGCCATATGCAAAATGGCAATGAAGTTCGGGCCGGGTGTCACCACGGCCGCAAACCAGATCACCGCGAGCGCGGAGAGCGCCGTCACCATTTCGGCCGTCATGATGGTTCTCCTCTGGCGGTTTGCTGCTCACGGAACCAGAGATAAAGCCCGCTTGCCACGACAATGGCGGCGCCGATGAATGTCCAGCTGCTTGGAAAATCGCCGAAGACGAGGATGCCGGAGGCCGTCATCCAGACCAGCTGGATGTACATGAAGGGGACAAGGACAGGCGCGGGCGCGCGGCGATAGGCGAGGATCATAAGAAGATGGCCTAGACCTCCGACAATACCGGTCATGAAGAGGAGAAGCCAGTGGAAGAGGTCCGGCGGCGTCTCCCAAACCGCGATGCCGAAGGGCGCAAAGCCTATAAGGCCGATAAGCGGTGTGTAGAAGAAGGTGGTCACCGTTGAATCATGTCCGGCGAGGATGCGGGTGGAGATCGTATAGAGCGCAAAGACGGTTGCCGCTGCGAGGGCAAAGAGCGCCGTCCATTCAAGCCCGCCGACCCCAGGGCGTGTGATGACCAGAACGCCTAAGAAACCGACGATGATGGCAGCCCAGCGGCGCGGTCCGGCCCATTCGTTCAAAAGCGGTCCGGCCAGCGCTGCGACGATGAGCGGCGCGACGAAAAAGATCGCCACCGCGTCGGCAAGCTGGAGATAGCGGACGGCTAGAAAATTCAGAAACGTTGTCGTCACCATAAGCGCCGAGCGCAGGAGTTGAAGCCCGGGCCGGTTCGAACGCCACGCGCCGCGTCCCATTTCGGTGAGGAAAAAGAACGGGGCGATCAGAACCACATGGCTGACGAAGCGCATCCAGACGATCTGGGACGTCGGCAGTTCGGCCGAGAGATATTTTGCCGTCGTATCGAGGCCAGTGAAGAGAAAGGTGGTGCCGATGAGGAGGAGGATACCAGCAACCGGCGCGGCCTCGGTCTTGCGGATGACGGAAGCACTGGAGGACGGCTGCTCAGGCGGCTTCATCGATGCGGGGCGCTCATGGGGTGCATTGTTCATCAATGCCATAGGCATCTCTTCAGCGCGAGGTGCGCACGCCGGAGACAGCCATGCGGATCGTGCAGGGCTCTTCTCTCAGAAGCCCCCACGGGATGTTAGGATTCGCCGCGTTCGCGCTGTTGAGCCTGAACCGAGATTTCGATTTCAATTTCCTTGCTCACCCATGCGCCGGTGGCATCTGGGCCGATGCCGATGCCAAATGACGTGCGGTCGAGCGTCAGGATCGCGCGCATGTCGGCAGTGCCGTCAGGGCTGATGGTCAGGTCGAAGGGAAAGCTGACGGCTTCAGTGACACCGCGGAGAGTGAGGCTGCCCTCGGCCTGATAATCCCCGTCGGCGAAGGTAAACTTGGACGCTTCAAAGACGCCAGCCGGATGTTCGGAGATGTTGAACCAGTCGCCTTGCGGCAGCGTGCCGTCATAAAGCGCGTTGCCGGTTTTGGCTGAGGCGAGGTCAATGTCTACGCGCACGCTGCTTTCTTCGAGCGTATCGGGGTTGAAGCGGATTTCCGCCGTCCAATTCTCAAACGTGCCGGTGAATGGATTTCCGGTATGGGTGCCGCTGAAGCGGATCGTACTCGCGGTGTCATCGATAACCCACAGGGCCGGGTCTGTCGCGGCCGCCGGCGGTGCGGATTGCGTGGTTGCAGCTGTGCCGGCGGCCTGATCCGGCATGTTAAGGAAAACGATAGACATTAGCCCTGCCCCTGCGAAGCCGGCGAGAATGGCCCCCGCGCCGGCCCGCGCCGGGCTGATGGAAGGGGCAAAGGCCCGGGCCGTCAGGCCACCCGATGGTTTCACGAAGGGCGTCATGCGCGCGAGCACTGTGTCCTTGTCCCTGAAATGGTGCTTCAGCGCGGCGGCAACGTGAAGGAGGAGAAGCGCTATCGCGCCATAGGCAAGGATGAGGTGTGCTGTTTGGAACGCGTCTTCGGCTTGCGTTTTCATCTCAGCTGCTAATTCTGGCAGAACCGGCAGATGCGGGATGGTGAAAAGGCCGAAATAGATCGTGGGGATCGAGCCGAATTGCACACTCGTCGAAACCATCGCCCAGCCGGTGAGCGGCATCAAAAGCATAAGTGCGTAAAAGCCGGAATGGCTGAGATGAGATCCGGTCTTCTCATACCATTTCATCGTGGAGGGAAGCGGCGGTGCGGGATGCAAGAGCCGCCAGAGGATGCGGATGACAGTCAGCGCGAGGACCGTCAAGCCGACCGATTTGTGGATTTGTGTCTGCTCAAAGGCGGCGGCGCGCATCGCTTCGCTTTCGGCATGAAGCGCTTCAGCCAGCCACAGGCCGAAAGCGATCTGGAACACGATGAGGGAGGCGATCAGCCAATGGAGCATGATCGCGCCTGCCGTGTAACGCTGATAGGTTTCCGCGCCGCCCGCCATGGTGTGATCTCTCGCTTCGGCCTCAGTTCGCTTTGATGAACTCGGCTTCGATGATGAAGGTGACGGCATCGCCAACATTCGGGATGAGGTGGGTCATCCCGAAATCGGAGCGGTCAAGCGTGCCCGTGGCCGAAAAGCCGACCGCAGGCGAGCCCACGAAAGGATGCTGCTCCAGCGCGCCGACAAGCGTTGCATCGAGCGTGATGGGCAAGGTTGTGCCCCGCATCGTCAGATCGCCGGTGATCGTTGCGGTGTTATCGCCGGTCTTTTCAACGGAAGTCGACGCAAAGGTGACTTCTGGAAACTGTCCGACGTTGAAGAAGTTCGCGTCGTTGGCGATCTCGCCGTCGAAATCCTTCTCGCCTGGATAATCGGTTCTGACCGACGTGGGGTTTACCGTGGCCGTGACGGTCGAGTTCTCCGGATTGTCGACATCGAGGTTGAGGTTGATATCGAAATCGGTGAAGCGCGCTGTATAGTTCGAGAGGCCGAGGTGGTTGATTCTAAACGTCAGGCTCGCATGGGTATTGTCCATGACATATGCGCCCGAGGGCACGGGAACGTCGGCGTGGGCGGCAGTTGCGAATAAGAGGGCGCCGAACACGGCAGCAGTCTTCTTCATCGGTGTTCTCCTGATGATCTGGAACAGCTTCACGGCTTGTCACGGCCCCTTTGGAAGCCGCTCCACCCGCGATATAGGGGTGTCCGGCGCGCGTTGAAGCGGCTTCTCACCGTTGATTGTGAAACGATGCCGCATTGCCAATCCGCGAAGAAAGGTACCCAGGCACCTATTGCGGGCTTTCTTGTGGCGCGCGATAAGGGCGGGAATGAGAAAAGAATAGGGATTGGCCGGGCGCGTGAAACGATTTTGGTCTCAGTTGACCACGCGGGATTTTGAGGCACTCGATCCGGCACGGACGGTTGCGGTTCTACCGATCGCAGCAACCGAGCAGCATGGCCCGCATCTGCCGGTCTCGACCGACACCGCGATTGCCGAAGGCCAAATTGCCGAGGTGGTTGCGCGGCTGCCCGATGATGCGCCCGTCCTATTCCTGCCGGTTCTCGCCTATGGGAAGAGCGACGAGCACCTAACCTTTCCCGGAACGCTGACGCTTTCAGCGGAGACACTGATTGCGGTCATCACGGAAATCGGAGCTTCCGTGGCATCTGCCGGGCTGAAAAAACTCATTATTATCAATAGCCATGGCGGCAATGTGGAGGTGATGGGCATTGCAGCGCGGCGGCTACGGATCGAGCATCAGCTCTTTGTCGTTGCCACCAACTGGTTGCGCTTCGGTCAGCCCAAGGGATTGTTTGGTGAGGAAGAAGAGCGTCTCGGCATCCATGGCGGCGACATTGAAACCTCGCTGATGCTGCATTTCCACGCAGAGGAGGTGCAAATGGAAAAGGCGAAAAACTTCGTTTCGCTCTCGGCCGCCATGGAAAGGGATTATGAAAAGCTCAGGGCGACGGGGCCTGTCTCTTTTGCCTGGCTCACACAGGATCTGCACCCCTCCGGTGCAGTGGGAGACGCAGCCGCTGCCACGGCGGAAAAAGGCGCCCGCTCCGCCGCCTGGGCCGTGGAGGGTTTTATGGCGCTTTTGCAGGATGTCGCCAGCTTCCCTCTTGAAAACGTTTCATTAAAAAGCTGATTGCGCGGCCGTTCGGTTCACGGCATCGTGAAGCTGCAAATGTCTTGGAAATAAGCAGAACGCTTCGGGCCCGCGTAAATTTTGGGCTTGCCACTTTTGTGGCCAATAATGAAACCTAGCGTCACGGCCTATCCAAAAAGGCCCAATCCGACAAGGAGGCAGAGAGGAATGAAACCGATCTCGCATATGGCCTTGGCCGCCGTTCTTGCTATCGGCGCCATTGGCACTGCCGATGCTGAAACCCTGCGCTGGGCACGGGCGGGCGATTCACTGACGCTCGATCCGCACGCCCAAAACGAAGGACCGACGCATACGCTTTCCCATCAGATTTATGAAGGGCTTCTGCAACGCGATATGGAAGCCCAGATCATTCCGTCGCTTGCGGAATCCTGGAGGGTTTTGGAATCCGATCCGACCATCTGGGAGTTCAAGCTGCGCCAAGGGGTAACCTTCCATAATGGTAACCCGTTCACGGCCGATGACGTGGTGTTTTCGCTCAACCGTGCGAAAGCAGCGTCCTCGGCAATGAAGGAACTTCTTGCCGCTGTAACCGATATCATCAAGGTCGACGATCACACCGTCCATCTGAAAACCGAAAAGCCGAGCCCGCTTCTGCCGGCTAACCTCACCAACATATTCGTCATGGATGAGGAATGGTCGAAAGAGAACGCCGTTGAGAAACCCCAGGACTTCGCAGCCGGTGACGATAACTTTGCCGTGCGCAACGCGAACGGCACCGGTGCCTATATTCTGGTCGAGCGCGTGCCCGACGAGCGCACGGTGCTGCGCGCCAATCCCGATTATTGGGGGAAGGGCGAGTTCCCGCTTGAAGTGACCGAAATCATCTATACGCCGATTCAGTCGGCGGCGACGCGGGTGGCGGCACTCCTTTCAGGCGAAGTGGATATTATCCAGGATGTACCCGTTCAGGATATCGGCCGGGTGGCGCAGCAAGACGGCCTCGCGGTCGCTACGGCGCCGCAGAACCGGACGATTTTCTTCGGCATGAAGCAGGGTGCCGACGATCTTGAAAGCGACAATATCGAGGGCAAGAACCCGTTTGCCGATGTGCGCGTCCGCCGCGCCGTGAACATGGCGATCAACCGGGAGGCGATCCAGAAGGTCGTAATGCGTGACCAGTCGGTCCCGACCGGCGTGATCATGCCGCCCTTCGTCAATGGCTGGACGGAAGAGCTCGACAAGTTCCCGCCGCATGACGTGGAGCAGGCGAAGACGCTGATGGAGGAGGCCGGTTATGGCGACGGCTTTTCAGTCACGCTGAACTGCCCCAATGACCGCTATATAAACGATGAGGCGATCTGTCAGGCGGCTGTCGGCATGCTCGGCCAGATCGGTATCGATGTGACGCTCGACGCCCGTCCCAAAGCTCAGCACTTCCCGCTCATCCAGAATGCCGAGACGGATTTCTATCTGCTCGGCTGGGGCGTGCCGCCGTTCGACTCCGAATACATCTTCACCTTCCTTGTTCACTCGAAGGACGATACTTTCGGATCGTGGAACGGTACGGGTTACAGCAATCCGGAACTTGACGAGATGATCCGCGGGCTCGCCTCGCAGACGGACTTCGAAGCCCGGAATGCGGCGATTGCCGATATCTGGAAACAGGTACAGGAGGATCAGCTTTACGTGGCGATCCACCACCAGATTCTGAACTGGGGTATGAAGGACAACATCGACTTCAATGTGCAGCCGGAAGACCAGCCGCACTTCAAGTTCCTCCAGTTCAAGAGCTGACCCTCAACCCTCATGAAGGCGCCGCCTGCGACATGCGGCGCCTTCGTTTCTTAGAGTCTGTTGAGGCTCACCGCACGGGCTGCGCCAGAGCGAGAATCCGTCAGTTCCAGGCGCGAGGACGAAGGACATGCCCAAGCATATTCGAGGACGAGCAACGCCCAAATGGCTGATTTGCGCCCGGCCCTTCCGGGTTGGGCCCAAATCGCCCCTGCCCTTCGGCCGTTCAGACCTCAAAAGGTCCACCGGACCGTTTGCCGGGCTGTGCCCGAACCGGTCCTCACTGTCGAAAATGCTGGAAAGGGGACGAGCCCTTCCCTGCGCTTTTCGCACCGGGCATTTGCAGCGCAGCGGCGACACGGAGCGCCGGCAAATGCGGCACTTGCAAGAAGCGCATGCTCTTGTCGGAAAACCGGTGTCCACTTTTCCGGAGCATGCGCGTGTCAGGAACGATTTTGGACCCAACGCCGCTCCGTGTGCTGAACCTCAACAGGCCCTAGGCTGGCGCTGATGCTTGCGTTCATAATCCAACGGTTTTTCCAGGCCGTCGTCGTGATGGCGGTGGTTGGTCTGATTGCCTTTTCGCTGTTCCGGTTCACGGGCGATCCGATCGCCAACATGCTCGGCCAGGAAGCGACCGTGCAGGACAGGGTAGAGCTTGCCGAGCGTCTCGGTCTGAACGACCCCTTTTACGAACAATACGGGCGGTTCGTCTGGAACGCGCTCAATGGCGAGTTCGGAGTGTCCTACCGGATGGGACGGCCAGTAGGCGAGATCATTGCCGAGCGCTTGCCCGCAACGCTCGAACTCGCCGCGGTTTCCGCCGTCTTCGCTTTTGCGCTGGGTGTGACTCTTGGTGTGTTCACCGCGCTCAACCGGGGCGGCGTGATGTCCGGCGCCATCATGACGGGCTCGCTTATCGGCGTGTCCCTGCCGACATTCTTGATCGGCATCCTGCTCATTTACATCTTCGCGGTTGAGCTGAACTGGCTTCCCTCTTTCGGGCGCGGGGAGACGGTCGACATCGGCGGCTGGCGAACGGTGTTCCTCACCGAATCCGGGCTCAAATCGATCATCCTTCCCGCGATCACCCTCGGCCTCTATCAGATGACCCTCATCATGCGCCTGGTGCGCGCCGAGATGCTTGAGGTTCTAAGGACCGACTACATCAAATTCGCCCGCGCCCGCGGGCTGACAGACCGTGCGATCAATTTCTCGCACGCCTTGAAGAACACACTCGTCCCCGTGATCACCATCACCGGGCTGCAGCTTGGTTCCATCATCGCGTTCGCGATCATCACCGAGACCGTCTTTCA
>JAKSCL010000170.1 GCA_022360615.1 Hyphomicrobiales bacterium
ATGACGCCGAAACACTGCTCCTCGCGGGAGATGAGACCGCTTTGCCAGCGTTGGCGCGCATGCTTGAAACACTGCAAAGCAACGTGCGCGGCCATCTGATCGGTGCCGCGCAGTCTGTATCCGAGTTGAAAGCTTACCTCCCCGACACACGCCTAACCCTTCACGCTCTTCCAGCAGCGGATTTTTCCACGAGTGTGGCGAAGCTTGCCGAAGACCTGGGCAATCCAGTTCGACCCGACTTCGCTTGGTTCGCTGGCGAACATAAAAATGCGCAGGAACTACGCCGCGTGTTCAAGAAAAGCTTCGGACTGCCCAAAGGCCGGCAATACTCAATTTCCTATTGGCGGCGGGGCGACACCGCTGATGCAAGATAATGTTTTCCGGATAGCGCCAGCTTTAAACCCGTTATCTTCTGCGCACAAAGCCGAAGGAAACTAAACCAAAAGGATCAATCCTCCGGTTTGGTACAGCCAATAGACGACATGCGCCTTCAATAGAGTTCGGCACCGAAATTCCGGGCCGGGTCCATTTCCGGCGCAAGACGGCCCGTGGGCTTTGCCGCCTGGCCGCCGCCGCGCGGTAGAAACCGACCGGAACCGGGTTTCGCTTTCAAATGATCGTTTTCGACGATCACATCACCGCGCAGGATTACAGTCTCCGGCCAACCCTTCACGGTGATGCCCGCATAAGCGTTATAGCCCGTCTCATCACGCCCAAGATCATCGGATAGCGTGACCTGCCGCTCCGGGTCCCAAACCGCGATGTCGGCATCGGCGCCGATGGCAATCGAGCCTTTGCGAGGGGCTAGATTGTAGAGCTTTGCGGCGTCCGTCGCGGTTAGCCTGACGAAGGCATTCACATCCATGCGCCGATTCGACACCATCTCATTGAACAGAAGCGGCAGACGCCATTGCAGCCCGCCAACGCCATTCGGGATCTGTTTGAAGTTCGGTTCCTTGGAAAAGAAAAACTTGCCGGTCTCGTCGAAACGGTAAGGCGCATGGTCCGACGAGACGGTCTGCAGATCGCCGTTTGCAAGCCCATGCCAGAGCGCCTCCTGGTCGGCGACACTGCGCGCCGGCGGCGAGAAGCACCATTTGCCGCCGTCAAAGCCCGGCTTGTCGAGGGTGTCGGCGGTGAAAAATAAATATTGCGGGCACGTTTCGCCCCACACTTTGACCCCGCGCCCGCGTGCCTGGCGGATCACCTCAACGCCTTCCGCGGTCGAGACATGAAAGATCATGACCGGCTGATCGATCAGTTCGGAGAAGGCGATCAGCCGCGTGAACGCCTCGGCCTCGGACAAGCGCGCATGGCTGACGGCGTGGTATTTTGGCGCGGTGTAGCCACGCTCGATCAGCCGGTTCACCATCCAGGTGATGATGCCGTGGTTCTCGGCATGAACGCACACCATCGCGCCGGACTGGCGCGCCGCCATCAAGACGTCCAGAAGCTGCTCGTCATGCAGCCGCATCTTATCATAGGTCATGAAGACCTTGATCGAACCATGGCCTGCGGCAACGAGATCGGGAATGGCCGCTATCGTCGCCTCGTGAGGATCGGCGATAATCATATGGAACGCGTAGTCAATGAGCGCGCCCTTCTCAGCAAGCACATGATAGTCGGCAACGACGGTCTTGAGGTCCATGCCCCCATGCTGGGCCGCAAAGGGGATGACGGTCGTCGTGCCGCCGAAGGCAGCCGCCCGTGTCGCACTCTCGAATGTGTCGGAATTCATCAGGCCGAAGCCGGACAGCTGTTCGATATGGCAATGGGTGTCGACACCGCCGGGCAGAACCAGCTTTCCCTTGGCATCGATGTCCCGTGCCCCGCCTTCGAGTCCTTCCCCCAGCGCAACAATCCGCCCGCCGCGAATGCCGACATCGCAGGCCATCACGTCGCTTGCTGTGGCAACCGTACCGCCGCGAATGACGAGATCGAAGGGCTGCATGGGATGGCCTCCTTTGAACTGAATGCGTTGTTTACGGGCTAGAAGCGCGGTACGGATTTAGGCGTGCGTCTTTTCGATGCGCTATGTTGTTTTTCGGAGCGGTTACCATGGGTAAACGGCAGATTCGGGTTGTCAATCCCAACTCCAACGAGACTATCACGCAGGCGGTCGATGAAGCCGTTGCGCCGCTCAGATTTACCGATGGACCGGAGATCGTCTGCGACACCCTCGCCGAGGGGCCATTCGGCATTGAGACCCAAGCCGATGCGGAACAGGTGGTTTTGCCGCTACGACGTCTGGTCGAAAGCGACAATGCTTCGGATGCCTTTGTCATTGCTTGCTATTCCGATCCCGGCCTTCACGTCTGCCGCGAAGGGACGGACCGTCCGGTTTTCGGCATCGCCGAATGCGGAGTGCTCACCGCGCTTGCACGCGCCGACCGTTTCGGCGTGATCGCGGTCGCGCAAAGATCGATCCGGCGGCATATGCGCCATCTGCGCCAGATGGGGCTAACCGGCCGCCTCGCCGGAGAGCGCCCGCTTGAGATGAGCGTAGCCGAAACGGCGTCCGGCGAAGACACGCTCGCGCGGATGGCCGCTGTCGGCCGAGTGCTACGCGACGAAGATGGCGCCGACGCCATCATCATGGGCTGCGCGGGCATGTCGAAGCACCGCGCACCGCTTGAAGACGCGCTTGGCATCCCCGTCATCGATCCGACCCAGGCGGCCGTGACGATGGCGCTCGGAACGGTCCGGATATCGGCATAGAAAGCGTCATTCCGCCGGCGGGATCACCCCGGTTTGTCCGGTGATAAGCCCGTAATGCTCGATGCGGCGGTGGCGCTTGAAATCGAACATCGTTTCCTTGCCGAAGACGGTCGCATCGAGATCGCAATCGTGGACAAGCAGTTCGTCGCCTTCCGTTTTCGCCTGCGCGACGATGACTCCGTCCGGGTTGACAATGATGGAGCCGCCCATCAGCGGGTGCCCATCTTCATCTCCGGCCTTTGCGACCGAGACAACCCAGCAAGCGTTCTGGTAAGCGCCGGCCTGAACCACGATGTGATTGTGGAACATGCGCAAATCGCCAGCCTCCTCGGCTTTCTGCGAATTGACCGTAGGCGTGTTGTAACCGAGGACGATCATCTCAACGCCCTGCAGGCCCATCACTCTGTAGGTCTCCGGCCAGCGCCGGTCATTGCAGACCGCCATGCCGAAAATCCCGTCAAGCACCCGCCATACCGGAAAGCCAAGGTCGCCCGGTTCGAAGTACCGTTTCTCCAAGTGCTGATGCGTGCGTTCCGGATCGTATTCATCGTGTCCAGGCAGATGCACCTTGCGGTATTTGCCGATGATCTTGCCGGTCTTGTCGGTAAGAATCTGCGTGTTGAAATGATGACCGTCTTCGGTCAGTTCGGCATAGCCGAGCGAGAGCGCGATGCCATAATCGGCCGCCCTGTCGAATAAGGGCTCGGTGGCAGCATTCGGCATTTCGCGCTCGAACCATTGATCGACCTCATCCTGGTCGGTCACATACCAGCGCGGAAAAAAGGTGGTCAGCGTCAATTCGGGATAAACGACCAGATCGGCGCCCGCCTCCTTGGCCTGGTCGAGCAACACAAGCATCCGCGCGACCACCGCTTCGCGGCTGTCGGCCTTTTGGATCGGCCCCATTTGGGCGGCGGCGGCACGCACATTACGCATTGTTCTCATCTCCTTTGCTTGTTGTTGCCCGCTGTCATAAGCGGCCTTTGCTTCCCGCTTATTGTTTCCTAGCGTTAGACTATGCCGATTCCAATCATCCATGTGATGCGCGGACAAGCCAGGCTAGGTATCCCTGAAGCGAAGATGGGGTTTGTGCGGGCTTGTGGGCCGGAACCGGTTCAACTTGGGCCAATCAAACGGTCTTATCACCGGAAGACCGAATCCGTGACGGTAAGACACGATACGATGGGGTGCGGAACCCTGTGGCCCCGGCAAAACCCGCTGCCGGTTTTGGCAACACACTCACAGTCCAGAAGATCGATTGCCGGCAGCCGAAACAATCGAAGCATGGGTATTCGTCACGCCGCCCGCGCGATCCGGCACCAGAAGAAACGTTGAACGGCCCCGCCAGGGGTGATGTGATCCTCCGTTCGAGTGTCGCGTATTTCGTAGCCGCCGCCAAGCGCAGCCAGAAGCGACTTTCCGCCATGCCGCTGGACTGTGAGACCGGAACACTTCTCAGGGCCATTCAAGGCAAATGTCGCGATGACCGCCTGGCCATCCCGGGCAAGGCCGGCACGAAGCGCCCCTGCATAAGCGCTTTGGTCTTCCGGATCGGTCAAGAAATGGAAAACGGCCCGGTCGTGCCAAAGGGCGTATTGACGATCCGGCATCCACCTTGCGGCATCCGCGGCAATCCATTTGATCCGCCCGGCCTTTTCTCCAAGACGCTGCCTGGTGTGGCGCATCGCCTCCGGCGCGATATCGAGGACCGATAGATCGGCGCAGCCCATCTCAATCAGCCGGTCTATGAGAAGCGAGGCCCCGCCACCAATGTCGATCAATGGTTGCGACGGGTCAAATCCGGCGGCCTCGATCATCGACAGTGACATTTCCGGTTCACTTTGAAACCAGCTTGTACCTTCGGGCGACTTCTCCCTCCAGACTTTCCGCCAGTGTCCAGCCCGCTCCTGGTCAGTAATTTGCGTTCCCATCGACATTGCTCGCCACTTCTTTCTTCTCCGTCCAGAACGCGAAACAACGCTTCAAGTCCATTCCGTTACCAGAAGCACTTGATGTGAATCATGACACCGTCCGCATTCATTCCGCCACTACGAGTGCTGAGGCTGGCCGCCGCTCCTCGAGCGCCTGTTGGATGATCTGAACCGACGACCAAAGGAACAGCGCAGCCATAAGACCGGCGACGATCAAGTCCGGCCATGCCGTTCCGGTGTACAGCACGCCACCCGCGGCTCCCATAACGGCGACATTCCCGATCGCGTCGTTCCGGCTGCAAAGCCAAACGGAGCGAACGTTTGCATCCCCGTCTTTGTAGCGGACCAGGATCAAAACGCTTGCAAGATTTGCGAGCAACGCCAGCAGCCCAACTGCGCCCATCACCGGAGCGTTCGGAACGCCGAGGATAAGGACCTGATAGGCTGTGGTGCCGAAAACCCAAAGCCCCATCACGGCAAGACTCATCCCCTTCAAAAGGGCCGCTGTCGCCCGAATCCGGAGCGACATACCGATGACAAACAGGCTGATGCCATAGGTCAGGGTATCGCCCAGGAAATCAAGCGCGTCCGCCTTCAACGCCTGCGATCCAGCGAGTGCGCCTGCGGTCATCTCAACCGCAAACATCACCGCGTTGATGCCGATGACAACCCAAAGGGCGCGGCGAAATCCGCGCGACATCCCGTCGAATTTCGGCTGATCACTACAACAGCCCGCAGCCATGGTGCCTCCAGGAACCGGACTTTCTTTCTCACCGTGCGATATCTAGGGTCTACAGTAACTGTAGGTTCAAGGAGAAAAACATCGTGAAGGGCGTATTGACTATCGGCCGCGTTGCGAAAGCTGCGGGCTGCAAGGTGCAAACAATCCGCTATTACGAGCAGATCGGGCTTCTGCCCCGCCCCGTTCGATCGGAAGGAAATCAGCGCCTTTATGGCGAGGACGATATCGGCCGTCTCCTGTTCATCCGGCATGCACGGGAATTGGGTTTCCCGCTGGATGCGATACGCGATCTCCTAAGCCTCACTGACAAGCCCGAGCACTCCTGCGCCGCTGTCGATGCCATCGCCCGGACGCAACTGGCGCAAGTCGAGCGGCGGATCACACGGCTGACATCGCTCAAGGCGGAATTGGAGCGCATGATCGAGCAATGCTCCGGAGGAAAAATCTCCGACTGCCAAGTGATCGAAGCATTAAGCGACCACTCCAGATGCAGCCACGACAACCACCTGTCCTGATGCTTTCGCGCTATCCGATAACGGAAACGGAAACCGATTGGCGTCAGGCTTTCCGGCATGGCATGGATGCCTTCCGGACCGCATCTCGCGGGAATTGCATTATCGGCTCGCGAGCCGCATCGCCCGACCCCGCCAGAATAAGGCAAAGCATCAATATTCCCGCTCAAAGGAAAGCCCGAACCTGCCGGATCCAGAAGCATCCGCCTCGCCGCGCGCCTTCAAGCTGTCTGTAATCCCGAGGTCGATAGTGACCCGGCCTTCGCGCGCATTGGTTCCCGTTTCAACCCCCAATCGCACGTTCTCATTGATCCGCGCGCCTATGCCGACCGTCGTACCGCCGGCGCTGTTCTGGCGAATGTCGAGATCGTCGAGACCAACCGTCTGGCGCACCCGGGAAAAGAGGCTTTGTCCGCCACCAACACCGGAAAGCTGTGCGGCCGCATCGACCAGCTGCGCCGCCTGGATCGGCGACAACCCGGAAATCTGACGGTCGAAGAGGAGACGCGACAGGATTTCCTCCTCAGGCAGTTGCGGGGTGGAGGTGAATGTGACCGATGGGTTGTCGGCAGCGCCCGTCACGAGGACCTGCACCTCAGCACCGGTCACCGATGCTGCGGCTGTAAAGTCCAAGACCGGCACCAGGCTGCCCGCGAAGGTCAACCGCCCCTCCACCAAGTCGAACCGTTTGCCGATGAGTTCGATACGGCCGCGGATCATCTCAAAGGAGCCGGCCGCCTCCGGGTTTGAAAGGGTACCGGCGAGGTTGAGACTTCCACCGAATACCGCGTCAACGCCAAAGCCCCGCACGAAAACCGTACCGGAATTGGTGACACTGACATCGAGGCGGAAGGTGGCATTCACAGACGTTCCCGCAGCGGCACTGCGTTCGCGAAGACTCGGCGGGGTGAAATCGCGCGGCGCGTTGAGATGCGTCACATCAATCGCGGTTGCGGCGGCGCCTAGACGGTCGGGCAACCGGATTTCGGTGCGCCCGAGTACGACGGATCCAGACAGCACACCGCCGCCGAGCATCGGCCCGCGCACCGCCAGATCGGCATTGAAGGCCGCGTTGACGATCCGGCCGTCATTGTAACGCCCTTCGGCAATGCGGATGGTGAGATCGGCATTCCGCTCGCCGGAAAGCTCGATGCCTCCGGCCACAGTCACCGTGCCGCCCTGAGAAAGCCCCCCGGTGATCCCGGAAGTGGAAGCGCGCCGGCCGGCGAGTTCGATGCGTCCCGCAGCGCCGCTGATCCCAAAACCCGTTTCGCTGTCAATGACCGTTGCATCGGCGATATCGACATGACCACTTATCCGTGGCGCCGCAAATGCACCCGTCACGCCAAGATTGACACCGGCGGCTCCAGCAGCCCGGATCTCCCGCGCCGACCGGGCGGCAACGAGCCCGAGCGGCACGTTACCTGTGACGTTGACATTCAAGCCCTGTCCAGAGAACGGCACGTCACCTGCTACGCGAAGCGCGATACCGCCGCCGGTCACGTCTCCGCTCAAGGTCGTCGCCGTCTTGGTGGCATTGCCGTTCGCGGACAACGCAAGGGGCGGCAGACCCGCGCTCTCCGTCTGGGCCAAGCTTAGCCCTGACCAATCCAGCGTCCAGGCAATCTCCGGAACCGCAAAGCTGCCGGTCAGGTCGGCGTGCGCCTCGATTGTGCCTTTGGCCGCCAGACCGGGCCGCAATCCATTGACAAAGGAGGCGGGCAACGCGGTCGCGGTCATGCCAATGTCAAGGCCGTCTCCCGCGGCCTTTTCGATCGCGATCCGGCCATCCCCGACCGCGAGCGTGGCCGCGAGCGCACCCGGTTGACCGTCCTCGAGCCGAAGGGTAACCGGCTCTGCCAGTTCGAGAGGGACGTTGAACGCCGAGCCTGAAACCGTGTCGAGGCGTATGACGGGCGTTGCCGCTTCCTGCTGGAAGATGCCATCGGCCCTCAGATCAATCGAGTCGCCCGATGCCAGCAGGTTGAAGCCGGTGGCGCCGTCCCGCGCTTCCGCAGAGGCGGCCAGCCTGTCGATGACAAAATTGCCCGAGGAAACGCTCTGCGCGGTAACATCACCGGCGAAGAGAGGCGCGCCAAATGCATCGTCGATCCGACCCGAGGCCTGAAAGCTGCCGACCGCGACAGCCCCCGATGCGAGTTCGGATGCGGAAATATCGAAGACAATCGCCTGCGTGTCTTCGCCGGGCTCGAAGCGGGCGTCGCCCTTCGCGCTGCCTTGAAGCTCCACGCCTCCAAGGGAGGCAAATGCCTCAAGGTCGATCATGTCAAGGCTTATCGCGCCCGTCAGCATCCCGTCAGCGGCCCGGCTGAGCGCACCGCGCGCCCTGTTCTGCGCAAAGGCGATTTCAATGCGCGGAAGTGCAAATCGGCCTGACGTGGGCGTGACGGTGGCGTCCGCCGATCCCGACAGCGAAGCGTCCGCCAGCGTACCCTGGAGTGAGAGTATTGCTGACAGCCCGTCCGCCTCAGGTCCGCCTTCCAACTGCAAGCGCATGCCCTTCGCATCCGTTCCGCGGATGCTGCCCTCCGCAAGCAAAAAGGCGAGCTCGAACGATGGATAAGGAAGCGCACCCCTGGCCCTGGCCTCGAAGGTGGCGCTGCCGTCTGCCTCCGCTGTCAGCGCGGAGAGGTCTGGAACGCTGCCTGTCAATGCCGCATTGAGACCGCCATTGGCGAACTCCAATTGCCCGGATGTATTGATCGTGCTGCTCTCCATGACCACGCTGGAGACCGTCAGTGACCGGCCCGGCGTCGAGGTAAGCCTTGCTTCGGCGTGCACATCGCCGCCGATCAACCGGCGTAACCGGGCGATACCGGGATCGAAACGCGCAAGGCTTGCCGTGAGTGCCAGGTCCGTCCCACCGGCACCGAAGAACGCACCTTCCGCTGACGCCGCTGCCGTTCCCGCAAGTGTCCGGCCAAAAAGTGCTGTCAAAGGTGTTAGATCAGCGATGTCCGCCGTAAGGTTGCCCGTTGTGGCGGCCGCCGCCCTTCCTTCAAAACGCATGTGGCCTTCTGGAAACGATAGCGTCGCTGTCAGCGGAGCCGAGCGGGTTTCAGTTTCAATGGCGCCGTCCGCCGAGAAAAGGATGGGAGTTCCGGTTAAGGCGGCGACCTCGCCGTTCTCTGTGCGGATTGCATCCGCTTCGGCCCGAAAAGCGAAAGGCAGACGGGTTGCTTCGAATGGATTGGTGGAAGCGGTCTCGATGGCGAACGAAAGACCGGCTGCAGGAACGGCCACACCGGCAACTTCGAGTGCTGTGATCCGCCCCACAAGATCGAGCCGCACGTTTTCGCCCGAGGGCACTACCTTTCCGTTGAGCGAAAGCGCGCCAATTTCGCCTTGAACAGCCGGTATAGGCAGGCGGATCGGGTTCCCTTTGGGGTCCGCAAGATCAAGCGCGATCGTCAGATCCGCAAGGTTCTCGGTGAGTCGTCCCTCAATCCGGCCTTTAATGGCCGCCGTCCGCATTGTTCCTTCACGGATGGATAGGCGGGGCGAAGCGCCCTCCCCGGCTCCGGCCCAGTCGGCATCGATGGCGATCTCGATTGCGCCCGAAAGGACATCGGCGAAGCTCGGCGGAACCAGTTCGGCGAGACGCCCCTCGCCACGAGCCGCGATGCGTGTCGCACCGTTTTCGGGCGTCAAGGTGAACGCGCCGTTGAACTCGGCGGACTGGCTGGATGAGAGTGTAACGGAGCCGCGCATCGCATCGCCGTCGGGGCCGGCCACGGCTCTTAAGCCATAGGCCGGACCGCCCGCTTGCCCCATCAATGCGACCAGGAGACCGTTCTCCGCTTCTCTTGCGGTGAGGTCCATTGAAAAACCAATGCCGGCGCCAGTCCGGCTAAGCGCGACTTCGAAAAGGCCGGCCCGGCCATCGATCCGCTCCGCATCAAGCGTCAGCGCTATCGCGCCGCCGATCCCGGCGGACGCATGCCCGCTAAGCTTCAATACCGCCGCCTGACCGGCCACCGCTTCGGAGACGTCCAACCGGTTCACTGCGAAGCGCTCAAGACTAAAAGGCAGGACCGCCGTGCCACCGCCGTCACCGTTCTCACCAGCTTCCGGAATGCGATTCAGCACAACCCGTCCGGCACTCAGGTCCTTGATCGCTATTGTTCCCGACAGAAGTCCGGCGGGGCGAAGCTTTGCCGAAACCTCCTCAACGACAATGAACGGCCCGTCTGTACCGGAGACGGTCACCTTCGCTGCATCAAAGGCGAAGGGCGGCCAACCGCTTAAGCCTTCGACCGTCACGGTGCGGCCTTCCGCCGAGGCCAGACGCTCCACCAGATGGCCGAGCGCCATACGCCCGGGCGGCGTTGCCGGTGAAACCAGCAAGAGCCCGAACAGAATTCCAGTAGCCAGCAGCCATTTCAGAATCGCACGCGCCATGGGTCTTTATATATTGATATGCGCCGCTCGTACCGGGATTCAGAATGCTTGACCCAGCCCGACATAGAAGGCGATGTCCGGATCATCATCTTCGGGCTGCAGCGGTGTGGCCACGTCGAACCTGATCGGACCAACGGGCGTCAGATAGCGGATACCGCCGCCTACCCCGACCCTGACATCGTCGAACTCGGGAAACTGCGAAGACGAGACGTTTCCGACATCGACGAATGAAACCAGCCCGAACCGCTCATTCAAACGATAGCGGACCTCGCCGGAGAACAAAATGCTGCTGCGGCCGCCGATGAGGTTCCCATCGGCATCGCGCGGCGCGATGTTCTCATAGGCATAGCCGCGAACCGAGCCCGCACCGCCCAGATAGATCCGCCGGTCCGCCGCCACGTCCGTCACATCATCCACCGCGAGCACGGCGCCCGCCGCACGGCCCGCAAGGACGAAACGGCCGTCGCGGTCGAGGGACCGGTAAACCGAAAAGTCACCACCAAGCCTGGCAAAACTCACCTCCTCCTGGAAATCATGGGATGGCGTGGCCAAAAACTCGGCCGTGAAACCTTTTATCGGATAAAGCCGGTCGTCTCGTGTATCCCAGAGCAAGCTTGCCGGAAGTGAAAGAAGGAGGTGATCCTCGGTCACATTGTTGTCGTCAACGGTTTCGGAGTCGACCAATTCAACACCGATCCTGCCGGAGACCGTGTCGGAAAACATGTGTCTTAGCCCGACCTCGCCCCCAATGGCCGTCACCTCATAGGCTTCGGTTTCGTCGCGATAGCCCTCAATGCGCAATGTGAAGTCGGTCATCGGGGTGATAACACCCGGTTTCGTGAACTCACCCGCAAGGCGGTAATCCGGATCGCTTAGACCGGCGAGCAAACCGGAAAGCGAACCGCTCACATGCAGTTGTTCCGCACCGCCGAAGAGGTTCCGGTGCCGCCAATAAACCTCGCCGCCGAATTCGTTCACGTCAGAATAGGACACGCCGCCGCCAATGACCCGTTTCTTGCGCTCCGCAACCGTGATTGTGATGGGGATCGTGCCATCGGCGTCAAGCTGGTCCGCGGGCGTGATCTTCACGCTTTCGAACACACCGAGATCGCGCAGCCTCTTTTCGGCGCCTCTCGTGACGGACACAGAATAACGCCGGTCGCCAAGGCCGGCGCGCCCTCGTATCAGCTCAGGATCAACGTCTTTTGCGCCGACGACCGAGACGCGGCCAAAAGCGGCGGCGGGACCCGGTTCCAGATTCAAGGTTACGTCAAGCGTGCCGGTGTCGTGGTCAGCAACGGCATCGCGTTCCAAAGCCCTTGCAAGCGGATGGCCGCGTTCCCGCCAAGCCTCCACTAACGCTGCCTCGGTTCTCAAAACCACGTTGGAGCGCGCCACCTCGCCTTCGATAAAGCCATGAGCATCAAGAAGCACGCCCTCTGGAACCGGCTCGGCGCGCACCGCGCCGAAACGGAAAACCTGCCCGGCATCAACGGTGATCTGAACGGGAACCGGACGCGGACCGATGCGGTCGAACGGGCCGACGGTTTCGAGCGGCCGGCCGGCAATGGTCACGCTCACCTGTCCGCCATAGTAGCCGTTTTCGTAAAGAACGGCCGTCAAACGTGCGACATCCTGTCGGGCGCGGGAGATCAGACCACTCAGGCCTGAGGGCGGTGAGTCCTCCCGTTCGATCAGAACCGACGTATCGGCAATCCGCTTTTGGACACGGTTATCGGCGCCACTCACGGAGATCGTGGGTGCATAGGGGAAGGGATCGGGCACAGCCTCCGTTTCCTGCGGCGCCCTGTCGCGAAACGGCCAGAGATTCCGCAGGTCCGCATGCGCGGGCACGGCCATGCCGCAGGACACCGCCGCGATGATCAGCAAACGCCATACCGCAGCACGCACCCTGACATGCCTTGGGTAAGTCCGCGACAGCGGCAATCGCGTCAAAATGTGGTCCAGTGTTGCGCAGATACGGACGATGGGTGACACCTTACTCGTTACGCGGCCTATGTATCCAAGTCACGGTTTTCTTTTGGCAAATACCATCTCATTCGTCCATGTGAAGATACGCACAAGCCGGCGCGAAACACCCTTGGCGTTGAAAGTTCCAGGCGTTCACGCCGGGATACATAAAAGATAAACCTGATAGACTTATAAGTCGTTCAAGCGAGTGTGTGCTTTTTCTTTGTGGGACCAACATCTTTTTGCCACCCTCTCCCCAAAAAGTGGAAGCTTAATCCCAATTCCGCCTAGGTCTTTCTGGGTTTCAACACGCGGCCGGCCGCTACCGGCGGATCTGCAACTCTGCGCCATACCTTGTGGCGGTTTCCCGGATCGGTATCCCACAATACCTGGGCTAACGGTATCTGCCGCTTTCCGCGCTAACGGGCAAAGCCTTCCAATTTCGGGATGGCGTAAACGGCTGCCGCAGCCCGTATCCCAGCTTCCGGCAGGATAAAGGTGCGCGCCGATGAATGGTGCTGCCGGTCACGCTCCAAGGCGTCTACACGTCGCCGCTTGGGTCTGCGGCAAGAACAGTTCCCGATTTCCTTTCAAGGATCGCCAAGGCCTCATCCAGAGTGCCAATCCCAGCCATCCCTCCGCCTGAACGGACAAAACGGACCCCGGCTTCGACTTTCGGCCCCATCGAACCCGCGGGAAGGTCAAGCGCTTCGGCGTCGTCCGGCGAAAGGAAGCGGATCGGCTCTTGGCCCGGTTTGCCCCAGTCTCGGTAAACCGCATCCACATCGGTGAGCATCAACAGCGCATCCGCCTTGATGTCGCCCGCAAGCAACGCGCTCGCACGGTCTTTGTCGATGACTGCCTCGACGCCCACAAAGGAACCATCCTTGCGCGGTGCAACAGGAATACCGCCGCCGCCCGCGCAAATCACAATAACATTCTGGTCCAGAAGCAGCTTCAAGACGCGTAAGTCCGGAATCCGCTTCGGCTCCGGCGAAGCCACGACGCGGCGCCATTTTTCGCCATCGCGCGCCATGACCCAGTTCCGTTTCCCAGCAATCGTTTCCGCTTCTTCTTCATCATAGACAGGACCGACAAATTTTGTCGGTGCTGCGAAGGCAGGATCATACGGATCGACCTCGATTTGTGTGAGAAGGGTCGCGACCATGACAGAATGCCCAAGCGCGTTCTCCAACTCCTGTTCAATCAGATAGCCGATCATGCCTTCGGTCTCAGCACCGAGCACGTCGAGTGGATAGGCTTCGTCAGGGTTATAGGCCGCTCCTTGCAGCGCGAGCAGACCGACCTGCGGGCCATTGCCGTGAGTGACAATCAGCCTGTGCCCGGCAGAGACAATTTCGGCCAGCGCGGCGGCTGCAATCTTCGCATTTCCGCGCTGGGCTTCCGCCGTCATCGGCTCGCCCCTTTTCAAAAGCGCATTGCCGCCAAGCGCTGCAACGACAAGCATTTCAGCCCCCGATCGTGGCCACGAGAACGGCTTTGATGGTGTGCATCCGGTTCTCCGCCTGATCGAAAACAATCGAGGCCGGGCTCTCGAAGACCTCCTCGGTGACTTCCATAGCGTCGAGACCGTATTTTTCCTTAATCTCGGCACCAACCGCCGTCCCGGCATTATGGAATGCCGGCAGGCAATGCATGAACTTGGCCTTCGGATTCGCCGTTGCCTTCATCATCTCCGCGTTCACCTG
>JAKSCL010000310.1 GCA_022360615.1 Hyphomicrobiales bacterium
CAGATCGGCCAGATCGGCATAGGCTTTTCCGGCATCAGCGGGCGAGAGGGTTTTTGTCAGGAGCCGCACGCCAAGCCGGAAGTCCTGCTCCTGGCCGACCATGCGGGCGAGATCGAGCGCTTCTTCATAGCTCGCCGCATCGGCAAGACTGCGGTCGAGGGCCTTGGCAAGGTTCGCCCCCGTCGGCTGATCCGCGAAAAAGCGCGGATCTAGAACGCTATCGAGGAGTGAAGGCCGGCGCATAAGGACCTTAGAGAGGCGCGGCGCGGTGCCAAGGATCGTCATCAGGAGCGACAAGAGCCGCGGATTGGCCTTCAAAAGCGAGAAGAGTTGAATGCCGGTCGGAAGACGGCCCATGAACCGGTCAAAGGCGATGAAGGCGGCGTCCGCATTATCCGTCGCCTCGATGGCATCGATGAGTGCCGGCATGAGTTCGGTCAGGATTTCCCGCGCCTTCGTGGTGCGCATCGCTGGCACCTTGCCGTGATGCCAGCGTTGAATGGTCTTGATCACGTCTTCCGGGTTCGAGAAACCGTGACGGGCAAAGGTTTCGACGGTTGAGGGGTCGGGCTCGACACCCGTGAGAACGAGGTCGCCTGTATCATTGGCAAGCGACGGCGCCGTTTCGAACAGCGCGGCATAGTGGTCTTGCACACATTCGAACGTGCTTTTCAAACGTTCGCGAAAAACGGCCGGATCGGTATGGCCGCAAAACTTTGCAAAAGCATCGAGCGCTTCTCCATCCGGTGGCAGCGTCTGCGTCTGCTCATCGCGAAGCATCTGCAACCGATGTTCGACCGCACGCAACGCGTTATAGGCGTGTGTGAGATCGTCGCAGGCGTCGCCGGTAATCCAGCCAACCGCGGAGAGCGCCTCCAGCGCCTCGATGGTGCGGCGCATGCGCAGGCCTGGGTTCTTACCGCCCCCGATCAACTGCTGGGTCTGGACGAAGAACTCGATCTCGCGGATGCCTCCCCGCCCGAGTTTCACATCGTGACCCGCAATGGTAATGCGGCCATGGCCTTTTACAGCGTGGATCTGCCGTTTCATGGCATGGACATCGGCGATGGACGCATAGTCCAGATGCTTGCGCCAAATGAAGGGACGCAGGCTCTTTAAAATATCCTCACCGAGTTCGAAATCACCGGCAATAGGGCGGGCCTTGATCATGGCAGCCCGCTCCCAATTCTGACCGAATGCCTCGTAGTAGTTCAACGCGGCATCGGCATGGATCGCAACCGGCGTTGAGCCGGGATCGGGGCGCAGGCGCAAATCGACCCGGAAGACATAGCCATCGGGCGTCCGGTTTTGGAGAAGGCGCACAACGCCCTGGGTGATCCTGATAAAGGTACGTTGCACCTCGCCCTTGCCGGTAAAAGGCGCGCGCTCGGGATCGAAAAAGACAATGAGATCGATGTCGCTCGAGTAGTTCAGTTCGCGCGCACCATGCTTGCCCATGGCAAGCACGGTATAGCCCTTGACTTCGGGGCCGCCTAGTTCGCCAGCCTTGACCGCCTCTCCCCACAGCCAGGCAACAGCCAATTGGACGGTAAGATCCGCGCCATCTGAAAGCGCCGTCACCACCTCACGAACCCCCCACCGCCCGGAGAGATCGGCGAGCGCAACAGTAAGCGCCAGATGGTCCTTGAAATGACGCAGGGCTGACATTGCAGCCGCCTCGTCCGTCGCCTCCGCAATAGCCGCTTTGAGAACTGATGCCGCCCGCTCAAGCACGGCTTCCGGAGTTCCCGTCTGTATATCGGCAAAGACCGACGGTGCGCGCTTCATCAAATGCCGAAGATACGGCGCGCCGTCGATCATGCCTTCGACCGCAACGCGCGTCATCCAGCCGTCGCCTGCCAATGCCGTCCGGAGGGTATCGCCCATGCATTTGGTATCGGCCGCCTCGATCAAATCATCGAGAAACCCTGCCGCGCGCACGGGATCGGCAGCAACCGGCGGCTGCAGATCGAGAAGGTGCGGCCTGTTCATTCGCGCATATCCTGAGAAAAGGGTAGGCGTTTTTTCGACACGAACATACACGCTCACTGTTTCATCAAGCCGCATTCTGCCGATGCTGCGTATACTCAACGTGCCGCAAAATGCTGAGGCGGAATCACTTCTTTGGGTCGGCTTCGCCTTCCGTCTCTTTGATCCGACGCCGCTTCGGCAACGTCAAGTGAACGCGCAGTCCGGGCTCGGCATTCTCCAAAACCAGAGTTCCTTGATGGCGAAGCGCAACGGCATTGACGAGGCTGAGGCCAAGGCCACTGCCTGGGGCCGTGCGCGAGCCCTCAAGCCGAACAAAACGCTCAAGCACACGGTCCAGGTCTTCCTCGGGAACGCCTGGTCCGAAATCGCGCACAGTGAAGACAGCGGCCTCGCCATGATCCGTTAAAGAGAGTTCTACGGTGTGATCGAGCGTTTCATCGCCCGCATCCTCTGCAATCCCATATTTCAAGGCATTGTCGACGAGGTTCGTCATTGCTTGAGCCACGAGTTGACGGTCACCCATCATTTCCAGCTTTTCAGGTGCGGAGACGGAGAACTTCGCGCCCCTTTCCTCGGCTGCCGGTTCATAAAGGTCGCAAACGCCACGCAGCAATTCAACGGCGTCAAATATGACCATGCCGCCGCCCTCGCCCGCTTCAGCCCGGGCAATGGAAAGAAGCGCATTGAAGGTGGCGATCAAATCATCGCACTCGACCAAGGTTTCGGTGAGCACGGCGCGGGCGGTTTCAAGGTCCGGATCTCCGCGCAGCGCCTCTTCAATGCGGCTTCGCATGCGGGTCAGCGGCGTTTTCAGATCGTGGGCGATATTATCGGACACCTCCTTCAACCCAGCCATCAATTGCTCGATCCGGTCGAGCATCAGGTTGAGGCTCTCTGACAGGCGGTCGAATTCATCACCGGCACCCGTCAAGGGAATGCGGCCCGAGAGATTGCCCTCCATGATTTGCCTGCTTGTTTCCGACACGCTGTCGAGCTGACGCGAAATCCTGCGCCCCATGAGGACGCCACTCAAAATGGCCAGGAGCACAAAAACAACAACGGACAACCTGAGCGCTCCGCGAACGATCTTCCGAAACTCCTCACGCTCGGAGACATCACGTCCGACAATCGCCCGAAAACCGCCGGGAAGGGTGAAAACGCGCACAAGCGCCTCATGCTCGTCCATGCCTTCGCCGCTGTCGAAACGGCGATAGCGGATGGTGAACTGGCCAGGGTCTTCCAAAACGCCCGGGGGGACCGCCGCGATATTGCCGGCAAGCGGCCGGCCGGTGGGGTCGGTGATGAGATAGAGGCTCGCACCGGGACGGAAACTGCGCCGGTCGACCGTCTCAACCAGTTCGCGGATGCCGCCGCTTAGGTGCTCGGCGCGCAGCGACTGCACCTCATCGTCGATCTGTTCGGAAAGCTGGCGGCTTAGGAAATCGGCGGTCGAGTGACCCAGATAAAGGACGAGGACACCAGCAAAGACCGTGAAGACAAGAGTGTAAGCGGCCAGAAGCTTGAATGCGGTGGTGCGGAAAAACCTAGGAACCCGCATCGGCCCTTTCCGGTGGATCGCCAGTATTCACACTGCGTGCGCGGATCATGTAACCCGCGCCCCTTACGGTATGAAGCAATGGCTCGCCGAATCCCTTATCGATCTTGGAACGCAGGCGCGATATGTGCACGTCGATCACATTGGTCTGCGGATCGAAATGATAATCCCAGACATTCTCCAGAAGCATGGTGCGGGTCACGACCTGCCCGGCATTCTTCATGAGATATTCAAGGAGCCGGAATTCCCGCGGCTGGAGCATGATTTCGGTATCACGACGCTGTACGCGACGGGCAAGGCGATCGAGCTGCAAATCGCCGACCTGGTAGGCGGTTTCCGCTTCTTCAGGGAAGTGGCGGCGGGCGAGCGCTTCTATCCGCGCTAGAAGTTCGGTGAAGGAATAAGGCTTTGGCAAATAGTCATCGCCCCCTGCCCTCAAACCCGTGACACGATCATCCACCGCGCCGAGAGCTGAAAGGATAAGAACCGGTGTCGCGTTGCCTCCCTCACGGAGTGCGGCGATGACGGAAATCCCATCACGGCCCGGTAGCATACGGTCAACGACCAACACGTCGTAGGTCTCAGCCAGAGCCTGAGCGAGGCCATCATTACCATCGGTTGCGTGATCGGCTACATGGCCCGCTTCACGCAGTCCTTTGAGGAGATAGCCCGCCGCTTCGCGATCGTCTTCGATCACCAGGATTCGCATGGGCTTTTGATAATCCTTCGACATGTGGCGGGAAAGAGATTTAGTCCAGCATAGCCACAAAAGGGGAGGTTTAGGCTGATCAAAACGATTTCAGGCGGGATGATCCTGGGGCGGCCAGCCCCGGCTCTTTCGAACCAGAGGCCGGCCGTCCATGGTCCACGGAACGGATCGTCAAGAGGCGGGGGGACATCGACACCACCGCTCCGCGAACACCGGGGCGCTAGAGACCGCTTCGATTAAGACCGGTCCACGTTGACCGCGACGAAGCGTGTGCGGTCCCGCGACTCGACCAGGAGAAGGACGGTGCGCCGTCCGCTCTCGGCGGCTTCGGTCAAGGCCTCGGCCACATCGTTGGGGGAGGAGACATCGCTGCCGGCGACTTGGAGAATGCGATCGCCGCGCCGCAACCCCCTTTCTCCGGCTTCGCTGCCCGGGTCCACTTCAGTGATGAGGACACCTTCCTCGCCATTACCGGCAAAGGACAGGCTAAGGCCAAGACCGTCAATGTCAGCGGAACGCCTCTCAACCGGAGCTGGAGTCCGTCCAAGGGCCGCCATCTGGCTCGGCAATTCGCCGATCCGCACCGTTAGATCGCGCTCGCGCCCATCACGCCAAACGGTGAGTTCGGCGCGTGCATTCGGGTCAAGGGCGGCAATCGTCCGGGCCAGATCGCGTGGGCTGTTAATTCTCTCGCCATTGACTTCGACGATCGCATCGCCAACTTCAACGCCAGCTTCCTCGGCGGGGCTGTCGTCGGTGACTTCCGAAACAAGCGCGCCGTCTGCATCATCGAGGCCAATGCTTTCAGCAATGTCTCCCGTGACCGGCTGGATGGAGACGCCAAGCCACCCGCGGGTCACAGAGCCGTCCTCACGCAAATCGGCGACCACATCCCTGGCAATGGACGCAGGGATTGCAAAAGCGATTCCGACATTGCCGCCAGTCGGTGAGAAGATCGCGGTGTTCACGCCGATGACTTCGCCATTGAGGTTAAAGGCCGGCCCGCCGGAATTACCCCGGTTCACGGCGGCGTCGATCTGCAGGAAGTCATCATACGGGCCGGATCCGATCTCACGTCCACGGGCCGATACGATGCCCGCGGTAACCGTGCCGCCCAAACCGAACGGATTGCCCATCGTGACGACCCAATCGCCAACGCGGACATCATCGTCCTCCGCGAATTCGACGAACTCAAAGGTGGAATTGCCTTCGATCTTCAGGAGAGCCAAGTCCGTGCGTTCGTCTGCACCGATGAGTTCAGCTTCATATTCATCACCGCCATTGACGACCACCGTGATCTCCGAAGCGTTTTCAATCACATGGTGGTTGGTGACCAGATAGCCGTCCTCGGAGATGATGAAGCCGGAGCCCTGACCCATGCCAAAGCGCCGCGGGCCGCGCGGAAACGGACGATTGGGCCGCTCGCCGAACTCACGCTCGAAGCGGCGGAAAAACCGGTTGAACGGATGGTCTTCGGGCAGATCCCGGAATTCGGGTATCTCGCCGCGCCAGGAATGACGGCGATCACCGTTCGTTTGCACGTTTTGCCTGACCCGCACGCTGACGACGGCCGGACCGACGGTTTCAACAACATCGGCAAAGCTGAAGGGCGCTGCCGAACGCATCGTTTCAGCGCTTTGTGCGTTAGCTGGCGGGACTTGCGTATTAAAGGGGCCCACCGCACCCACAAACGCCACCACAGCAAGCGCTACAGTGCCGGTCAAAAGTGCTTTTTTCGTCGATGAAAGGACGGCGCGCCGCGCGGTCTGTTTCCGTTCTTCTTGCATTGTTCCCAAACACTCCTCTTGGGGTAGGCGCTCCAGCGCGGGGATACGCGAGAGCCGTCAACGCTGCTTCGCCACGCGATGTGCATCATGCAGGCGATACGCAAACACTGAGGGGGAGTATGGGAAGGGTGGCCTTACGGCTGCCTGACGGTCAGATTACAAATTGGTAAGCTCACAAAGGGGTGACTTGGCTCCTCAGGATTTCTCCCGCGTCACGACGGCAGCCCCCGCCTCGAGTGTCCGGTGGACCGGGCATTTGTCAGCAATCTCAAGAAGGCGCTTGCGGGTGGCCTCGTTCAGATCGCCTTCAAGGGTGATCGCCCGTTCGAAGCGGTCGATTTTGCCGCCGCGTTCCTTTTGCTCATCGGTGCACTCTTCGCAATCGGCGGCGTGGAGCTTGCCGTGATTAACGTCAACCGAGACGCGCTCAAGTGGAATGCCCTTGCGCTCGGCATACATCCTGATCGTCATGGCCGTGCAGGCACCAAGGCCGATGGAGAGGAAATCATAGGGTGTCGGGCCGGTGTCGAGCCCGCCAAAGCTTTCCGGCTCGTCGGCCAGCAGGCGATGGCGTCCGGCTTTGACGGCCTGCTGAAACTTGCCGCCACCCGTCTCCATTACCGTCACCTCGGGCTGGTCCGCCATGTCCGCAGTGCTTTCCTCCTCCGCGCCGATGTAACGGCTCGCCCACGACGCAATCACTTCGGCAGCATAAACGGCGTCCGCCCGGCCACGCAAAAGATGGTCGGCGGTATCGAGCGAAACGAAGCTTTTCGGGTGTTTGGCCGCGTCATAAATGCGCCGGGCATTGTCGATACCGACCGTATCATCACGCGGCGAATGCATCACAAGCAGCGCCTTCCTGAGCGCACCGACGCGGTCCGGCACCGCCTGCCCTTTCAGATCGTCGAGGAACTGCTTCTTGATGGTGAAATCGCGGCCCGCGAGCGACACCTTCGCCTCACCCTCCGACTCGATTCGAGAGACGTCAGCGTGGAAGTTATGGACGACATGCTCCGCATCGGCGGGGGCGCCGATGGTGACGATGGCTGCAAGTTCGGGAACATCGCCAGCCGCTGTCAGAACCGCCGCGCCGCCGAGCGAATGGCCGATCATGATCCTGGGTGCTTCGTAACGTGCTCTGAGGAAATCGACCGCCTTCAAAAGATCGGCGACATTTGAGGAAAAATTCGTGTTGGCGAAATCGCCACCCGATTGACCAAGCCCCGTGAAATCAAACCGGAGCACGGCAATGCCGCGCTTCGACAATTCGCCCGTGATCCGCGCCGCAGCGAAGATATCCTTCGAGCAGGTGAAACAGTGGGCAAAGAGCGCATAGGCGCGTACCGGACCCGCCGGCAAATCGAGGCGCGCCGCGAGATCTTCGCCAAGGCTGCCGTTGAATGTTACGCGTTGCGCGGTCGCGGCCATGCTTTACCCCCTGAGAGAATACGATTTCTACGCCAGGGGTTTTAAGCGATCTCCGCGTGCGTTGCCACGCCGACAAGGCCTGAGCGCAATCACACTTTCGCTTCTTCGGAGAGGAGCCGTGCGAGTTTTTGTTTTTCGTCCGCGTCCAGTTCCTTCGGCTTTGCCGGTTTCACCCCGCGCCGGCGCAATGCGAGAATCAGAAGACCGCCGCCTGCAACCAGCAAGAGGACCGGCGCTGCAAGCCAAAGGACGACCGTGTGTCCGGCAAAGCGGGGGGTCATCAACACGAACTCGCCATAGCGTGCGACGACAAAGTCGATCACCTCGTCATTGGAATCGCCGGCCACCAGCCTTTCGCGCACCAACACCCGAAGATCCCGGGCAAGCGGTGCGTCAGAGTCATCAATCGATTGGTTCTGGCAAACCAAACAGCGGAGGTTGGTGGAGAGATCGCGGGCGCGCTCTTCCAGTTTTGGGTCGTCCAGAATCTCACTCGGATTCACGGCGACAGCCGGTGCGGCAAGCGTGATACACAGGAGAAAGACGAAGGGGAGAAAGACGAGGGATCTTAGAGATGTCATCGCACTACTCCGCAGGAATGGCCGAGACTTCCGCGCGGCGGCGAGCCTTGGCTGGAACGGGCGCGCCGACGCGCAACCGCCTGTCGGTCAGCGAAACCGTGCCGCCCGCGATCATAAACAGGGTGCCGATCCAAATCAGATTGACGAGCGGTTTGTAGAAGACCCGCACAGTTTGCGTTCCATCCTCTTGCGGTTCGCCCAGCGTCACATAGAGGTCGCCCGCAAGCCGTTCGATCATGCCGGCTTCGGTCGTTGGGAAGTTCCTGGCGGGGTATAAGCGTTTCGATGCCTCCACATAACGCGTAAGGCCGTCGGGCGTCGTCACTTCGAAGCGGGCGACGTCCTCCACATAATTCGGGCCGCGATGGGGCCTCATACTCTCAAGCGTCACCATATGATCGGCGATTTCGGTTTGATCACCGGGACGCATCAGGCCGATATACTCATCCTTCCAGGCCGTCTCTCCAACAACCCCGAGCACGGTCACGCCAACCCCCGCATGCGCAATCGCCGTACCCCAGGCAGAACGCGGAAGGTTGCATGCCCGGCGCCAAGTTTCGGACAGATCGACCTTAAAGAGCTTCGTTCTAAAAGCGATTTCAGACGCTGCGCCTGCGATGAGCCAGAGGCCGAGCGCGACCCCAATCGGCGCGAGCCAAGGTCCACGTTCGGCAAGGCTCGCGGCCATGACAGCACCGAGAACGGCGAAAAGGCCCGCAGCAAGCAATCGCTCGGCCGCTCCCGCCACATCGGCGCGCTTCCAGGCAAGAAACGGCCCGAAAGGCAAGACTAGCAAAAGCGGGATCATCAATGGCAGGAAAGTGGCATTGAAGAAGGGCGGGCCAACGGAAATCTTTTGGCCCGTAACGGCCTCCAAGGCGAGCGGATAAAGCGTGCCAATCAGCACCGCGGCGCAAGCAACCGAGAGGAAAAGATTGTTCAGGACAAGCGCCCCTTCCCGGCTGATTGGCGAAAAGACCCCGCCATTCCTCAAAAGCGGTGCACGCCAGGCAAAGAGCGCGAATGCCCCGCCGACAAAGGCGATCATGATGATCAAAATGAACAGCCCGCGTTCCGGGTCGGTTGCAAAGGCATGCACCGATGTCAGCACGCCGGAGCGCACCAGGAAGGTGCCCAGCAGCGACAGCGCAAAGGTGATGATTGCAAGAAGGACCGTCCACACCTTCAGCCCTTCGCGCTTTTCCATGACAATCGCCGAGTGGAGGAGCGCCGTGCCGGCAAGCCAGGGCATGAAAGACGCGTTCTCAACCGGGTCCCAGAACCACCAGCCGCCCCAGCCAAGTTCGCGATAGGCCCACCAGGAACCAAGACCAACGCCGAGCGTCAGCAGGGCAAGCGCGCTGAAGCCCCAGGGCAATACCTCGCTTGCAACCGTACGGTTTACCGACTTCGACAAGATCGCTGCGGCGGCGATGCCGAACGGAACCACAAAACCGACATAGCCAGCGTAAAGAATGGGCGGATGAATCGCCAGCGCAGGGTCTTGCAGAAGCGGGTTCAGCCCCTGCCCTTCAAGCGCTGCGGGCGCTAACCGCTCAAAGGGATTGGACGCCGCCAGAATAAAAAGCAAGGTCGGCGCGTTTAGCGCGCCGATAATCGACGACGCCTTTTGCTTGGTTGCTCTTGAAACGTGCGGAGCTGTATTCGCATAAAGAAACGCATAAAACGCATGAATTAGCGCCCACATTAATGCGGACCCCTCATGATTACCCCAAGCCCCGGAAAGTTTGTAAATCAGAGGCTTTGTGGTGTGGCTATTCTCAGCGACGATGAGCACGGAAAAATCTGACGCAGCAAACGTCCATAACAAAACGCCGAAAGCGCCGAGACAGCCCGCAAGTTGCAGCCCCGCATAGAACCGCTGTCGTTCAAGAGCAATATCCGCCCAGCCGCCCCTCACCTGCAGCAATGACGCCGCGAGCGCCAATCCCAGAAACAGGACACGCAACTCCGGCAACATCGCTAGTGCTCTTTATTGTTAAGCGTCGCCGCCAATGCATCGCACAATGCCTCAACCTGCTCGGAAGCGTGATAAGGCGACGGCGTCAGGCGCAGGCGTTCCGTTCCGCGCGGCACCGTGGGATAAACAATCGGCTGAACATAAATTTTGAACTCATCGAGCAATCTGTTTGCTGTGGAAACGCACAGCGCCGCATTGCCGACAATGACAGGCACAATATGCGACGGCGCATCAATGAACTCGATCTTGCGGTTTCTGAGCGACGTCTTCAGCAGCCTTACCTTTTCCTGATGGCGATCGCGGATCGCTTGCCCGCCTTTCAGCAACCGCACGCTTTGCAACGCGGCCGCCGCTAATGGCGGCGACATGGCGGTGGAAAAAATAAAACCGGGCGCAAGCGAACGTATCGCATCGACCAAAGGCGTTGCGCCCGTCACATAACCGCCCATAACGCCAAAAGCTTTGCCAAGCGTGCCCTGAATGACGTCGATGCGATCCTGCAGGCCAAGGGCTTCGGAAACGCCGCCGCCATGGCGACCGTAAAGGCCGACAGCGTGCACTTCATCAAGATAGACAAAAGCGTTGTATCGATCCGCTAAATCACAAACCGCTTCGATCGGCCCGATGTCGCCATCCATGGAGTAGACGCTTTCAAACGCAATAACCTTGGGCGTCTCAGGCCCGTACTGAGCAAGCAGCGTCTCAAGGTGTTCAACGTCATTATGGCGCCAGATTTCCTTGCGCGCCTTGGATGCGCGAATGCCGGCAATCATCGATGCGTGATTCAACTCGTCTGAGAAGATTACACAGTCTTTCAGAACGCGGCCAAGAACGCCCAACGCCGCTTCGTTGGCGTTGTATCCGGAAGTAAATATGGCGGCAGCTTCTTTGTGGTGAAGCTGAGCAAGTTCACGCTCGAGTTCGCAATGATAATAAGAGGATCCTGAGATATTCCGCGTTCCCCCTGCGCCAACCCCAACTTCATCAATCGCGACCTTCATAGCGGCGCGGACGAGCGGGTCGCGTGACATGCCGAGATAGTCATTGGAACACCACACTGTAATGTCCTGCCCTGCAGCCGGATCCAATGGCGGGCAATCTACAGTCGTCACATCAACATAGCCAAAGAACGACGCTTTTGGCGGCGCTTCGGCCTGTCGTTTCAAGGCGCTAAACCGGCGATACTCTCCAGCAAGCCTCAATGAACGAAGCGAAGCGGAAAATTGGCCCTCACCAGTCTTGCCTTCAGGGGAGAGCAAGCTTTTGACGTTATTGAGATTTGAAAGGGTGCGCACGATTTGCCCCAGTTTGGCGACTTCATTGATAAGCCTAAGCTGGCGCACGCGTGCGGAGAAATCGCTTCTCGTTATTGTACATATAACCGGTGCGTATTGGACGGGCCCGTCCAATATCGACGATATAGGTCAACGCCAACTGAAATCTAGATAACCGCAACGCTTCCATCGATGCGCTGCGACATGGGAGTGATGAGCAAGGATACGGCGGCCTCACAATGGAAATGCATCAAATCAAATATTTTCTCGCCAGTTGTGAGACGATGAATTTTACGAAGGCGGCAGAGCTCTGTAACGTCAGCCAGCCGGCGCTTACAAAAGCGGTTCGCCTTCTGGAAGAAGAACTCGGCGGCGAGCTTTTCGACCGCCATACAAGACCATTGCAACTGTCTCACTTGGGCAGGCAACTTCGCAGTAAATTTGCTGAAATCTGGGATCTCGCCCATGACATTCGGGCGCGCGCTGAACGCTTCTCCAAACTGGAAGATGCGATCTTCACGCTCGCGGTTATTAATTCCATTAACAGCGACCTTCTCATTAAGCTTAAAAATCATCTCAAGCTCTATTTGCCAGGCGTCTCTGTTCTCCTTCAACATGCGCCTGAATCACAGATCCTCAACGATTTGCGCGAAGGCTCTTTACAGCTTGGTATTGTCACGGATTGTTTCAACGCTGACCCTCGCTTTACCTGCGACCTTCTTTACAAAGAGCGTTATGTCATTTCTTCAGCGATGTCGCACCCTTTTGCCGATCGAGACAAAGTCGCCATAAACGAGCTTGAAGGCCTTCCGTTTATTCAGCGTATTCATTGCGAAAAAAATGACGAAATTCAAAAGACGCTTTCCACCAGAGGCGTAAATATCGACATCCAGGTTGCAACTGATCAGGATG
>JAKSCL010000137.1 GCA_022360615.1 Hyphomicrobiales bacterium
ATCGCCGAAGACGGCGGCGCTTATGTGGTCGATTATGGCGGCACCGTGGTCCGGCGCGTTTTCGCCGACGGACGTTCCGAGGTGGCGGCGGATGGTCTGCACAGCCCTGTTGCACTGACCATGGCGCCCGACGGCACGTTGCTTACGGGCACCTGGGGCGACGGGGCGATTTACCGGATTGCCTTGCCTTGAAGTTTATACCAACGACAAGGCCTCGCGGATAAGTGCGGCGGTTTTATCCCGCGTGCCAGCGCCCGGAAAGATCGTCGGGCAGGGGATGACCGCCGCTGTCGGATACCAATGGGCTTGGCCGCCTTTATGCGCCCATTGCCATTTTGAACGGTCGGTGATGAGAGCAACGGCCGGTTTGCCCGGAGCGCCCGCAAGATGGAGCGGTACGCTGTCGACCGCGACAACGGCATCGAGCGTATCGATGCAAGCCATCATATCGGCCAGCGAGTGCAGGTGGCGTCCTGCGGGCCGCCGAAGGACCGGTCAGGTGCGGGCGGCATGCGTGTGAAGGGCTGCGGCTCGGTGACGGAGACGTTGCCGCTCTCATTATATCTCCAGAACCGGTTGCCGAAGACGCGGTAATCGCCCTTCAGCGAGCCGATTTCAATTTTGATGGCTTGGGCGGCGACGGGCCGGCGCAGGCGCAAACGATTGATTTTAAAGCGCTACCGGGCTCACATAGCCCGGCGGTTTCACGGTCACGACCGAGCATTCGATGCTGTTGAGGACATCTTCGGCAGTGTTGCCGATGATGAGGCCGGGCACGCCAGTGCGCGCGACGGTTCCCATCACGAGAATGTCGGCGTGCAACGCCTTCACTTGCTCAGGCACGACCGTGCGAGGCGCGCCACGCACAAGATGGGGGAGGCATTCCAAACGCTTTTTGCCACCGGGGTTGATGTCGCTTTTTGCTTTTTTTAGGAGCGCTTCGAGGGCCAGCCAGTTTTCGGCTTCCGCCTCACGGACATAGTTCGTCACCACGTCATTGTCCGTCGCCCAGCGGCGCACAAGACCTTCGGCGAGCGCGTCCCAGACATGGAGCACATGGAGAACGGCGCCTTCGAAAAAGGCAATTTTCGCTGCAGTCTCGATAATGGCTTGATTGAGAGCTGCTTGCGTTTCGGGTTCGCTTGCGGCGAACCGGTCCACATCAACCGCGGCGAGCACCGCTTTTGCGACCCCTTTCGAACCGGGTGCGAGCAACCAGACGGGACAAGGGCATTTGCGCAGGAGGTGCTGGTCGGTGCTTGTGAAAAAGAAGTGGGGCAGGCTCTCAGCCTGTTCCGCAGTCTTCATCACGAGGTCACGGCGGTTGTCGATTACGTCCCGGATGATTTCCAGGAAGGGCTTACCAAGCCGCACGTCGATGTCGATATCTGCAGCTTTACCCGTTTTTGAAACAATACTCTTGAGTTGCGCACGGGCCTCCTCGATCAGCCGTTTCTGGGCCTCTTCGCGGGAGAGGGCGGTGAAACGGACGACCCGCTCGATGTCGATGCTTTCTTCAAGGATGGCGAGTGCCGAGAGACGGGCGCCCGATGCTTTCGCCAAATCGGTTGCAAGGCTCAGAATGTCGTTGTCGCCGTCCTTGAGATCACAGACTACCACGATGTTTTGGAAGTTTTTGGTTGTGGCCGCGCTCGCAGTATCCGGCGGGCTGGCAGTCATGATGCGAGTTCCTTTTGTCCTTGCGGATCGGGAATGCCGACATCGGTTGGCGTCGTGTCGGTGAGAACGAGCGAGGCGGCTTGTGATGCGGCATCGCGGAACGGCAGCAGCACAAGATCGGCGCCAGCCTTGCGCAGCCTGTCTGCGGTGTCCTCGGAATGGGCCGCGACCGCAATCTGCCCTTCGAATTTAAGATCGCCAAGCGAGCGGATGAGCGAACGGCGCGGATCGTCGTGGGTAACGCCCGTGTCGTGCTCGGGCACCGCAGAGATGGCCCATTTCGCGCCCGTGAGCGGCAGGTGGGCAAGGAACTCCGGGTCGGTCGCGTCGCCGAAAGCGACATCGAAGCCTTGTTTGCGGGCATGACGGACGGCGACCGGGTTGAAGTCGATGCCAAGGATGCTCTGGCCGGAGGCTTCGAGTTCCCGGCCGATCGCCAGTCCATAACGCCCGAGACCGAAAAGAATGACATCGTAATGGGCGGAGTGGGGTTTCCAGGCGTCCTCTTCCCGGCCCGCAGAACGTCTTTCAAATACACCAAGCACCGGCTCAACCCAGCGGTAAAGCTGATGCGAATAGGTAATCATATAGGTCGAGGCAGCAATCGTGATGAGGCCGACCAGGGTGACAAGGCCCATTGCACCGTCCGCCACATGACCGATCGAGACCCCCATCGCCATGAAGATGAGCGAGAACTCACTGATCTGGGCCACCGTCAATCCGGCGAGGAAGCCGGTGCGTTTGCGGTAGCCCATGGCGCCCATGATGGCGAGTACAATCAGCGGATTACCGATAAGCACAAACAGTGAAAAAATGATAGCCGGGCCAATGCTGGCACCCAGTATGGACAGGTCAAGCGACGCGCCGAGCGCGATAAAGAAGAAAAGAAGCAGGAAATCCCGCAAGGAGGCAAGCCGTGCGGCAATGGCCTCGCGGAAGGGTGTGGAGGCAAGCGATACACCTGCAAGCAGACCGCCCAGCTCCTTGCCAAAACCCAGATAATGGCCAAGCGCCGCCAGCAGTGCCGCCCAGCCGATGGCAAAAGACACGAGCAGTTCGGGTGCCTGCGAGAGCCGCTCGACCAGAGGATCGGCGATAAAGCGGATGAAGAGCCCGACGCCGACCAGCATTAAAGCGCCATAGCCGAAAACGATGAGGACGTCGGTCAAGGCCGCATCGCCGGCCGCGCCGACGCCGATGGCCGAAAGGACGATCATGGCGAGGACGACCACGATATCCTGAACGATCAGGAAGCCGAGTGCGATACGGCCATGCAGCGAATCGATCTCGCGCTTATCTGATAGCAGCTTCACGATGATGATCGTGGAAGAGAATGTCAGCGCAACGGCGATGTAAAGGCTCATCACCGCGTCGAAGCCGAGCGCAAGCCCGATCAGAAAGCCGAAGACCGTAGTGAAGGCGACCTGGCCAAGCCCGGTCATGAGCGCGACGGGACCGAGGGTGCGCACCAGGTTGAGATCGAGCTTCAGCCCGACCAGAAAGAGAAGCAGGGCAATGCCGAGTTCTGCAAGCAGGTCGATATGCTCGTCGGATCTTGCGATATCGAGCATGGACGGACCCGCCAGAATACCGACGGCAATGAAGCTGACGATGAGGGGCTGGCGTAGAAGCAGGCCAATAAAACCGGCCGTTGCCGCGAGCACGAGAAGAGCCGCGACCTCGTAGAAAATATATCCGCTGATGGCCTCGGTCATGTGCGCGGGTGCAACAATAGGCAGATTCCGACCGGCGGAATGCCGGATTTATGGCGCTAAGTTAGCTGCGCCGCGCAAGCCATGCAACACAGTCGACGATGCAATCCGTATTTACGCGACGTTTGGCCGCCCACGCAAAAAAACGCGGCGGGGGACCCGCCGCTTGAGTTTGCCGGGAAATGTAGCGCGGACTACTCCGCAGCAATGAGGTTGGGTGCTTGCTTGACATTCGATTCGCGGTACCAGGCTTGCGCGGCGGCAACGCCGGAGCCGAGTTCGATGTTCGCGCCGGCATCGAGGAGAGCCATTTCGGCTGAGCCGAGCGCGGCCAAACACTGGACTTCGTTGAGGTCGCCGAGGTGGCCAATACGGAACACCTTGCCGGCGAGTTGGCTAAGGCCGGTGCCGAAAGATGTCCGGTAGGTGTCGTAACCGGTGGTGATCACACGTTTTGCATCGACGTCTTCCGGCACGACGATGGCTGAGACCGTGTCGGACCACCAGGACGGCTCCTTCGCACAGAGCCGGAGGCCCCAAGCGTGGACGCCGCGGCGCACGCCTTCGGCCAGCCGATGGTGGCGGGCAAAAACGTTCTCAAGACC
>JAKSCL010000311.1 GCA_022360615.1 Hyphomicrobiales bacterium
CGAATGATAGCGCGTGGCGGTGAAGGGCGTCTCCAAGCCATTGAATACGCCCATGCCCTCATGTGCGATTGCGCTTGTCTTGCCATGCATGAGCGTATCGGCGCGCACGACTTCTGCCCCGTAAGCCTGGCCAATCGACTGATGGCCGAGGCAAACGCCGAGGATCGGAATCTGCGGGCCCGCTTCACGGATCAGATCGAGGCAGATCCCGGCCTCGTTCGGCGTACAGGGGCCGGGCGAGAGCACGATGGCGTCCGGTTTCTTTTCAAGAAGGTCAGGTACCGGAAGCGTGTCGTTGCGGTGGATCTCCATGGTCTGGCCCAGTTCGCCCAGGAAATGGACAAGGTTATAGGTGAAGCTGTCGTAGTTATCGATGACGGCAAGCATGGCCGTTTACTCCGGTTGCAAAGAAGACAAGGCTGAGTTGGGCGCGTGATTAAAGGCCCGCGGGCCAGTTGGCGCCGGGGCGGGCGATGCGCAGCGCCTCTTCGCCTGCCGTGAAAAGCGCCTTTGCCTTGTTCTCGCACTCGGTTTGTTCGGCTTCGGGATCGGAATCGGCAACGATCCCGGCGCCCGCCTGGACATAGATTTTCCCGTCCTTGATCACCGATGTGCGCAGCACGATACAGGTATCCATGGTTCCGTCGGCTGAAAAATAACCCACGCACCCGGCATAGGGCCCGCGCTTTTCCTTTTCAAGCTCGTCGATGATTTCCATCGCTCTGACTTTGGGCGCGCCGGAGACGGTTCCGGCTGGAAAACCGCCGATCAGTGCATCGAGTGCATCCTTGTCCGCCGCGAGCTTGCCTTCCACATTGGAGACGATGTGCATCACATGGCTATAGTACTCGATAAAGAACTGGTCGGTGACTTTCACCGTTCCGATTTCCGCAACCCGTCCCACATCGTTTCGCCCCAGATCCAAAAGCATCAAGTGCTCCGCCCGCTCTTTCGGATCGGCAAGCAGGTCTGCGGCGTGCTTGTGGTCCTGCGTTGCATTGGCGCCGCGCGGACGGGTGCCTGCAATCGGCCGGATCGTGACGGTTCCCTCCTTCGCGCTGACGAGGATTTCAGGGCTTGAGCCCGCCATGGAGAAATCACCGAGATTGAGGAAATAAAGATAAGGGGAGGGATTCGTCCGCCGGAGAGCGCGGTAAAGTGAAAAGGGCGGCAGATCGAAAGGCGCTTCAAAGCGCTGGGAGAGAACCACCTGGAAGATATCGCCGGCGGCGATGTATTCCTTTGCCCGGGCAACCATCTCCATATATTCGGCCGGTGTCGTATTCGATGTAACCTTCAGCTCTGATTCGTCAGCCGCGGCCTGATTGCCGCGCTCAAGCGGGCGGTCGAGCGCGAAGACAACGGTTTCCAGCCGCGCCGAGGCTTCGTTATAGGCATCCTTCGCGTTCACACTGTCTTTCGGGAAAACGGGCGTCACGATCGACAGCTGATCGGTGATGGAATCGAAGACCGCAATGAGGCGCGGCCGCATCAGGACGGCGTCCGGGACGCCGAGTGCATCGGGGCCCGCTTCGCCGAGCCGCTCCATATGCCGGACCATGTCGTAACCGAGATAACCGAAAACGCCGGCCGACATCGGAGGGAGTGCATCCGGAAAGTCGATCTGTGATTCCGTGATCAGCGCGCGCAGCGCTGCAATCGGATCGTCCTCGATGGTCTTGAAACTGCCTGGATTCTCCTCGGGCGTTTCGGAAAGAGAGACAGTGGCTCCTTCCGTGCGCCACACGAGATCCGGATCGAAGCCGATGATGGAGTAGCGTCCCCGAACGGCGCCGCCCGTGACGGACTCGAGCAAAAAACCGTAAGGCCGGTTGGCGGCTAGCTTCAAAAACGCCGAGACAGGCGTCTCGATATCGGCGATCAGCGCCGACCAGACAAGCTGCGGGCGCCCCGCGTCATAGGTTTCTTCAAACGCGGAAAACTCCGGAGATACATCCATGTTGAACCCGCGCGCAGACTAAAGACGAGAGAGGAAACGCGCGCGCCGCAGCGCGCACCTTTTCGGAAGATCAGGAACCGGCGCGGGTCAGCGGCGCAGATGTCCGTCGACAAGCCCGAGCGCCTGGAGGATCGCATTTTCGTTGATCCGCACGCCGATTTCCTCCTGTTTCGCAGAGATGTACTGAGCAAGCAAGTCGTCAGTAATGCCGGCCCGCAAGCGTTCGGCGACAAGATTTGTGGTCGCGTCTTCCTCGGTCGCCTCGGGAACCTCGGAACCGGCAATCTCGTAGACGATCACATCGCGGCCATTGGCGTGTGTCCCGAAGCCGTTCGTACCGATCGGACCGGAAAAGACGCTGCGAATCGCCGATGACGAGAAGGCGCCATCATTCGCCTGCCGCGTCAACGGTTCGCTCTCACCGGTCACCGTACCGAAGCTCTCGGCCACGGTTTGAAGGGTTTCGCCATTGTTCAAGCGTTCAACGGCGTTTTGCGCTTGTTCCTCCAACTGCCCACGGCGCTCGTCCTCGCGCCAGGCGCTTACCACCTCGTCACGGACTTCATCGAGCGTGCGGTCGCGGTCGGGTATGATTTCCATGACGTCGAACCAGACAGCGCCTTCCGCCCCAACCTGAATTGGATCGAACTCAATGCCGACATCGGCGTCAAACACCTGCGCGATCAGGTCGCTGCGCGCCGGCAGATCGGCGATCTCCTCACCGGCCATATCGCGGCCCTCACGGTCAAGCGCGGCGATTTCGCGGAAGGGCAGGCCGCGCGCTTGGGCGATTTCCCTGAATGTCATGCCGGATGCCCGGTCGTCCTCAACGCTATCGTAAAGCGTGAGGATCGTGTCGCCGGAGAGGTCTTCCATCAGTTCGGAACGGACCCTGTCACGGACGTCTTCAAGTGTTGCAACTCCGGCCGGCTCGATGCTCTCCACCTGCACGAGCACCGTCCCGAACTGGCCTTCGATGGGTTGGCTGATTTCACCGGTCCCAAGCAAAAAGGTTGCTTCGGCAACGGCCGGATCGAAGATGTCATCGCGGGTTACAGTGCCGAGATCGTAATCACCTGCTGCGAGCCCGCGCGTTTCGGCCACATCGGCAAGACTTTGATCGGTTTGAATGGCGGCGCGCGCCGCTTCGGCCTCTTCCTGGCTGTCGAAGACGATCTGGAACACACGGCGCCGTTCGTCCGACCGGAAACGCTCCTTTTCGCGCTCGTAGTGGGCGACGATATCGTCTTCGGTAATCTCCATAGCCTCTCTCACCGCCTGCGGATCGAGCTCGATCAGCGCGACGCGGCGGTACTCGGGCGCCCGGAAGCGGCGGCTGTTATCCTCGAAATAGGCGGCAAGCGCAGCTGGATCGGGTGTGCCGGGGACGTTTACGTGGGTGTCATCGAGGACAAAGAAGTTAGCGGTGCGCTCTTCATTCTGAAAGCGGTTGGCGGCGTCTGTCAGCGTGGTGGGAAGGTTCAATCCTTCGATGAAGCCGGCGGTCAGCTGCACCCGTCCGCTTTGCTCGCGCTGGAGTTCCATATAGCCATCCTCGCTAAGGCCCGCTTGAAAAAGGAACTGGTTAAAACGTGCCCGGCTAAATCCGCCGCCCGCATCCCGGAAAACCGGGTCGTTGAGGATCAATTCGGCAATTGCCTCGTCGCTAAGAACAAAACCTTGGCGCCGCGCGGCTTCATCGAGCGTGCGCTCACCGATCATCCTGGACAGAAGAGCCCGGTCGACGCCGAAGGTGCGGCCTTCCTCAAAACTCAAGGGCTGGCCGACCTGTTGGCTTACGGTTTGCAGTTCCTGCTGATAACGGAACCGGAATTCTTCTTGGGAAATCTGCGACCGGCCCACAGAAGCAACCGCGTTGCCATGGCCGCCGATGACC
Source organism: Hyphomicrobiales bacterium (assembly GCA_022360615.1). Taxonomy (GTDB): domain Bacteria; phylum Pseudomonadota; class Alphaproteobacteria; order Rhizobiales; family JAKSCL01; genus JAKSCL01. The sequence continues at coordinate 3,858 of JAKSCL010000311.1, forward strand.
ATGTCGGAGACACCCCAGACCGCAAAACTGAGCACGAGGAGCAGGAGAAAGGCCTTCGTGATCCAGGAACCGGTCTGTCTTCGCAACGAGCCAAGCATGGCGTCAATTCCTCTGCATGCATTCCCGCATTTCGCGGCGGCGGGAATGATTGTTGTTCGATTCTGAACCTAGTTTCGCGGAAACGCTCCCGCAAGATGACGGCTTGCCATCGAGGCGGCGACCTGTTTAGGGGTGCAACAAAAGAAATGGTGAAACAATCGGAGAAGAAAGGCGGAACCATTGGCTGGAGCGCGGCGCCCGCTGGTTGCGGGAAACTGGAAGATGAACGGTGTGAGGGCATCGGCAAGCGAATTGCGCATGCTGATTGAAGACATGGACTCCGCCGCCGATGCGCGCATGGATATCATGGTCTGCCCCCCGGCGACCCTCGTCCACGAGTTTTCGCGCCTTGTTAAGGGCTCGCCGGTTCGGATTGGCGGCCAGGATTGCCACATGTCGGCTTTCGGCGCTCATACGGGCGATATCTCCGCCGACATGCTCTGCGATGCGGGCGCGGGCGCGGTCATCGTCGGTCACTCCGAACGCAGGGCCAACCACGGCGAAACGGACGAAATGGTCCGCTCAAAGGCCGAGGCGGCCCACCGGGCGCGCCTGACCGCCATCATCTGCGTCGGCGAAACCTTGGAGGAGCGTGAGGTGAACCGGGCAGAAGAGGTGGTAAGCGCCCAAATCGATGCCTCAGTTCCGGGAAATGCAACGGCTGCAAACACCGTGATTGCCTATGAGCCAGTGTGGGCGATCGGCACTGGCAAATCGGCGACGGCAGATGACATCGCCGCAATGCACGCCATGATCCGGTCCCGGCTGAAGACCCGCTTTGGACCGGATGGCGACGGCATGCGCGTTCTTTATGGCGGGTCGGTCAAGCCCGGCAATGCGGCTGAAATCCTGGCGATAGAAAACGTGGATGGCGCACTTGTGGGCGGTGCCAGCCTCAAGGCCGAAGACTTTCTCGGCATCATAAAGGCCGCGCTGTAGGGCGAGATTTGAAACGCTCTTAGATTGCAATTCCGCCGCACTTTGCTATGTCCAGGGACATGAGACCGGTATCGCGGCAGTCTAGAGCGCCCGATTGAAAAGCCCGGTTGGGAACATCTCTGCAAAATCTGGGATCCGGGAAAAGCCTGGCCGTTCAACAATGCAAACCGTCCTTATCGTCATCCATCTTCTCGTCGTGCTTGCGCTTGTGGGCGTCGTCCTTCTGCAACGTTCGGAAGGGGGTGCGCTTGGCATTGGCGGCGGTGGAGGCGGCGGCGCGGGCGGGTTCATGACGACGCGCGGCGCGGCGAGCGCGCTCACCCGGATTACGGCGATGCTGGCAGTCGCGTTTTTCGCCACGTCGATCACGTTGACGATTCTGAGCCGTGGAGCGGATACCGGCGGTGGTTCCGTGCTGGATCGTGCCGTGGAAGAGGCCGGTGAGACCGCGCCGGCTGCCCCGGCACCTGGCGGCTCCGTCCTCGACCAGCTTCAGCAATTGCAGGGGCAAGACGGCCCGCAAGTTCCCCAGGCGCAGTGATTCGGGCGAAAAGCCCAGCCATCGGCAACCTTTTGTGCGTAACCGGCGGTTTCCGGTTCCGGTAACCGCATTGATCTGTGTATGAACGGTCCGCAGGCGGCCAATCGGTCAACTGAGCCTGTTCGCAATCCAGCCCATTCGTGTATTCTGCAAGCCCATGGCGCGGTACATCTTCATCACCGGCGGCGTGGTTTCCTCCCTTGGAAAAGGCATCGCCTCAGCGGCTCTTGGCGCTCTGCTGCAGGCGCGGGGCTACTCCGTGCGTTTGCGCAAGCTCGACCCCTATCTCAACGTCGATCCGGGCACGATGAGCCCTTACCAGCATGGCGAGGTCTACGTCACCGACGATGGGGCGGAGACCGACCTTGATCTTGGCCACTATGAACGTTTCACGGGCCGGCCCACCAATGCTCGCGACAACATCACCACGGGGCGCATCTATCAGGACATTATCGCCAAGGAGCGGCGCGGCGACTATCTGGGCGCGACTGTCCAGGTCATTCCGCATGTGACGGATGCAATCAAATCCTTCGTGCTTGAAGGCAATGAGGGCTTTGACTTCGTGCTTTGCGAAATCGGTGGGACAGTCGGCGACATCGAGGGGCTGCCCTTCTTCGAGGCGATACGCCAGCTTGGCCAGGAATTGCCGCGCGGCGACGCCATCTTCATTCATCTGACGCTTCTGCCCTTCATCCCGAGCGCAGGCGAAATGAAGACGAAGCCGACGCAGCATTCTGTGAAGGAACTGCGCTCGATCGGCATTCAGCCGGACATTCTTCTGTGCCGCTGCGACCGCCCGATACCGGAAGAGGAAAAACGCAAGATCGCGCTTTTCTGTAACGTGCGGGAATCGGCCGTCATCCAGGCGCTCGATCTGCAAACAATTTACGACGTGCCGGCGAGCTACAACGCCCAAGGTCTCGACGAGGAAGTGCTGAACGCCTTCCAGATTGCCGCGGCGCCAAAGCCGGACCTTCAGCGCTGGCATCACATCACCAACCGTATCAAGAATGCCGAAGGTGCCGTCACGATTGCCGTCGTTGGCAAGTATACGGGGCTGCTCGACGCCTACAAATCGCTGCGCGAGGCGCTTATCCACGGCGGAATCGCGAACAATGTCACAGTCAATCTGCGCTGGATTGAATCGGAAATTTTCGAACAGGAGGATCCCGCTGCGCAGCTTGAGGATGTGCATGCGATCCTCGTGCCCGGTGGATTTGGCGAACGCGGCGCCGAAGGCAAGATCAAGGCCGCCGGTTTTGCGCGCGAAAAGGGCGTGCCCTATTTCGGCATCTGTTTTGGCATGCAGATGGCCGTCATCGAGGCGGCCCGCAGCCTTGCCGGCATTCAAAACGCCAATTCGACGGAGTTCGGTGCGACATCCGAGCCCGTGATCGGTTTGATGACCGAATGGCTCAAGGGAAACGCTCTTGAGCAACGCTGCCCCGATGGGGATCTCGGTGGCACCATGCGGCTCGGCGCGTACGAGGCGGCGCTGTCGGAGGGGAGCAGGATTGCCGGGATTTATAACCGGACGCGGATTTTCGAGCGCCACCGTCACCGCTATGAGGTGAACATCGGCTACCGCGAGCGCCTTGAAGCCGCCGGTCTCCGCTTCGCCGGTTTGTCACCGGACGGCGTTTTGCCGGAAACGGTTGAGATCGACGGACATCCCTGGTTCATTGGCGTGCAGTATCACCCTGAACTGAAATCGAGGCCGTTCGAGCCGCATCCGCTTTTTGCGTCCTTTGTGGGCGCTGCGGTCGAGCAATCGAGACTGGTGTAGGACTTTAACCCATGGCCGGGAACGAAACGGTAGCCGCGCAGCGCGGCATCGACCATCTTGTGCTCCCGGCCCGCGATTTGGGTGCCTTGGCTGCGTTCTACGAAAAGCTCGGCTTCACGCTTACACCGCAGAACCGACACCCTTTCGGTACGGCCAACCGGATTGTCCAGTTCCAGGGGAGTTTCCTTGAGCTTTTAGGCCTCTATGACGACAGCCTCATTCCCGCAAGCAGCGAAACCGCCTTCAACTTCGCGGCCTTCAACAAGGACTTCCTTGAAAAATACGGTCACGGTTTTTCGATGCTGGTGCTTGAAAGCGCAGACGCCAAGGTGGATCGCGCAGCCTACGAAGCCGTTGGCCTGCATCTCTTCGATCCCTTTCATTTCTCGCGCAACGCTAAGCTCCCCGATGGGAGTGTCGTGACGGTGGGCTTCAATCTCACCTTCGCCGCCGATCCCTTGATGCGGGAAACCAGTTTCTTCACCTGCGAGCAATGGGCGCCGGAACTGTTCTGGAAGCCGGAATTCCAGCGCCACCGGAACACGGCGACGGGCGTGACTGAGGTTGTCTTCGTCTCCGCTGACCCGAAAAGCCATGCCGGATTTCTGGAAGGCTTTTCGGGCTGTATTCATCAGGTGATCGACGGCGGGATCGCCATCGATACGCCGCGCGGGCTTCTCACCGTTATCACGCCGGATGCCGTCTACAACCGGTTCGGCAGAGCGCCGATGGGCCCATCTCCGGGCCTTGCCGGCTATCTTGTGGGCGTTGCCGATATGGGGGCATGCGAAAGCTGCCTCGAAGAAAACGGGATTGCTTACGATTGCCGGGAAGGCCTTCTTGTGCTTGATCCTGCGACAGCCTTTGGAACCGTTCTCGCCTTTCAAGCCGTCTAAATAGCCGTGCCAGGGATAGCGATTGATGCAACCCAGTTCCGCCATCGCCGTGGGCGGTGTCACATTCTCAAATAACGCGCCGTTTTCCCTGATTGCGGGCCCATGCCAGATGGAGAACCGCGATCACGCCCTGATGATCGCTTCGGAACTGCAGGCGATCTGCGGAAAACTTGGCATCGGCCTCGTTTATAAAAGCTCCTTCGACAAGGCGAACCGGACAAGCGCTGGCAGTCCCCGCGGCATTGGCCTTGAGGGTGCTCTGCCGGTGTTTCGGGAAATCCGGGAAAGCCTCGGTATCCCGGTTCTGACCGATGTGCACGAACCCGCGCAGTGCGCGGCGGTCGCGGAAGCAGTCGATGTCCTGCAAATTCCCGCTTTCTTGTGCCGTCAGACGGACTTGCTGTTGGCGGCTGCCGGGACCGGCCGCGCCGTGAACGTCAAAAAGGGTCAATTCCTTGCTCCCTGGGACATGAAGAACGTTGTGGCCAAGGTGATGCAGGCCGGAAATCCCAACCTGCTTTTGACCGAGCGCGGCGCAAGCTTTGGCTACAACACGCTCGTCACTGACATGCGCGCTCTGCCGATTATGGCGGAAACGGGCTGTCCGGTCGTATTTGACGCGACGCATTCGGTGCAGCAGCCAGGCGGGCAGGGGACCGCCTCGGGCGGTCAGCGCGAATTTGTCGCCGTTTTGGCCAGAGCAGCCGTCGCGGTCGGGGTCGCGGGGCTTTTCATTGAAACGCATAACGACCCAGACAATGCGCCGTCCGACGGCCCGAATATGGTGCCTTTGAACCAAATGCGTGATCTTTTGGAACGGCTTCAAAGCTTCGATACGGTTGCGAAACAGTTCAACGCACCGGAATAAGCCTGTGTCTGCCGCAATCATGGCGCGGTTGCATTGCGAAAAACCATGAAAGGGTCAGAGTAAGAACCGGATCATTCCCAAATCATATTCCAGCATTCCGCTCTCCTTCACTTGTGAAGAGCGCTAGGAATGAGAATAAGGAATGATAGGCTGATTGGCCCTGACGGGAAAACCGTTCTTTTCGACGATACACCGAACAAATCGAGAGGCGAAATAACGCCAGAATACCTGGTCATGCACTACACAGCCAGTGGAACGCTTAGGGGAACTGTCGGCTGGTTCAATAATCCCGATGCCAATGCATCCGCTCATCTTGTCATCGGCCATGACGGCTCGGTCATCCAAATGGGCCGCTTCAATCAAAGGCTCTGGCATGCCGGAAGAAGCAGGCTGGGCGGGCGGACGAACTTCAACGCCTTCTCGATCGGCATTGAGATTGTGAATTGGGGCAAGCTCAGCCGCATGTCCCGGGGTTGGGCAAGCTGGACGGGGGCCGCCGTGCCTCAAGAGCGTGTCGCGGTCGCCACCCACAAGCTCGACAGCCGCGAGAGCGGCTGGGAGGTTTTCGATGCCGCTCAGCTCGACGCCGCCCTCGCGGCGTCGAGAGCGATATGCACGCATTACGGCATTTCGCAGAGCAAGGTCGTCGGCCATGACGACATTTCCGGCTACCGCGGCAAACGGGACCCTGGCCCCGTGTTTGAACTGGAGCGCTTTAAGGACCGTTTGTTCGGGCGCCCGGACGGGAACGGATCGGGCAATGGCTGGTTTCAGGTCATTTCCGTCAACGGTCTGAACTTGCGGGAGGGGCCGGGCGTCGGCTTCCCCGTGTTGGAAGCGCTTCCGAACGGTACGCGGGTGATACCCATTCAAACCGACGGTGTCTGGTGGCTTGTCGCTAAAGCCGACGCAGACGGCAACCCAGACAAGACCGGGTGGGTGCATTCGAATTGGCTTGCCGAAGTCTAGGTTTTGCTGATCGCTTAACAATCATTTTGCGTCACGCGTCCTCGGATATGCGCTGGCATGTCCATTGTCCCCATGTTTGAACCGGCGGCGTCCCGCTCCGGTGCAGCCACGCGGCAAATGATGTGGTTCATGCCCGGATTCCGGCGTGTGCGCACTTTCCTGCGCAATGCCCTTATGGTAGCAAGCGGCGCCATTTCTCGCCTGGGGAGCCGCATGACCGCCATTGTTGACATCATTGCCCGTGAAATTCTGGATAGCCGTGGCAACCCCACGGTCGAGGTTGAGGTTGTTCTGGAAGACGGCTCGCTTGGCCGTGCGGCCGTTCCGTCCGGTGCGTCCACGGGAACGCATGAGGCGGTCGAATTGCGCGATGGCGGCAGCCGCTATGGCGGCAAGGGTGTCCAGGCGGCCGTCGATGCGGTGCTCGGCGAGATCTACGATGCGCTCGGCGGCATGGATGCCGAAGATCAGGTCCATATGGATCGGGTGATGATTTCGCTCGATGGCACCGAGAACAAAAGCCGGCTTGGCGCGAACGCGATCCTTGGCGTGTCGCTGGCGCTTGCAAAGGCGGCCGCTGAGGCAAACGGCCTGCCGCTGTACCGCTATGTCGGCGGAACGAATGCGCGGGTCCTGCCGGTGCCCATGATGAATATTCTGAACGGCGGTGCGCATGCCGACAACCCTATCGACATTCAGGAATTCATGATCATGCCTGTCGGCGCGGGGAGCTTTTCCGATGCGCTGCGCTGCGGGGCCGAGGTGTTTCAGACGCTCAAGAAAGCGCTGAAGGACGCGGGCCACAGCACCAATGTCGGCGATGAGGGCGGTTTTGCACCCAACCTCGGATCGGCCTCAGAAGCGCTGGACTTCATCATGCGGGCGGTCGAGACGGCAGGCTACAACCCGGGCGACGATGTTGTGCTCGCGCTCGATGCTGCCGCGACCGAGTTCTACACCCACGGCCATTACCGGCTCGAAGGCGAAGGCAAGACGCTCGAAAGCGGCCAGATGGCGAACTACCTTGCCGAACTCGTGGACAATTACCCGATCGTTTCGATCGAAGACGGGATGGCAGAGGACGATTGGGATGGCTGGGCCGAACTCACCCGCGTTGTCGGCGGTCGCTGCCAGTTGGTCGGGGATGATCTTTTCGTCACGAACAAGACCAGGCTCCAGAAGGGAATCGGCCGCAGCATCGCAAACGCGATCCTGATCAAGGTGAACCAGATCGGCTCGCTCACAGAAACCCTCGATACCGTGGAGACCGCGCATAAGGCGGCTTACCGGGCGGTGATGTCTCACCGCTCCGGCGAGACCGAGGACACGACGATTGCCGATCTCGCGGTCGCCACCAATTGCGGCCAGATCAAGACCGGCTCGCTGGCCCGCTCCGACCGGCTCGCCAAATACAATCAGCTCTTAAGGATCGAAGAGGAGCTCGGGCCTGCTGCGGTCTATGCGGGCCGGAACGCCTTGGCCCAATAAGGGTCGAAATCGCTGCGAAATATGCGTTGCCGCTAATGCTCCGGTAACCGGCCGTCTCTAGCCTCCGCATTAACCTGGAGGTGAGATTCATGCACGGGCAAAACCGGAAACGGGCGCGCAGCCGCATGCGCGGGCTTTGGATTCCCGTCGCCTGCCTCGGCATAGCGAGCTATTTCAGCTACCACCTTTATCATGGCGCCTTCGGCGTCACGGCCATGGAGCGGCTGGAGCGCCGGGCCGTGACGCTAACGGAGCGGCTTGAAGCGCTTGAGGCCGAACGCGCCGCGCTTGAGCAGCGGATTGCGCTGATGAAGCCGGAGGAACTCGATCCCGACATGCTGGACGAGCGCGCAAGGCTCGATCTCAATTACGCCGATCCGCATGAACTCGTCATCATGCTCGACCGCCGCGGTGCCGATTGAATGCCGGAATCCGAGCTTCCCAACCCTCCACAATCCGAAAAAAGACTTAATCGGTTTTGGCGGTGCGAATAGGGGTGACTTCCGTTTGCTTGGCCACCAATTTTTCGGCTATGGATTGAACTATGTGGGAGATGCCCGGAAAATGGGCGGGAAATCAATGCGATCAGGGAGGCTTGCAGGTGGCTGCAGCTGAAAAAACGGCGCCCAAACGGCGCGCAACGGGTTCGGCAAAATCGAAATCGAATGGCAAGGCGAAGGTGTTGAGGAAAAAGGTATCGATAAGGCAACAGGACAAGTTATTGTTGAAGTTGACCCAAGATACTTCAGGCCTACAGAAGTTGACTTGCTTCTAGGTGACTCGGCCAAGGCTCGTAAGAA
>JAKSCL010000312.1 GCA_022360615.1 Hyphomicrobiales bacterium
AAGACGAGCGGCGTGCCGCGCTTCGCGCAGAGCTCGATGAAGTGCGCGCCCTTGAGCGACGACTCCGAGAACAGGATGCCGTTGTTCGCGAGGATGCCGACCGGGTATCCGTACAGGTGCGCGAAACCGGTGACGAGCGTCGGCCCGAACAGCGCTTTGAATTCCTGGAAATCCGAGCCGTCGACGATGCGCGCGATCACTTCCCGGACGTCATACGTGAATCGGTAGTCGCGCGACACGATCCCGTACAGTTCCTCGGCCGCGTACGCGGGGTCGACCGGTTCGCGAAGGCCGGCGAGCGGCGCTTTCTGCCAGTTCAGGTTCGCAACGATCTCGCGCACCATCTCCAGCGCTTCCGAGTCGTCATCCGCCAGGTAATCGGTGACGCCGGAGATCCGTGAGTGCACGTCGCCGCCACCCAGGGTCTCGGCATCGACGACTTCACCGGTGGCGGCTTTCACGAGCGGCGGTCCGCCGAGGAATATCGTCCCCTGTTTCTTGACGATCACAGCCTCGTCGCACATCGCTGGGACGTACGCGCCGCCGGCCGTGCACGAACCGAGCACCGCCGCGATCTGCGGGATGCCGAGTGCCGACAGCCGTGCCTGGTTGAAGAAGATGCGGCCGAAATGGTCGCGATCGGGAAAAACCTCGTCCTGCATCGGCAGGTAGGCGCCGCCGGAGTCGACGAGATAGATGCACGGCAGACCGTTCTGCTCGGCGATCTCCTGTGCACGCAGATGTTTCTTGACGGTGAGCGGATAGTAGGTGCCGCCTTTCACGGTCGCGTCGTTCGCGACGATCATGCAGTCGATGTCGTTGACCTGGCCGATGCCCGCGATCACGCCCGCTGCGGGCACTTCATTGTCGTAGAGCCCGTAAGCGGCGAGTTGGCCGATCTCGAGGAACGGCGCGCCGCGATCGACCAGCTTGCGGATGCGGTCACGCGGCAGGAGTTTGCCGCGCGACAGGTGCTTCTTGCGTGCACGCTCGCTGCCGCCTTCCGCGACCTTCGCGTGGAGTTCGGTGAGCTCTTCGGCGAGCTTGCGATTGGCCCGAGCGTTCTTCTCGAATTCCTCGGATCCGATCCTGGCTTTGCTTTCGATGCGCGGCATGGGGTCTAGCGGCTGGCCTCGAACAGTTCACGGCCGATCAGCATGCGCCGGATCTCGCTGGTGCCCGCGCCGATCTCGTAGAGCTTGGCGTCGCGCAGCAGCCGTCCCGCCGGATACTCGTTGATGTACCCGTTTCCGCCCAGCGCCTGGATCGCCTCGCCGGCCATCCACGTCGCTTTTTCGGCCGCGAACAGAATACACCCCGCGGCGTCGAAACGCGTGGTCTGTTCGCGATCGCAGGCGCTGGCCACCGCATAGACGTAGGCGCGGCAGGCGTTCATCGTCGTGTACATGTCGGCGATCTTGCCCTGCATCAGCTGGAAGGTGCCGATCGGCTGGCCGAACTGCTTGCGCTCGTGCATGTAGGGCATGACCTGATCCATGCAGGCGGCCATGATCCCCAGACCGATGGCCGAGAGGACGCAGCTGGGGCCATTCTCTATGCGGCTGAAAAGGCCACATGGATGGCGCTTGAGGCGATCCAGGCCCTCGGCGGGAACGGCTATATCAACGATTATCCGACGGGCCGCCTCTTGCGCGACGCCAAGCTCTATGAAATCGGTGCGGGCACCTCAGAAATCCGGCGGATGCTGATCGGCCGCGAGCTTTTCGACAGGACGGCGTGAAACTCATGATCCTTTACGGTCGCGACAACTCCATCAATGTGCAAAAAGCCCTGTTCGCCCTGCGCGAGCTGGGCGTCGATTTCGAACTCCGCCCAGCCGGCCGCGAACATGGCGTTGTCGGCACGCCGGAATATATCGCGATGAATCCCAACGGCACGGTGCCGACCTTGGTCGATGGCCATTTCGTGCTTTGGGAATCGAATGCGATCGTCCGCTATCTCGCCCAGGAATACGGGCATGGCACGCTTTGGCCGGCGGAGCGCGAGGTCCGCGCCATCGCCGACCAATGGCTGACCTGGCAGGCGGTGACGGCCTGGCCCGTGATGCAGCCCGCTTTTTGGAATCTTATCCGGTTTCCACCCGAGGAGCGGGATATGGCGGCGGTCGAGAAATCGGTCGCCGATACGAACCGGCTGATGGGGATACTCGACACATGGCTTGCCTCGCGGATTTTCGTGGCCGGCGAGTCCTTCACCATCGGCGATGTCGGCGTTGGCGCTTTCACCCACCGCTATTTTCTCATGCCGTTCGAACGCCCGGAACTGCCGCATCTGGCGCGCTACTACAAGGCGGTCCATGCCCGCCCCGCCGCAGAAAAGACGTTGCTGGCGCGCATCACTTGAGCGGCGGCCAAGACGCTGTAAAACAGCACTATCCCGGATTCGATCGGAGAGGGCACCATAGCCGCGCTTCGCTTTTGCTGCGCATTCTTGACGGTTTTCCTTGCGGGCGCGAGGCCGGCTGCGGCGGACGATCCGTTCACGCCGCGGCCCGCCGAACGGCTCGCCGTCGCGGACTGCCTGTCAAGCGCACGTGCCGCGAAGGAGAAACCCGGCATCTGTATTGGCGTTGTCGCCGATCCTTGCATGGAGACCGACGAGGGTATGACAACGGTGGGCATGACGGCCTGCGCCTCGCGCGAGGCCGATATTTGGGACGAACTCTTGAACCGGCACTATCAGAAGGCGCGCTCGATCCTCTCCGAGGAAGCGTCCGCAGGCCTGCGCGACGTCCAGCGCCTTTGGATTGAGTACCGTGACGCCAACTGCGCCTTCCCGCGCCTGCAATTCGGGGGCGGGACCATGGCCGGGCCGATTAGCGCCTATTGCGTCATGGAGATGACCGCCCGGCGGGCGCTCGAACTGGCCGAGATCGCCAATATGCCGTGAGGCGCCTTGCGGCGAAGCCCGGCATCCGTTTCCCGGCGCATCGGCGCTCAATCATGGGTTGCGGCGTTCGGGACCGTCACGCGATGTTTCCGGAAGTCCTGGGAATTTTGGAAAGCCTGCACATGAGACCGGCTATTTCGATAGCAACTGCAAAAGACGAGATTGAAGCATGCATGAGGCTTCGGCGGGCGGTTTTTATCGATGAGCAAGGGGTGTCCGAGGCCGAGGAATTCGATGGCCAGGATGACGGATGCACCCATGTGCTTGCGAAAATCCACGGCATTCCCGTTGGGGCGGCGCGATTCAGGGTCGCTGACGGCTATGCGAAGATACAAAGGGTTTGCGTTTCACCGGAAAAGCGCGGCCAAGGTATCGGCGCGGCGGTTATCGGATTCGTCATCGAGCGCGTTGCCGCGGGGAAATCTGCAAAAACCGTCCGGCTGAGCGCGCAGAGCCACGCCCTGGACTTCTATCGAAAGATGGGGTTTCGCGCGTTTGGAGACGAGTATCTCGATGCGGGCATTCCGCATAAGGATATGGAGCTGCTGCTGGAGCGTTAGTTGAAGCCTTTTCACTGCCGATAACCGGCCCCGCCTCTCTCAGCCCGGCGGCCGCGTCAATGCAACGGGTCATGTCAAGAGACGGATTCCAGTCTTCGCCGGAGCGGCGGAGCGTGGCGTCAAGCCTGCCGCACATTCAATGCCATTCTTCCCATGTCGGAATTCTCCAAGCGCGTGTCGCTTCGCGCCTAAAGCGGCTCGACGGCTCAGCCTAACCTCTTCACAATTGGAAAATACGGGCGTCCTCAAGACGCCGTGGTGAGGAGGCAAGCCAATGCAAACGCATGCGCGGGTTGTGGTTGTGGGCGGCGGCGTCGTCGGCGTCTCGACCCTTTATCATCTGGCGAAAAAAGGCTGGACGGATTGCGTCCTCCTGGAGCGCAAGGAACTGACCTCGGGCTCCACCTGGCATGCGGCGGGGCTCCTGCCGCTCTTCAACATGAGCTACTCGGTGGGCCAGATTCACAAATACTCGGTGCGCTTCTACAAGACGCTTGAGGAGGAGACTGGCCAGAATGTCGGCTTCAGCGTCGTCTCGAATGTGCGCCTGACGCGCCAGTCCGACCGCACCGACGAGTACAAATACTATATGGGCGTCGCAAAGACGATCGGGATCGACGTGTCCTGGATGGAGCCCGGCGAGATCGCGGCAAAATGGCCTTATGTGAACACCGAGGGCTTGATCGGCGCGATCCAGCACCCGGAGGACGGCTATATCCAGCCCGCCGACCTGACCCAGGCGATGGCAAAGGGCGCGCGCGACATGGGCGCCAGGATTCATCGCTATACGACGGTGACGGGCTTTGAGCGCACAGCCTCCGGCGAATGGCTCGTGAAGACCGACAAGGGCGATATTATATGCGAGCACATCGTCACGGCGTCCGGCAATTTCGTGCGCAAGACGGGTGAGATGCTGGGGCTCGACATCCCGGTCATGCCGGTCGAGCACCAATACATCGTCACCGAGCCGCATCCGGAGATCAAGGCGTTCCGCGACGCAGGCGGGGAGGAGCTTTGCGTGCTGCGCGAATCCGATTCCTCCTGGTATATGCGCGAGGAGAATTACGGCCTGCTGCTCGGGCCATATGAGAAGGGCGCGCCGGTCTGCTATGTGGACAGCCCTTCGGACGACTCGGAATACGAACTCTTCCAGGAAGACATCGAACGGCTCGAGCCGCATATCGAAACGGCGATTGAGCGCGTGCCTTACTTCGGAGAGGTGGGGGTCAAGAAGGTCTATAACGGCGCGATCTGCTATACGCCCGACGGCTCGCCCATCATCGGTCCGGGCTGGGATCTCCCCAATGTCTGGCTGAACGAGGGCCATTCCTTCGGCGTGACGGCGGCGGGCGGCGCCGGCTGGCAGTTGGCCGAGTGGATGGTCGAGGGCGAGCCTTCCATCGATATGATGGGTGTCGATCCGCGCCGTTTCGGCCCTTATGCCTCGCGCGGCTACCTCAAAGAGAAGAACGAGGAGGCCTACGCGAATGTCTTCACCGTCCATTACCCCGACGAGGAGCGTGCCGCGGCGCGTCCCTTGAAGCGCGCGCCGTGCTACGACCGGATGAAGGCCCTGGGCGCCGTCTTCGGTTCCGTCTATGGATGGGAGCGGCCGAACTGGTTCGCGCCCGAAGAGCTTGGCACCGACCTCTCAGCCATCCAAAAGCCGGACCTCATCACCAACCACAATCATGCACCCGCACAAGACGGCAAGGTGCGGGAGTTTTGGAGTTTCCGCCGGCCCAACTACTTCGAGCATGTTGGCAATGAATGCCAGCATGTGCATGAAAAAGTTGGCCTTCTCGATATGTCAGCCTTTGCGAAATGCATCGTTTCGGGGCCCGGTGCCGAGGCCTGGCTCGACGGCCTTGTCGCAAACCGCATCCCGAAAAGGGTGGGCCGCGTCAATCTCTGCCACATGCTGTCCTTGAACGGCGGCGTGCGCTCGGAGTTCACCATCTACAAGATGGCGCCGCAGACATATTATCTGGTCTCGGCGGGCGCTTTCGAGCGGCACGACCACGACACGCTCTGGAAGCATCTACCGCTTGACGGCAGCGTGCGCTTCCAGCCCTGCACGACGCAATACGGCGTCCTCGTCCTTGCCGGTCCGCATGCCCGCGACGTTCTTCAGCGGCTCACCGATACGGACTTATCCAACGCGGCGTTCCCCTGGCTCTCGGGACGCTTCATCGATATCGGCGTCGCGCAGGCGCATGCGCTACGCGTCAACTTCGTCGGCGAACTCGGCTGGGAGCTGCACCACCCGATCGAGATGCAGAACACCATCTTCGACCTTCTGATGGAGGCGGGGAGGGATTTCGGCCTGAAGCCTTTCGGTATCAGGGCGATGGATTCGCTCCGGGTCGAGAAATCCTACCGGCTCATCCCGCGCGAACTCTCCATCGAATACGCGGCTTACGAGTCGGCGCTCGACCGCTTCGTCCATCCCAACAAGGGCCAGTTCATCGGCCG
>JAKSCL010000313.1 GCA_022360615.1 Hyphomicrobiales bacterium
AGCGCGAGCACCTGTGCGAGGCCACTGCTTGAAATCGGGGCAATGGGATCCGGCATGCCTCGTTAAGCAGCCTTGTTGGACCGCGTTTTCGCTTTTGCCGCCGGAGCCGTCCCAGGCTCCGGCGTTTTTTCTGGGAACCGGCATATTTCGGTAATCGGACAACGCCAGCATTCGGGTTTGCGCGCCTTGCAGATATACCGGCCATGCAGGATGAGCCAATGGTGAGCGTGGCGCTTGAAATCATCCGGTACGATGCGTTCAAGCATCAATTCGACCTGGAGCACGTCTTTACCAGGTGCGAGCCCCGTGCGGTTGGAGACACGGAAGATATGCGTATCGACAGCAATCGTCTCATGGCCGAATGCGATATTCAGAACGACATTGGCCGTTTTGCGGCCCACCCCCGGCAGCGTTTCCAGAACTTCACGATCTTCCGGCACCCTTGAACCGAACTCCTCCATCAGTGTTTGCGAGAGCGCGATCACGTTCTTGGCCTTGTTCCGGTAAAGGCCGATGGTTTTGATGTGGTCGCGCACTTTGTCTTCGCCGAGCGCCACCATCTTTTCGGGCGTGTCGGCAATGGCAAAAAGCGCCCTTGTGGCCTTGTTTACTCCCACATCGGTTGCCTGGGCCGACAAAACGACAGCCACAAGCAGGGTATAAGGATTGATGTACTCCAACTCACCCTGCGGTTCGGGATTGATGGCGGAGAGGCGGGCAAAAAGCGCTTGGATCTCTTGCTTGGTCAAACGGCTGCGGGGAAGGCGTTTTTTCGGCGTCCGCATCTTTGCCCCCTGCGGCGGATCGCCTTTTCCTTTCGCCGTCGTCTGTTCCTTCGCCATCATCTGTCTATAATTCAGCGGCATGACGACAGAAACAGCCGACGGCCACAATCAACAGCCCTTTTTCTCCGCGACGCTAATGCCCCACCGTTCACTTGGGCGGCGAGGGTTTCTCATTGTGATGTCGCTTGTTGCGGGTGTGAGCTTCGTCGCCGGTCTCGCTTTCCTGGCGATCGGCGCTTGGCCTGTGTTCGGCTTTTTCGGGCTCGACATTCTCCTCATTTTTCTTGCTTTCCGCATGAGCTACCGCTCCGCGCGTGCCTATGAAACGGTGGAGCTGTCCAAGGACGCGCTCGTGATCCGCCGCGTTTCGGAACGCGGCGATGTCACCGAAGTGCGCATGAACCCATATTGGGCACGCTTTCACATGGACTGCGATGAAGATGTGGTCACGGGTCTGCGTGTCGCCGCCGAAGGGCGCACGATAGCGGTCGGTTCCTTCCTTCCGCCCTGCGAAAAGCGGGATTTCGGCCGCGCCTTCGGAAAAGCGCTCAAGAGCGTATCGGTTTTCGCTTAAGGCGCGGTGGCAGCTAAAACGGCCAGGTCTTCTTTCGAAGCTATACCGCCATCCTCGGCCAGCCGGTAGATGATCGGCACGCCGGTCGCCAGTTCCCGTTTGAGGATTTCCTCGCCCGACAGGCCTTCAAGGTCCATGATGAGCGCGCGCAGCGAATTGCCGTGAGCCGAAACAAGCACCCGCTCGCCGTTCAGAACGCGCGGCAGGATATGCGCGCGGTAATAGGGCAGGACCCGGTCAGCGGTATCTTTCAGACTTTCGCCGCCGGGCGGCGGAACATCGAAGGAACGGCGCCAGATGTGAACCTGCTCATCACCCCATTTCTTGCGCGCACCGTCCTTGTTCAGCCCGGTGAGGTCGCCGTAATCGCGCTCATTCAGCGCCTGATCCCGGACGATGTCCAGACCGCTCTGATCAAGCTCCTTGAGCATCAGATCGAGCGTGCGTTGGGCACGGATCAAATCCGAGGTAAAGGCGATATCGAAGCGGAGTTTCAGATCGTTCAGGGATTTGCCGGCGGTGATTGCCTCCGCCACGCCTTTTTCGGTGAGATCGACGTCTTTCCAGCCGGTGAAAAGGTTCTTTTTGTTCCACTCGCTTTGGCCGTGCCGGACAAGGACGAGAAGGCGCTCCATGTCACTTCCTCAAATCGTTTACAGGCTTCAGATGATGCGCGGGCGCGCAAATGAAAGGGTGCTTGCTTTTAAGCGGGTTCAGCCGCCGCCGCCAAGCCCCAGCACGTCGGCCATGTTATAGAGGCCGGGTTTCTTGCCCCGGCCCCAAAGCGCGGCCTTTACCGCACCGTGCGCGAAGATGGCGCGGTCGCCCGCCCGATGCGTCAGTTCGACACGCTCACCCTCGCCCGCGAAGATGACGGAGTGCTCGCCAATGACCGACCCGCCCCGCAGGGTCGCAAATCCGATGGTTCCCTTTTGCCGCGCGCCCGTATAGCCGTCGCGCACGCGGACGGAGTTTTCGGCCAGGTCGAGGCCGCGGCCTTCGGCGGCCGCCTCGCCCAGAAGAAGGGCCGTGCCGGAGGGTGCATCCACCTTGTGACGGTGATGCATCTCGACAACCTCGATGTCGAAATCCGCGTCGAGCGCTTGCGCCACCTGTTTGGTGATTGCCGCAAGAAGGTTGACCCCTAAGCTCATATTGCCGGAACGGATGATCGTTGCATGCCGGCCGGCGGCCTTGAGCGCTGTCAAATGGCTTTCTTCAAAGCCCGTCGTGCCGATCACGTGAACGATCCGGGCCTGGGCGGAGAACTCAGAGGTGGCGACGGTCGCATTCGGCGTCGTGAAATCGAGAATGCCCTCCGCTTCGACAATGGCCGAGAGCAAATCATCGCTCACAGCGATACCGATCGGCTCAAGTCCCGCAAGCGTGCCCGCATCTGTGCCGATGGCCTCGTTGCCGTCCCTTTCGATTGCAGCGTGAAGGACCGTATTGGGATTCTCCGATACAGAGCGGATGAGCGCACGGCCCATCCGCCCAGCGGCGCCGGTGACGACAAGCTTCATGGGCCCTTTAAGCGGATCTTGCATGGGACGGCTTTTTATTACGGGTGCGAAACAAGAGGAGTTGCAGGATTGGCGGTCGGGCGCAGGGAATCGCTTTTTCGGTCACTCATGGCCTTCGACAAGAACCAAATCGATCTCCGAAACAGGCAAACGGTGCTGCCGCGCCGCCTGATATTCCGGATCGTTGAAACAGGCGCGTGCTTTATCCATGGATGCAAACTCAATCACCACATTTCTGGCTCTTGCATTCCCTTCAAGCGGCTCAACAGCCCCGCCACGCACCAGAAATCTCGCCCCATGGCGCGCGAATGCGCCTTTCGCACCTTCAACGTAGTTTTTATAGGCTTCAGGGTCCTGAACATCGACCCGAGCGATCCAATAGGCTTTAGGCATTGGGCTTTTCCCTCTCAGAGTCTTTTGCAAAACAGGCGCGAGAATCACTTTGTGACAGCTTTATGACGTTACGGTCAGCTAGTTTTCCTATTTTCCGTCCTGAATCTCCGCGATAATCGCATTGGCGGCGGATTTAGGGTTCGAGGCGGCCGTGATGGGCCGGCCAACCACAATGAAATCGGCCCCTGCCGCAATCGCGTCAGCCGGTGTCGTCACTCTTTTCTGATCGTCAGGCGAGGTTCCGGCGGGCCGGACCCCCGGGGTGATAAGTAAAAGCCCCTCGCCGACGGATCGGCGGATCATCGTCACCTCTTGGGCGGAACAGACCAGACCCGGCACGCCATTGCGCGCGGCAAAAACGGTGCGCTTGAAAACGAGATCCTTCGGCGGCAGGGCGTAACCGGCATCATGGGCATCGTCATCGCTCATACTGGTGAGCACGGTTACAGCGAGCACGGTGAGTCCCGTGTTTTCGGCGGCTTCGACGGCCGCCTTCATGGTCTGCGGATAAGCGTGCACGGTAACGAAAGCCGCGCCCATCTCGGCGATGGCTTTCACCCCTGCGGCGACCGTATTGGGAATGTCGTGCAGTTTGGCATCGAGAAAGACGCGCTTACCCTCGCTTGCCAATTCGCGGGCCAAATCTATCCCGCCCTTATACAGCAGGTGATGGCCGATCTTGTATACCCCGGCGCTTCGCCCGAGCACGTTGATCAAGGCGCGTGCCTTTTCGACGCTGTCGACGTCAAGAGCGACGATCAGCCGTTCGGCGGGAGAGAGATTGGCCAGGGCAGTGCGAAGCATGGCGCGCTTTTACCGCGAGAAAAGAGTGGCGTCACCCCGCACCAGGGGGTCGGGGTAGGGATGATGACTGGTGTCTGATTCGTTCTCACGCCGCACTGTCGAAGCCGGGTGCGCAGACGCGGGTACCGTCCGAAAGAATTTCGACACGCACATCAACGCCATAAACGGCGCTCAGGAGCGCTGGCGTCAACACATCCACGGGCGGGCCCGAGGCTTTTGTGCGCCCGGCCTCCATGGCGATCACGGATGTACCGCAGATAAAGACATGGTCCGGATTGTGCGTCGATAGGATGATGCCGAGGCCGGCGGCGGCGAGTTTCTTAACCTGACGCAGTACGAGTACTTGATTGCCGAAGTCGAGGCTAGCAGTCGGCTCGTCCATGACGATAAGCGGTGTCTCCTGCGCAAGCGCGCGGGCAATGAGGGCCAATTGCCGTTGGCCGCCGGAGATCCGGGTGTAATCGCGTGGTCCGAGATGGGCGATGCCGAGCGTTTCAAGCGCCCGGTCGGCAATCTCGCCATCGCTTTGCATCGGGCTTGCAAAAAGGCCGCGATGAGCCGTGCGTCCCATCAACACCATATCGCGCACCGAGTAGGGAAAGACGGCGGTATGCGCCTGCGGCACATAGGCAATCTGACGTGCGATCTCCGAGCGCGCCAGCCGCTTGATATCCGTGCCGTCCAGCGTGATCCGCCCGGCATGGCGCGGTATGAGACCGAGAAGTGTTTTGAAAAGCGTGGTCTTGCCGCAGCCATTCGGCCCCAGAAGACAAAGCACTTCGCCTGGCGCAAGTGATAAGTCCACATCGCGTCCCACCGGGAAACTCGGATAGCCGAAGCCGACCTCGTTCGCTTCAAGCACCGTCACCAGCTCCGTCTCCCCGTTGCCAGGAGCCAAAGAAAAACGGGTGCGCCGACGAAGGCCGTCAGGATGCCGAGCGGTGTCTCAATCTCGGCGATCGTGCGGGCGAGCGTATCGACGGCGAGGAGATAGCCCGCACCCATGAGCATTGCCGCCGGTAGGAGGCGGTTGAAATTGGGGCCGACGATCAGCCGGGCGATGTGCGGCATCACGAGACCGACCCAGCCGATGACGCCCGAAATCGAGACGACAGCTGCGGTCATTAGCGTCGCGCAGGCCACAAAGAGAATGCGCAAACGGCGCGGATCGATGCCAAGGGCAGCCGCTTCCTCATCGCCAAGCGCCATCAGGTTCATGCGCCAACGCAACAAGACGAGCGGAATTAGTCCGATCAAGACGGCGGGAATCGTGGTCCAGAGTTCGTCGGGCTTCACGCTCGCCAAGCTTCCCAGCAGCCAGAAGGTGATGGCCGGAAGCTGATCGTAGGGATCGGCCAGCACTTTGATGAGCGAGATGGTGGCGCCCGCAAGCGCGCCAAGCACGACGCCTGCAAGCACGAGCACAAGCGTCGGCTCATGCCCGCGCACGGCGGTCGCTACCATATAGACCAGCGCCACCGTCGCCATGCCGGTAACAAAGGCAAGGCCCTGAATGGCGATAACGGGAAGCGAGAGAAAAATGCCGAGCGTCGCGCCAAGCCCGGCGCCGGTCGAGACACCTAGAATATCCGGCGAAACGAGCGGATTGCGGAAAAGTCCTTGATAAACCGTCCCTGCCGCTGCGAGGGCCGCACCCACCAGAAGCGCCGCGAGCACCCGTGGGATGCGTACCGAGAAAAGCACTGTATCGACTTGCGCGTGGGAAGGGTCCTGCGCGCCGGTAATGAGGCGGACGAGAGCGCTCAGGATTTCAGAAAGAGTTACGGGAAATGGGCCGATGGTAATTGCGGCCAAAGTGCCGGCAAGCACGGCCAAACCCATCGCGAAAAGAGCAGTGGCCCAGCTTGTTCCATCCCTGTTCCTGGCAGGCCTGTTGCTTACGTCCGTGATTCGTTCGGCGTCCGTTCGCCGCGCGTCCATCTCTCTTGCCTATTCGGGCCGTCCGCCCTTGGCGGCGGCGGTCAACCGGTTGAGGTCTTCATCCGGCAAATCGACGTGGTAAAAAAGGCTATAGAACTCACGTGTCGCGGCCTCAAGATCGAGCGGAAACCGGTCGGGAAAGAAAACGGCCGACAGCCATCTAAGCCCCATGATCCGGTTTAGAGACGGAGGCCGGTCAATCCAGCCAAAAGGCAAGGACGGCGCGAGATAAACCCTGCCGTTTTCAACTGCGTCGATGCCCTGCCAGATGGGAGTCTCCCACACGCTTTCAAAGAAGGTCGGATCCCAGGTCACGATGGTATCGGGATTGGCGATGATCACCTGTTCGGGCGAGGCGCGCACCAGCCCGCGCCGCACCGGGCTGTCAAGACCTGGATCGGCCACGTTGCGCCCGCCCGCCCGCTCGATGATTTCCGTGTTGATGGAACCCCTAAGCCCTGTCTCAAGCCCATCGGGCCCGCGCGCCAGGTAAACGCGGGGGCGTTTATCCAGCGGGATATCGGCAAGCGCCGCATCAATGTCGCCGAAAAGCATTTCAACATAGGCGGCAAGCTTTTCGGCGCGCTCTTCGACGCCAAGGATTTCGCCCATCAGACGCAGGGCGTCGGGCGTGTTCTCGAACCGTCCATTGATGAGCACGTAAGGAATGCCCGTTTGCGCCTGAACCCGGTCTGCGAGCGAGGAATACGTTTCGTTGACCGAGCCGAAATCGACGATGAGATCGGGATTCGCGCCGATGACCACTTCAAGGTTCGCCGTGTCGCCGCGTCCTGTCAGCCGCCCGGTTGCGGGCAGATCGCGATAAGCCTCGGCGATGTACGGCCGCTCCGCGTCGCGCAGAGCCCGCGGCCAGCCAGCCAGTTTTTCGGGTGCCAGCACATAAAGCATGATCGCGGCTGGCGGGCCCGAAGCATAAACCCGTGCGACTTGATCCGGCACATCGACAATGCGCCCAGCGGAATCGGTGATGGTGCGGGCATCGGCGCCCTCAGGAGAGAAAAGAAGTGCGGCAACGGCAATGAGTGCGAACAAACGCAAACGTACTGCCAGAAAGGCCAGACCCTTCACCATTAACGGCATTCCTCCGCGTGTTTGGGCTTTTGAGCCAGACCTAGAGCAAAAGATCGGAGCGGGCACTCAATTCAAACTGGACCGATTTCGCTCTAAGCATCCTGCATAGGTTCGTCATAACCTGCGAACTGTGGTAGCCCGTCCTTGATGTCGTAGTAGTCCGCCTTGTCGTCGACAAATATGTGTTTGGTGACGGCAAGACCGGTTGGCTGATCGAGGCCGCCGGCGTTGATGCTGATCTCGTCGCCGCCATCGTCCCAGAAAAGCACAGAGCCGCATTCACCGCAAAAACCCCGCTTGGCGAAATCCGATGACCGGTACCATCTCAGCCCGCGGTCTTTTGCGAGGATGAAATCAGCGCGTCGCGCGCTCGTGGCCACAATGAAATGGCCGCTTTGCCTGCGGCATTGGCCGCAATGACAGGCATGGGCCGGACTTAAAGGGCCGCGCACCTCATAGCGCACGGCCCCGCACAAACACCGGCCTGAAAAGCGTTTTGCGTCCGCGCCCAATGGCTTTACCCCCGCGTTGATCGAATGACCTCATGGACGTAGCGACGCCATTCTCTTCAAGCAACCGCAGTGTAGCGCTCTTCAGGAACGTGCAGGACCTTATTTCGCGGGCACGGCGTCGGCCTTGAAACCGTAGTCTCGCAGAATGTCCTGACCGCTTGGCGACAACACGAACAACGCAAAGCGCCACGCCTCTAACGGTGCATCGTCGAGCACTATAATGCCGTAGTCCGCGCCGACCGCCAGAGCATCGGATATCGCGACGATCTGCAAATCCGGTTTATGACGCTTGGCGAGAACGGCGTTCGTGCAATAAGTGAGGAAGATGTCGGCCTCGTCCTTTTCCATAACCCAGGCATAAGGGTTCTGTCCCTCGGGTGCTTTTGCGCTGTCGGGACCTCCGGTGAGCTGCAGCGCCTTTGCCTTTAGCTTTTCCGTTGCGCCGGGCGAAAGGACTTCCGCCTTGTCGAACAGCGCAAAGGCGTAGTCACCGGCCGGATCGGCCTTTGGGGTCGACGTGCCGACGCGGATCGCCGGGTCGAGAAGCGCATCGAGAAGGTTTTCCGTGGTCACCGCGACGTTGTCCTGCGCGAGCGCGCAAAGCGTGTTCCGGGCAAACAGGGCAACCGGGCCGCCCCGGCCCGCCGCCTCAAGGCGTTTCGGATGCGCCATGTTGGCGGAAGCGAACACATGCGCCGCCTCACCCTCCTCGATTCTGCCGCGCATAAGCCCGGATGGGCCGAAAGCACGGTCAATTTCGACACCAGTGGCCTTTTCAAAGGCATTGGCAACGTCGCCAAGCGCCGATTTGAGGCTCCCAGCGGCGTAGAGGCTGATGGTCTCCGCATTGGCGGCTGTGGAGAAGACGGAGATGATCGCCACCCCCAGGATATGCGTGATCCGGCGCGGGCGCCACGGCATGGCAGGGCCTCCCAAATTGCCTGATGGAAAAAGTCAGAAACGGAGGGCGGGACCGGCCATGGATCTTCCAAACCGTCCCGCCCGCCTTTTGCTGCGTGAAATCAGCTGCCTTCCTTGCCCGCATTCGGGAAAAAGAGCTGCTGGCCGTCGAGCTTGTATTCGGCGATCGCCTGTTGGCCTTCGGCGGACAGAATCCAATCGATAAAGGCTTGGCCTTCCTCGGCCTTCACATGGGCGTGCTTTTCAGGATTCACGAGGATGACGCCATACTGGTTGAAGAGTGCTTCGTCGCCCTCAACAACGATTTTGAAGTCGCCCTTGTTCTTAAACGCAATCCAAGTGCCCCGGTCGGTGAGCGCATAGGCATCCATACCGACGGCGGCATTCAAAGTCGCCCCCATGCCGGAGCCCGTTTCGCGGTACCAAGTGCCGCTCGCTTCGGAAGGATCGACGCCGGCGGCCGTCCAGAGCGCCTTTTCCTTCTTATGCGTACCGGAATCATCGCCGCGCGAAGTGAAAACCGCTTGGCTTTCCGCAATGGCTTTGAGCGCGGTCGCAACATCGCTCTTACCCGCAATACCAGCTGGATCGGACGCCGGGCCGACAATGATGAAATCGTTGTACATGACATCGAAACGCTTCACGCCGAAGCCATCGGCCACGAATCTCTCCTCAGCCGGTTTGGCATGGACGAGAAGCACATCGCCATCGCCATTCTGCGCATTCTTAATGGCTTGGCCGGTACCGACCGCAACGACATTCACGGTGATGCCCGTCTTTTCCGAAAACTTTGGCAGGAGGTGGTCGTAAAGCCCGGAATTAGCCGTCGATGTGGTCGATTGCAGGATGATCGACGTGTCATCGGCCTGGGCTGGCAAGCTTAGGGCAAGCGTAAGCCCCCCCGCGAGAGCGGCAGCCAGGGCCAACGGGAAAATCCGCTTCATTTTCATGCTTGAAAACTCCTCCAGGTGTTTTTGTGTGCTTTTGGGTTGCTGAGCGGTTCGCTAGATGACGAGCCGCCCGTTCAAATAAGCATCGGCCTCTTTCGAGCGGGGTGCCGAGACGAAGGCGGGTACGGAAGTTTGCTCGGTGACGCGGCCCTTCGCCATGAAGACGACCTCGTCGCCCAGGCGCTTCACCTGGCCGATGTCGTGGGTGATGAAGATGATCTTCACGCCTTTCAGATGCGCTTCGGAAACGGCGTTCTCGATCATCAGGACGGAAGCCGGATCGAGACTTGCCGTCGGCTCATCGAGGAAGAGTACGCCGGGTTCGGAGGCAAGCGCCCGGATAAGGGCAAGGCGCTGCTGCTCACCGCCGGACAAAAGCCGTGCGGGCTGCTTGGCATGGTCGGAAAGGCCAACGGAATGAAGCAGCGCGTTGCGGCGTTCGATACGTTCCGTGCGGTTCCTTCCGTTTTTCAGCTTCAAGACGAAATCCACGTTGGCGGCGACAGAGCGGCGCAAAAGCACCGGTTTTTGGAAAACCATCGCCTGGCGTTTGCGGGTTCCGTCCCCGGCCTTTTCGCCGTTCCAGGACACGCTTCCGGAAGTCGGCGTCAAAAGACCGTGCAGAAGGCGCAGAAGCAGGCTTTTGCCTGCTCCGTTCGGGCCCATGATCATGGTGATTGGCCCCGGATTGATGGTGAGGTCGACACCATCGATCAGGCGCCTGCCACCCGCCTGAAAGACAAGGCCTTTAACATCTGCAGTTTGCAGATTGTCGGCATCGCCGGCTGGCCTGGGCCGCACAAGGCTGAGGGCTTCCGCCGCATCATGCATACGCATGGCGCACCGCTTGCGTTTTAAGCCCCATCACCGCCGCGTTCACGGCGAGCGCGATGCCGAGCAGGATGATTCCAAGCGCCAGCGCTAAAGCGAGATCGCCCTTGGAGGTCTCAAGCGCAATCGCCGTGGTCATCACCCGGGTGAGATGATCGATATTGCCGCCGACGATCATGACCGCGCCGACCTCCGCAACCGCCCGTCCGAATCCTGCGAGCGCGACCGTTAGCAGGCTGAAGCGCGCATCCCATAGAAGCGCCCACAGGCGGTCGGCCATGGGTACCGAGACGGACCGGAAGAAATCGGCGTATTCGCCATTCAAATCCTCGATTACCTGTCGCGAAAGAGCCGCGATAATGGGTGTGATCAGGATCGTCTGTGCGATGATCATCGCCGTTGGCGTGTAGAGCAGTTGCATGACGCCAAGCGGTCCGGCGCGCGACAGCATCATGTAAACGAAAAGGCCGACAACGACGGGTGGAAGACCCATGAGGGCATTTACAAGAACGAGTAGGGCGCCGCGTCCCGGAAAGCGCGCAATCGCTAGAAAAGCCCCCAGTGTCAGGCCGATGGCGCAGGAGATTAGAAGTGCGGTGAAGCTGACGCGGAGCGACAGCACCACAATCTCGATGAGATCGGGATCAGCTGAGCCTACAAGCCCGAAAGCCAGTCGGAAAGCTTCTGCGAAATCCTGCATAATATTGTTTTTTTTACGAGCGTTTCCATTTTCTCCGGAAAGTATGCATTCAGGTGCGAAGCTTGCAAGAAAAAAGCGCAGAGGGGCATATGGGAAACGAGGATGAGGGAGAGCGGAACGGCCGCGCAGACCTTGCGGTCCCATGGTTTGGGATCCAAGGCTTCGCCCCGCTTCTCGCCACGGGGTGCGGTTATTGGCGGCCTCATATCACGAAGGGCGGTAGGTCCATGTTGAAGGATGGGCGGTATACGTCTTCCGGAAGAACTCTGGCGCTACCCGGGCAGAAGAAACGCCGCGCCGGATGCCGCAAACACCGCTTTCAGTTCTGCGAGCCGCCCTCCTTCGGGCGCACGGAGCACAATCACATCGCCGCGTTGGCCGGTGCGAAGCGTCCCGCGGTCGGTCATACCCATGATGCGCGCGGGATGCTCGCTGACCATTGGCCATACCGCTTCGATCGGCTGCCCGAGTTCTTCGGCGAGGCGAAAGGGAGCGTTCAACAGCGATGGGTAGTGATAATCCGAGACGAGCACGTCGCACAGATCATCGGCCGCCATTTGAGCGGCGCCGACAAGGCCTTTGTGACTGCCGCCACGCATCACGTTCGGTGCTCCGAAAACCGTCGCCATCGCTTCGCGCTTTGCGGCTTCTGCCGCGCCCCGCGTCATGGGGAACTCGGCAATCGTGATACCGAGCGCGCGGGCAGCCGCGATGTCGTCGGCATTGGCGGGGTCATGGCTGGCGACGGCAATGTCATGGGCGCGGGCGATTGCGGTAAGCCGGGCGATTCGCTCTTCCCGCTCCGCTTTCGGCTGGTCGGCGGTCTGAAGCATGGCTGCAAAGGCTTCGGCATCGAGGCCGGTGCGCTCAAGCGAACGCTGAAGCCGTTTTGAACCGGTTGCAAGCTGATCTTTCGAGTCTTCGAAGTGGTCGTTGAAAGCCAGGAGATCGCATGTCCCCTCCTCAAGGAGGCGTATGGTGTCTGCTTCGGCCGCGGCGGCGCGCACTTCGAAGCGCAGATGCAGGCGGTGATCGACGGCCAGGCCGCCGCGTATGGCGCGTATGGCCCGCGCAGTCGCGAGGCTGCTCCGCCAGTCGCGCAGCCCCGGCTCGAAGGAAAAGGTCAGACCGTGGAATGCCGTGGTAATACCGCTTGCAAGCAGCTGCCGGTCGACCTCTTGAAAGGCGATTTCCGAGGGAACGTCCACACCGGGGCGGGGCAGGAGTGCGCGCTCGAAGGCGTCGCCATGGATATCGACAATCCCCGGCAGCACGATACAGCCGCTGGCGTCGAGCGTTTGCGAGCCTGGTGTTGATTCGCCCGCAATGACGCCTTGGGAAACCGTAAGCGGTGCTTCAAGGAAGCCGTCTTCCGTTAGAACCCGGCCGCCTTCGATCCGCCAAGCTGTCATGGATGCCCCCTTTTCCCCAAAACGCATTCTACCGTCGCTTAAGCGCGGGGTATGTCACGTCAATGACATCTAGACCAATTATCCCGCTGAAGGTGCAACTCGTTTGCAAAGCCATGGGCACGTAATGCGGGGCCCAGACCAGCTAGGGGCATATCATGATCCGTACACTGCTTGCCGCAGCGGCCATTTTTGCTGCGTCCACAACGGCCCAAGCGGCCGATCCTATCCGTTTTGCCGTCACCGATATCGAAGGGCTCGAAGCACTCCAGCAGGAGTTCAGCGCCTTTGAAAAAGCGCTTGAGGAGACAACCGGCCTTGAAGTCGAACTGTTTCCGGTGAATTCGCGCACGGCGGCTGTCGAAGCCATGAAGGCCGAGCAGATCGACTTCGTGCTCACCGGCCCGGCTGAATATGTTGTCATCAAGGAACTGACCGACGCGAAAATCGTTGTTGGCTGGCAACGCCCCGATTACTTCTCGCAGATCGTTGCGTTGTCGGAGGGCTCGGTCAAGACGGTTGAGGATCTGAAAAACGAATCCGTCTCTTTCGGCGCGGTCGGCTCGACCTCGCAACACCTTGGCCCGGCACAGGCGCTTGCCGATCTCGGCCTTGATTATGCGAAGGACTACAACCCGCAGATCATTTCGCGCAACGTCGCGGTCGAAGCGCTCATCCGCGGGGATATCGCTGCTGTCGGGATGAATTTCGGTCATCTGCAGCGCATTCGTGCCGCTTTCCCCGACACCTCGTTCACGGTTGTCGGCCGGGGCCGCGATCTGCCGAACGACATTCTCGTCGCACGGGCCGGCGTCTCCGACGAGGCGTTCGAGAAGATCCGCAATGCGTTCTTGAATGACAGCGGCACGCTGATGGAAGCGATCCTTCAGGGCGAGGACAACCAGAAATACAAGGGCGGCTTCTTTCTGACCGAGATCGACGACAGCGACTACGATTACGTGCGCGAAATGTACCGCACGATCGGCGTCGATACCTTCAGCGCGTTCGTTGGCGACTAAGGCGGCTGACTGGGATCGCTCCACCGCGCACCGACAGGCTGCCTGTTCGCCAGCCTGTCGGTGCCCTTTTCGCGAAAGAGACCGCCATCCGCATGAATGCGACGCTCGATACCGCCGCAGCGTTCGCCGCGGCGGAGCCTGAAAAAAACCTCATCGTTACCGAGGCGCTCAAAAAGGCTTATGGATATGGTCAGCTTATCCTTGATGGCGTCGATCTCGCCGTCAACGAAGGCGAAGCGGTCGCCCTCATCGGCGCCAATGGCTCCGGCAAGTCCACGCTTCTCAAATGTCTGATTGGGCTTCATCCGATCACGGCCGGTGCGGTATCCACCTTCGGGATCCGTTTTGAAGGCACGCCGAAGACCCGTGAAAAAGCGAAAATCCGCCGCCAGGTGGGCTTTGTCTTCCAGAACCACGGCTTGGTTCGGCGCCTTTCGGCGCTCTCGAATGTGGTACAAGGCAGGCTTGGCCAGCCCGGCGGGTTAAGGGCGGTGCACCAAGCGATTGCGCCTGCCGAATGGCGCGAAGCGGCTTTTCAAGCGCTTGATGAGGTTGGCCTGGCGGACAAGGCGGGGGCCCGGGCCGATCAGCTGTCAGGCGGCCAGGCGCAGAGGGTCGCAATCGCACGCGCGCTCACACGCCGCCCTCGTCTCATTATCGCCGACGAACCCGCAGCCAGCCTCGATCCCGCCGCGGGTCATGAGGTGATGGCGCTCTTCCGCCGTTTGGCGAAGGAGTCCGGCATCACCTTGATTTTCACCTCGCACGACATGGAACATGCGCGCGACTATTCCGACCGGGTGATCGCCTTGAAAAACGGGTGCATCCATTTCGACAGGCGCTCCAAGGACGTTCGGGACGGCGCTCTCGAGGAGGTATTCCGTGACTGAGGCCAGCGCCCGCATGGTGAAATACGCGCCCGGGCGTATGCCTTCGCTGTCGCCCTTTCATTTCACGATGATTGTCGCCGCTGCGGCCCTGGTGTTGGTTTCCATCGGCAACGTCTCGCCGTCGCTTGAGCGGCTTTCCGACGGCCTGCCGCGTATGGCCAATCTGGTTGGCCGGATGATGCCGCCCAACACCGATCCCGATTTCCTCTGGCGGGTCACGCTGCGGCTGGCGGAAACCTTCCAGATCGCGATTGCCGGAACCGCGATTGGCGTGATCCTGTCGCTCCCCATTGCCTGGCTTGCCGCGCGGGGGGTGACGCCCGCCGGCGTGTTTTATTGGTTCTTTAAAGCGCTTATCTCCTTGTTCCGCACCATTCCCGATCTGATTTGGGCGCTTCTCTTCGTCTCCGCCGTCGGCCTTGGGGCGGTTGCCGGAACCATGACGATCATCGTCGACACCATCGGATTTTGCGGCCGGTTTTTCGCGGAGGCCATGGAGGATTCCGATAAAGAGCCGCAGGAGGCGCTGGAAGCCATCGGCGCGAGCCGCTTTTCGATCCTGTTCGGCGCGATCATCCCCGATGTTATGCCCTCCATGATCAACACAGCGCTTTTCGCGCTTGAAAAGGCGGTGCGCTCCTCGGTCGTGCTTGGGCTCGTGGGTGCGGGCGGCATAGGCCAGGAATTGAAGGTCGCCTTCGATTTGTTCCAATATCAAAACGCCGCCACCATCATCCTTGCCATCTTCATTATCGTGCTCGTGATGGAGCACATCACGGACCGGTTGCGCGCCAAGCTCGGTTGAGGTTGCTTTCAATGGGTATGGCCGGGTAGCGTCCGCTTTGTTTCTGACACGCAAGCGGACCTGACCCCATGAAAGTCGACGGTAAGTCCTATCGGACCATCTGGCTGAACGAAGACGGCTGGTCGGTCGAAATCATCGATCAGACGAAACTGCCGCACCGGTTTGAAACGGTCACGCTGAGAAATGTGGAGGATGCGGCAACCGCTATCCGGGATATGCTGGTACGCGGCGCGCCGCTCATCGGCGCGACGGCGGCTTACGGCGTCGCGCTCGCGATGCGTGAAGATCCCTTCGACGACGCTCTCGACCGAGCCTATGAGACCCTCCACGCGACACGGCCAACCGCGATCAATCTGAAATGGGCACTTGACGGGATGCGGGCCACATTGCGGAACCGCCCGCATGGCGAACGGGTCGCTTTGGCCTATCGGCGGGCCGCGGAAATCTGCGAGGAGGATGTGGCGATCAATGCCTCGATCGGCGATCACGGGCTTGCGCTGATCAGGGCGGCAGCCGCCAGGAAGACGGATGGTGCGCCTGTCAATGTGCTCACCCATTGCAATGCCGGCTGGCTTGCGACCGTCGATTGGGGGACGGCGACGGCGCCGATTTATAAAGCGCACGGCCAAGGCATCCCGGTTCACGTCTGGGTCGACGAGACCCGGCCGCGCAATCAGGGTGCCGCGCTGACCGCCTTCGAGCTTGGCCATCACGGCGTGCCGCACACGGTCATACCCGATAATACCGGGGGCCACCTGATGCAGCATGGCATGGTTGACTTGTGCATTACCGGGACGGACCGGACGACCGCGACCGGCGATGTCTGCAACAAGATCGGCACCTATTTGAAGGCGCTCGCGGCCCATGACAACGACGTGCCCTTTTATGTGGCGCTGCCCTCGCCCACCATCGATTTCACCGTCGCCGATGGGGTGAAGGAGATTCCGATTGAGCAGCGGGCAGGCGATGAGGTTGCCAAGATGACCGGAAAAACCGAAGACGGGCGCATCGAGACGGTATCGATCGTCGCTGACGGTTCACCGGTTGCCAATTATGCCTTCGATGTGACGCCCGCACGCCTCGTGACGGGACTGATTACTGAGCGCGGCGTTGTTGAGCCGAACCGGGAAGCGATTGCCAGGACTTTTCCCGAACGCGTTGAAGACTGACGGCAAGGCATAAGACGATGCCCGTCAGACACGAAGCGCTTCGAAAGGCCGTCATTGAAACGGCGCGCGCGATGAATGACTCCGGGCTCAATCGGGGCACGTCCGGCAATGTGAGCGCGCGAGCGGACGACGGCTTTTTGATCACGCCATCGGGGATTCCCTATGACGATCTGACGCCCGCGAAGATCGTGCCGGCCGATCTCGAAGGCACGTTTTCCGGGAAATGGAAACCGTCGTCCGAGTGGCGCATGCATGCCGACATCTATCGGGCGCGGCCCGAGGCAATGGCGGTTGTCCACACCCACTCGCCGCACGCAACCGCGCTTTCCTGCCTGCGCAAGAACATCCCGCCCTTCCACTATATGATCGCGGTTGCGGGTGGCAAAACCATCCGCTGCTCGGACTATGCCACCTTCGGCACCCAGGCCCTGTCGGACACGATGATCAAAGCACTGAAGGGGCGCTCCGCCTGCCTCCTCGCCAATCACGGCATGATCTGCTTCGGACCGACGCTGGAGAAGGCGCTGTGGCTCGCGGGAGAGGTGGAGGCGCTGTGCATGCAGTATTTTATTGCATCCCAGGCTGGGGAGGTTGTGCTGCTCGCCGACGCCGAAATGGATGAGGCGCTTGAACGCTTTGAGGGTTATGGCAAGCAGGAGGCAGTTTAGCTGCGCTTCGCGGTCTCTCTGTCATTGGCTTCACCCCATCAGCCAAAGCAGTGCTGCAATCACCAGCCCCATGAGTATCACGGTTTCCGCCGTGACAAGCGCCACGGACCGGAAGCCGACGCTCGACAGCGCTTTTAAGGATGTGAGTATGCCAAGTGCGGCGATAGCCGTTATAAGGCACCAGCGCGAAAGACTGTTCAGTATCTCTTCAAATCCTGCCGGCAGGACGCCGATGCTGTGAATGATCACAAAGATCGCAAAGGCAATCGCAAAGCCGGGCACTGGTAAGCGGCTTGCACTTGTCCGGGAGGGGTCGTTGCGGAACGCATAGGCGATGATGACCACAACCGGCACGAGGAGCGCCACCCGCAAGAGCTTGA
Organism: Hyphomicrobiales bacterium; assembly: GCA_022360615.1. Lineage (GTDB taxonomy): Bacteria > Pseudomonadota > Alphaproteobacteria > Rhizobiales > JAKSCL01 > JAKSCL01. Next base: position 17,367 of record JAKSCL010000313.1, read on the forward strand.
CGATTGTCGCAGTATCGCCAGCTTGGTCCGAAACCGAATAGCCGGCGCCGACAACCTGGGCAACATCATGGATCGTGGCACCCAGAAAAATGCCCATCTGGACGTCGTCGAAGGCAAACAGCCCGCCAATGGCCGGATAGAACACCATCGCGATTGTGGAAAGCGTGGTGACCGCGATTACGGTGAAGAGCGTATTCGTTTCGTTTTTTCGCGATTGCGGCAGAACCGAGGAGATGGCGAGCGCGGCGGATGCGCCGCAGATGGCGACGGCACCGCCCGTCAAGACGCCGAAAGCCCTGGACCGGCCGGCAAAATGGGCAAGAAGAATACCGATGAAGATGGTTGAAACGACACCGCCAAGGATCAGTGCGGCCGTTTCCCAGCCAAGACCGATAATCTCTTCGATTGAAATCCGGAAACCCAAAAGCGCCACGCCAACGCGCAAAATCTTTTTGGCGCAGAATTGAATGCCCTCTGCGGTGCGCTGCCCTTCCTCGGAAAGGAAATGGAGCGCCATCCCCAAAAGGAGCGCAAACAGCATGACCGGGCCGCCATAATGCTCTGAAAGATACACGGCGGCCATGGCCACGAGGAGGCAAACCGTCACACCAGGCGCAAGAGAACGCGCACTGTTTGCGAACTGCAAAGAACGCGCTTTCGACAAAACGTTTTTGGACATGAAAAACGTCCGCTCCGCTAAACATCCAGGACTTGGGACAACCGCGGCGCTGACGCTATGGCCGAGCGGCATTGAAATCAATGCCGTGGTTATTTCTGCTGTTCGTGTGCCTTTTCGAGCAGTCCTTCAAGGTCCGGAAACTCCGGTGGTGCGATCTTCTGCCGGGTTTCTTCACCGGCTTCAGCAAGAACGCGAATCAGCCGCGTCTGCGCAAGCTCCTGCACGACGGCGCCTTGCTCGCGGACGCGCATCATGGCTGCTGCGACGGCAGCTTCGTCGAAGGGCTCGGCTCGCATCACTGCGAACATGTTTTCCCGCGCCTCGCGCAAGTCTCCGATCGCGTCAATGAAGGTGTGACGGTCTTCGATGACCTGCCGCCGCAGGTCACGGCGCACTTCCTGCGGAAACGGTGCCATTATCACTGCCATGACACGGGCGATTCCTGGTGCTTCACGCTCAAAGGCATTGCGCGCAACGAAAACGCCCAGTCCGAAGAGATTGAGCGCCAGGGATAAGACCAGGAGCGTGAGGAAGGCAAATGCTGCGCGGCCCCGTATGGTCATAGAAAGGCTCCAATGCCGAGTCCGAAGGCGGAAGCCGATGCTGCGTAATCGACCTCAGGCATCGCAGAAAAAAGACCGGGCGCCATCACCCCCAGCCAAACGCCAGCGGCAAAGGATGCACAAGCAGCCCCCGATGAAATGATGAAGAAACGGCGCAGAAAGGTCTTGAACGGTTTTCCGTTTTTCTCAAGGGCGATGCGTTCCATGATGCGGCCGATGTCCGCCGATCCGGCCCGCGGCGCGTCGGCCGCATCGCAGATAAGCCGATCGAAGGCTTGCGCGCGCCGCAGGATCCACGCGGTCTCCAAATCGTCCGCCAAAAGGCGCTCCGCCCATTGGCGCTCGGCATCGGGCCAGGTCTCCGGATTGGCACCAAGGCGATCAAGCGCCTCCTGAAATTCGATATGTGACTGCTTTTCCATCTGTTTTGCCTCACACTTCCATTTCGGCGCCAAGCGCGATGCGCAATGTCCGGCGCGCGCGAACCAAAAGCTGTTCAACAGCCCCCGTCCCAGTCCCCAGGATGTCCGCGATATCCTTGTTGGACCGTCCGCCGTCGGCGGCCAGCAGGATGGCGGCCCTTTGCCGTGCAGGCAATTGAAGGATTGCATCCCGGGCCTTCTCCACCGCTTTAACCCAATGCAGCCGGTTTTCCTGATCGGGGCTCCTGTCATGCGGGTCCGGGCTGTCCTCGAAACTCACAGGACGCCAGCGTTTGATCCTGCGGGAGCGGTCGATGCAACGGTTCATCGCGACCCGGTAGAGCCACGTGGAGAGCTGCGCGCGCCCCGGTTTCCAATCGGGCGCAGCCCGCCATGCCGCCACAAATGTTTCCTGCACAACATCCTCCGCTTCGGCTTCGAAACCCGAAAAGCGTAAAGCCAGCGTCTTGAGGGGATCATAGTGCCGGCGGACGATCACAGCGAAGGCGCGTTCATCGCCAAAGCCAGCCTTTGCCATGAGATCGTCGTCGGTCCATTCCGCGGGTGCGGATTCAGGATCGCGCAACTGCCTATGCTTTTCCGCCATTTACGCGACCCCATCCCTGCGCGGATTGCGCCGGCCGTGATCCGTTCAGTCCCTCAGCCGGTTCACGTAACCGCCGGCTGTTCCCGTCGCCGCCAATGTGTTCTCGGCTTTCCCGTGATGGGCATTCTTCTCACCTACGCCGCAACCATCGGCCAGGACCCGTCCCACCAGGCCGAAAAGAAGGAATATGGCGATCGCTGCGGCATTTCCGCTTTGTGTCCTGCTAATCATGATCCACCCTGCGGGATAAGGAAGAGGTTTCATTGCTGCGTGAATGGCGAAAACGTTTGACCGCTCTGGATGAGATCGGAAACTTCCTGGCGATCGAGCCGTCCGTCGCTATTGGCGTCGCCGAGCGTCAGCATCACCGGTTCAGGGTCGACGAACTCGCTGCGTGAAAGCAACCCGTCGCCATTGGCATCAAGCCTGACAAAAGCCTGCTTGCGTTCTTCATCCGAGGGCGGGCCGCTGCGCGCGCGTTGGGCAAGCCGCGCAGCGAAACCTTGGCGCATGTTGGTGCGTGCTTCGGCCATTTCCGTTGCGGTGACCTCGCCATCCGCATTTGCATCCATTTCGGTAAACATGCGGGTGCGCTGCGCTTGGAGTTCGCTGCGGTCGATGACATTGTCGCCGTTCTTGTCAAGCATCATGAACATAAATGAGGCTTTGCCGGCTTGCGCATTGGCGTCGGCGCCAACAGCGCACGCGGCCACAAGGGCAGCAAGCGTAAGTGTTGCAATGGATCGCATGGAATTTCCTTTCGTCTGGGCCGCCAAAAGAAAGCGCGTCAGCGCTTTCAAAGCCTTCAACGCAAGGCTCTTGCCGTCCCTACGCGGGCGGACGGGATTTTTTCGCCGCCGCCTGGCGGGTGAGTCATTTTGATGGAGTCTTTTTTTGGCTTGTTAGGAAATATTGGGTATCGACTTATGGAAGCGCGCCGATTCCATGCCTTTAAAATCATAGGCGCCCCCAGGTCTGTGATGGAAGCAACGAACTTCGATTTTCAGGCGGAGAGCTCCAGCGAAAAGCGCCGCGAGCTGATGCGCAACATCTCCGATCTGTTCATTGTCGGAGCGAAACAGCTTGAAGACAAAGAAGCGGTTCTCTTGGAGGAAACCTTCACGGATCTGCTCTTTCGTCTGCCCATGGACGAACAAAGCGAGGTCGCGGAACGGGTGGCGGATTCCAAAGGCATGCCGAACCCCGTTGCCGTAAAGCTTGCCAATGCAGGGGTTCATATTGCTGCGCCGATCATCGAGCGCTCGCCCGTTCTGACCGACGACGATTTGGCCGATATCGCCGCCAGGCACGGGCAGGATCATTTGATGGCGCTCTCAAAGCGTCCGCACATCGGCAGCCGTCTGACGGATATTATCGTTGAACGCGCCAATAACGACGTCCTTGGTACGCTCGCAGGCAACCACACAGCTGAACTCTCCGCCCCGTCATTTTCAAAACTCGTCGAAAGAGCGAGTGACAGCGAGATGCTTCAAGATGCGCTGTCAAGACGGTCGGATATCCCGCCTGAGGCGGCTGCGAAGCTGGTTCCGCTTCTTTGCGAGGAAGCGCGGCACCGATTGGCGCAGCTGCTTCAAAAGGATGGAGAGCAGGTGTCCGTGCTCTTCCGCGAAGCGGAGGCGAAAGTCGCGCGGAACCGGTTCAAGAAAAGCGCACTCCGATTGGGCGCCAAGGCGCTTCTGGAGGACGTGCGCAATGGCGTGAAGACCATCGATGAAGTGATTGTACTTCTGGCTCAGCATGACCGCGTGCTCGACGTCATCATGATTTTGACAAAGCTAGGGGATATCGCCGAAAGCCAGGGTCTTAACGCCTTCAGGCAAAAATATGCCGAACCCTTTGCGGTTTTATGCCGTTCGGCCAAGCTGAGCGAGGCAACGGTGCGCGGACTCCAAGAGATGCGGCGGCGGCGGCTGGGGCGTTCCGTCCAAGACATAGTGCCGTGCTGGAAAACCCTGACCCGCGAGGACGCACAACGCATCCTGCGTTTCACGCAGATGTCGAAAGGCATGCGCGAAGGCGGATAGAACTGCCGCGTCCGGCTGGCGAAAACGCCACTTCATCAATCATCTAGCATTGTCGTCTGTTTTTCCCTTAGCTGTGGCAAGGGATATTTTCGTCATCGCCAAATGCCGGGGCGATCAGCTATATTTTCTTTCATCTTGGGGGCTCGATTGGCGGACCGCGAAGTCCCATATCGCTAGGGCGCGGTAAACGGGATCCATTCGCGGCACGCTCAAATGATACGGGGTCGATTGTGAGACTATTTGTAACAGGCGCGAGCGGATTTCTGGGTGGCTACTTCCTCCGCGATCTTATCCGCGATCCATCAAGCGAGATTTATGGTCTTATTCGCACCAGAAACGGAAACACGCTGGAAGATCGTGCCCGCTCGCTTGGACTCCTCCATCCGCGCATTCATTTTTTTCCAGGTGACCTCACGGATCAGTCGGCGATTGATGCAGTCGATGCCGGTCCAATCGACGAGTTCTGGCATCTGGCGAGCCTGACGGAATTTACCGAAGACCGCCGCAGCGACCTCGTGCGCTCCAATGTTCTCGGCACGAAAAACGCCCTCCAATTGGCCAAACGCCTGGGCGCGCGCAAGTTTTTCCATATCAGCACCGCCTACGTTTCGGGGGTCTATGACGACGGCCCTGTTCCGGAAGACGGTGTCTTGCCCTCACCGGAATTCCGCAATCCCTATGAGGAGACGAAACACGAAGCGGAAAAACTGGTTCATGAATCGGGCCTTCCATACATCATTATCCGCCCAAGCACGGTCATTGGACATTCGCAAACGGGCGAAGTCGACAGCGACAAGATGATGTATGGGCTGATCAAGGCCTATCACACGGCGGATCGCCTCCGGCGCCGTCCGAACCGGAAAAGCAAAGACGCGGACGGGCCGCAGATGCTTTTCATGAATGCCGATCCCGGCGTTTCGTTGAATGCCATCTGCGTTGACGATGTGATCCGCGCCATGCAGGCCATACGCGAGCGGGGCGAACTGTCCAAGACCTATCATTGCACGCATTATCAGCCTGTGATCATCGGACGTTTGCACGATGAGGTCATGCGCTGCCTCGACATCAAGAATTTGACCATGACCTTGGACAGGCCGGCGACCCACCCGAAGACCGGGCTGCAAGCCGTTCTCGATCGTGCGTCCCGCGTTTACGAAGAATACATCACGGCCCATGATCCGGTGTTTGGACGTAACAATATCGACAAGCTGCTGAAGCCGAGCGAACAGCCCCGGCCTTTGTCGAAGGAAGTCTTGGCGCGTTGCATCACCTGGTATGCCAAAAATCGCCTTCGGGCCCGCCAGCCGGCTGCCGAAGCCGTCTAAAATGCCGGACGCGACACAAAAACCAGGCGCCCCGCAAACAACGTCGTTCGGCGACGCCGCGACGCATGGCGTGCTGTCGGTGTTCTTCGGCACCTATTGCCGGCTGACGGCGCGCGGCATCGACCATATCCCCGACGGCCCCGTGCTGTTTTGCTCAAACCATTCAAGCCATTTGGACGGTCCAGCGCTTTTGACGTCCTCGAAGCGGCGCTGCAGCCATATGGTCATCATCGTGGCCCGCGATTACTTCGTTGAAGGCAGCCCGATGGCCCGCGCTTGGTCGAGTATGGTGAATGTGCTTCCGCTTGACCGCAGGGACCCCGCCAACTCCTTCCGCCATGTCATCAAGCAGGCTAGGCGCTGGACCGATGCGGGTGCCAGCCTCATCGCCTTTCCAGAAGGCACGCGTGCCCGCGATGGCCGCTACACCGGCGAAGTCAAACCGGGCGCTGCGCTATTGTCGGTTGCGCTCGGCATCCCTATCGTTCCGGCTTACATTGCCGGCGCCCATCAATGTCTTCCTCCCGGCCGGATGATGGCAATGCCTGGCCGTATTCATGTCGCTTACGGTCCGCCGATCGACCCGGCAGAGATAAGCAGCCGGTATAATGGAAGCAAAGTTCTAAGGACGGAGATATCCGACCGTCTGGCCGAGGCAATCAGAGACTTGGAGGCGGAGATCCATGGCAGTGGCAGGAGTACAGAACCGCGGCCCAATCTTCCACAAACTGGCCGGGTGGGGACCAGAGTCGGCCAAGGGCTTCGACCCTGAGAAACGCCCCTTTATCTGGCCGTTTTTGAAGAAAGAACTGGGGCTGACGGAGGATCCGAAGGTCGTACCTCCGGTCCCCATGGATGAGATCAGCCCGCCGCCGCAAAAGAATTGGGGCGCGTTCAGGGACAGCCTTGGAAGCAGCCTGAGATCCGACCAAGTCCAGGACGACAAGCTTGCCAGGCTTCTTCATGCCCACGGTAAGAGTTTTCGGGACCTCTGGAAAGCCCGCCGCGGGCGTTTCGATGCCGTGCCGGATGTGGTCGTTTTTCCCGAAAGCGAAAACGAGGTGGCCGCCATCGTCGATGCCGCCGCGAAAACCGGTACCGTTCTCATTCCCTTCGGTGGAGGGACTAATGTGGCGGGCTGTCTCGATACGCCCTTGGGCGAAGCCCGTCCGGTCGCCGTGGTCAATCTCACCCGGCTGAATCGTGTCTTCCATATCGATCCCGAATCGCGGCTGGTCCGTTGTGAGGCCGGCATTTATGGCCCGGCGCTCGAGGAAGCCCTTGGCGAAGTGGGAATGACGCTCGGCCATTTCCCGGATTCGTTTCTGTATTCGACCGTTGGCGGCTGGGTCGCCACCCGGTCTTCGGGGATGCTCAGCGACGGTTACGGCAATCTGGAGGACATGGTCGTCGGTCTTCACCTGGTCACGGCGAGAGGCGTGATGCGGGCCCGCCCGGTCCCGAAATCGGCGGCCGGTATCAACCTCAACCATCTGTGCTGCGGCAGCGAGGGGACGCTCGGCATCATCACTGAAGTGACGTTGCGTATCAGGCCCGCGCCCGTGAAGCGTGTTTACAGAGGCACGCTCTTTCCCGATTTCTCCTCCGGCATCAGGGCGATCAAGTCCGTCGTCGACAGCGGTGAAGTCCCTGTGATGATGCGTCTCAACGACCCATTCAAGACGGCGCTGTCCTTTGCCTTTAAGGAAAAGCCGGACGGCGTGAAGAAACTGGCGGCTGACATCATGAAAGCGGGCATCAACCGCTTCACCAATGTCGATACCTCCAATTGCTGTTTGATGCTCACCGGCTACGAGGGCGACAAGGCCGATATCCGGCGCCAGACGCGGCGTGTGAACCGCCTTCTCGGAAAAGCAGGCGGCGTCGACATCGGCACGGGTGTGAGCGCCAGTTTCGATAAGTCGAAATTCGATTTCCCGCACTTGCGGGATTTCGCCATGGACCGCGGTCTTGTTGGTGACATCAGCGAAACGGCGACCCACTGGGGTAATGTTGAGAACCTCTACGAAAAATGCCGGGAAGCGCTTTTCTCGGCTGGAGAACGGATCGGCAAGCGGATGGTCGCCGGATGCCATGTGAGCCATAGCTACGACACTGGATGCAGCCTTTATTTCACCTTCGGCTGGGCAGAAGACGCCGAACGCGGTTTTGAAGACTATTTGGAAATCAAATCGGCCTTGCAGTCGGCTTTTGTCGAGCATGGCGGCACGCTTTCGCATCACCATGCGGTGGGAACCGATCACCTGCCCTGGCTGATGGAGGATGTCTCACCCGTCGGCGTTGAGGCCATGCGCGCGCTGAAGGCGGGGCTTGATGCAGAAAGGATCATGAACCCAGGCAAGCTCGATCCGGTCGACGATCAAATCGCGGTCTGGCGTCAGTTTCCGAAAGCCAGTTAGACGGCTATGCCGCGCAACTGGTCGCAATCGGTTGTCTGGATCACCGGAGCGTCGTCGGGCATTGGTGAACAGCTTGCCATTGGGCTTGCGCCAAGCGTTGCAGGCCTTGCCCTTTCGGGCCGGCACACCGAGGCGCTCGATACGGTTACAGCGAAATGCAGGGCGCTGTCCAAGCTGAACAGCGATGCGATAAGAGCCGTTCCGTTCGATATCGCGAGAACGGAAACCATAGAGAATATCGTCCGGAACGTGACTGCGCCGTTCGGGCGGATCGACGTTTTGGTCCTTTGCGCCGGGGTAAGCCAGCGCGCCCCCGCGGCTAAAACCAGCCGGGGAACGCTCGAAACGATCATGGCGACCAATTTCTTCGGTCCCGTGGAACTCGCCCGCCAGGTCTTGCCCCATATGCCGGAGACGGGAACGATTGCAGTCGTCACCAGCCCGTTCGGCAAGTTCGGCTATCCGGACCGCTCGGCTTACGCTGCGTCCAAACATGCGCTCCATGGCTATTTCGAAAGCCTTGAACTGGAGATGGCGAAAAGCGGTGGGCCGAAGATACTCTATTTTCTTCCCGGTTACGTGCGCACAAACATCGACCGCAATGCACTGACCGGGGATGGCCGGACCCTTGCGCGAACGGAAGAGCGCCACAAAAAAGCAGCGGAGCCCGGCCCTGTCGCTGAGGCGCTGAAGAAAGCGATCGAAACCGGGGTCCGGCAAGCCAGTACGGGCATTGTCGAAACGGGGGCGCTTGTTCTCAACCGGCTCTGTCCATCATTGCTCCGCTCAATTCTGAAGCGGCGCGGATAACGCACCCGACGATCCTTTCCAGCGCATCTGTAGGCTTTCACGGTGCCACCCGTATGGGTCCATCCGAACGGACCACAAGCGGGGAAGATGCAATCGCATTCCGGAACCACCCGCTGTCATCAAGATGTTGGCATATCCGCCTAACGTAGAGGAACTGAGTGCGGTCTCCTTTTAGTTCACTTGTCATCATGCGTGATTGCTCAGGCCGAGGCAGCCATGTCCGAAACCATTGAGCGCTCCGGTGATTTCGGTTCAAGCAACCGTGAAGGTGGGACCACCCTGAAATTCAAGGGCGCGTAGCGCGCAACCGGTCTTACAAACCAGAAGGCGCTTGATACCGCGACGCTCGACAATATGCGCGATGCGGTTATGAGCCTTGATCCGCAAGGGATTGTCACGGCCGTCACCCCGGCTTTTGAGGCGATCTTCGACGTCACGGCATCCGAACTTGTCGGCCGCTCCTTTGCGGAGACGATGATCGAACATCCCGAGCTTGAGGCGTTCAACGACACGGTTTTCGATGCCGTTACGGACCCAAGCAACACAGCGACGCATGACATCGTCGTTAAACGCGGCGGAGAACGTCGTTATCTCTCCGTCCGGACAAACCTCTTGAGAATGCCGGACACGAGCGCCAGGCACGGCCTGATCGCCGCAATTGTGTTCTCAGCGTTTCATGCGGCCTGGGGCTTCACGCTCGTCCTATTCACCTTCGTGCCGAGCTTCCTCTTCGGTTGGATGTATAACCGGCACGGAACGCTGATCGGCGTGTCGATCCTCCATTTTCTATTGGGCACCGTGATTTTTGTCCTCGGCCTGAATTGACTGGCCCCGGGAAGGCCGCACAGCAAACGCTGTGCGGACATCTGCCCTGTGTCTCATATCGCCCGCTGCCAGAAGCAGCGGGCCCAGGCATCGCTCCCGCCGGGTGCATGGATCAGGCCGTGACCTCGCCGCAGCCAGCCCCGCCGCATCAGCCATAGACCAGTCTGGGCAGCCACAGCACCACTTCCGGAAACAGCACGCAGATGGTCAGCCCCACCACCTGAAGCCCGAGGAAAGGTAGCGACGCCTTGAAGATGGTTCCGGTCGATATCTCCTTCGGCGCCACGCCCCGCATGTAGAACAACGCATAGCCGAACGGCGGCGATAGGAAAGACATCTGCATATTGACGAGGTAGAGCACGCCGAACCACAATCCCACATCCTCTGGCGCGACGCCGGGCAGGCCGAACACGCCATCGAAGCTCAATATGGTGATGATCGGAATGAAGATCGGCACCGCCAGAAGCAGGATGCCGACCCAGTCCAGGAACATGCCCAACAGGACCAGGATCAGCATCATCAGGATCAATACGGCGTAAGGCCCCAGACCGGTGCCTAGGATCAGGTCGGACACGAACTGCTGCCCGCCCTGCAGAATATAGAAACCGACAAAGATCGTAGCGCCGAAGATGATCCAAAGCACCATGGCGGTCGCCCGTACCGTGCCGATACACGCTTCCTTGACGCTTTGGAATGTCAGCCGGCCATGCAGCGCGGCCACGACCATGGCGCCGAAGCTGCCGATCGCCGCTGCCTCGACCGGCGTGGCCGCACCGCTGAAGATCACGCCGAGAACCAGGGCGATCAGGATCACCGGCGCCGCCATGCGCCGCAGCAGCAACAGCTTCTCCATCAAGTCAACCCGCTCTGCCTTGGGCAGCGCCGGCCCCAGGGACGGATTGATAAACGAACGAATGCCGATATAGAGGCAGTACATTCCCGAAAGGATGAGGCCGGGCAAAACCGCGCCGATATAGAGCTCGCCAACCGATTGCTGGGCGACGACGGCATAGATGATCGCCAGGATCGATGGCGGGATGAGAATACCCAGCGTGCCGCCCGCCATGATCGAACCCAGCGCGATCTTGGGATCGTAGGCGCGCTTCAGCATCGCCGGCAGGGCGATGAGGCCCATGGTCACCACTGCCGCGCCGATGACGCCGACCATCGCGGCGAGGATCGTCGATGCAATCACGGTTGCCACCGCGAGCCCGCCGTGGATGCCCCCCATCCATTTGTAGAGGACGTCGAACATCTCGTCGATCAGACCGGCCCGCTCCAGCATCGAGGCCATGAAGATGAACAGCGGGATGGCGGAGAGCTGGTGGTTCGTCATCAGCGGGAAGATGCGGGTCGGGATGATGTTCAGCATCAACTGGTCGCCGACCAGATAGATGAACACCACGCCGAGGCTGCCGGTAACGAAGGCCAGCGGCAGTCCGACGAACAGCAGAACAAGCAGCGTTCCAAACATCAGGAACGACAGCGGCCCAATGGCGATGCCCGAAAGCGCGCCCTGGAAACTCCACAAGAAGCGCTCCTCGCCAAAGGGGTCGTAAAAAGCGACGTTCACCACCTCGACAAAGATCAGTGTGCCCAGAACGAGGCTGCACAACAAGACGAGCCAGCCCAGGCCGGTGGTTGGCAGCCAGGAGGATGACCGGCGTTCTTCCGGTCCCGTTGCCGGTGTGGGCGAGACCTCAGCCATAACTCTTGTCCTCCCGGCGCATGACCTCAATGTCCTTCACAAGCCGGCTTAATCCCTGGATCAGCAACAGCACGCCGCCGAGCACCAGTGCGAATTTGACCGGATAATATGCGATAGCCCATTCGGTGAAGGACACCTCGTCCGAGAAGCCGGTGGCCCACGGCCACACCTGGCTGTTCATCGAGCTGGCGAAGAACGTCCACGCTGTCCAGATGAACGCCAAGGCGAAGACCAGGAAGAAAAAGTGAGTGATGATGTCGATCGCAGCCCTGCCGCGCTCGCCGACCTTGGCGTAGAATATATCGACCCTGACATGGGCATCGTGCAGATAGGCGTAGGCACCGGCGAGGATGTATTGCATGCCGAACATCAAAAACATGCTTTCATGAGCCCAATTGGTTGGCGAATTGAACAGGTACCGGGCCACCACCTCGTAGAAGTAGACGACCACGGCGATAAGGGTCCAATAGGCAACGAAAACGCCGCCAAATTCCGACAGCCTGTCGGCGAACCGCGTGAATACATTGCCGGAAGCATGCACCTGTTGGGCTTCGTTGAGGTCCTCTGAGACATCGTCGGAGGTTGGCGGCCCGGCACGAACGCGTCCGCGCCAGTGTGTGATGGCCATATAGACCAGGGGAAAAAACAGCAAACCACCCCAATACAGCCAATGGGGCAATTCGAACCTCAGATCGATGTCCATCGGAACGCTCCAAACGCACGACACGGAATGCGCCGGCAACGCTCGGTTGCCGGCCGACCGCTATGATCCCGGGCGGCACCGAAGCGCGGCCCGGGACCACACAGGTCAAAGAACGAAACAAAACCTACAGATTCAATTCATGGTCGGCGATGTCGTCGGGCGTGATATAGGCTACGGTCGGATCCTGCATCACCTCAAGATGTAGCTGGAATAGACGCGCCGCGTTGGTGTCTCGATTGGCCCAGTCGAACCACAACGGTATGGCCACCTCCCGGAACCGGCTGACATCTTCTTCCGACAGCCTTGAGATCGTCGTTCCGGCTTCGGCATAACGCGGCCAGGCTGCACGGTTGGCTTCTTGGATGCCTGCATAATGGGTGCGTGAATAGGCAGCCACGAGCTGCGGCATCAGCGCCTTCATCCTGTCGGACAGGGAGTCCCACGTGCGGATCGAGAACGAGATATCCATGAGGTCGACTGGCTGGTGGAGACACGGGGTGGACGGCGGCCCCATGACGATGGTGTTGGTGACCTGATGGAAACCGAGGTCAAAGTTCACCGCCGGCCCGACGAAGTCGGCTGCCTCGATTGTCCCGCGCTCCAGGGCCGGAAACACCTCGGAACCGGGCAGTAGGGTCGTCCGGGCGCCGATTGCGGCGAAGCAGTCCGCGACGATGCCGCCGGGCACGCGCAGCAATAGGCCGTTGAAGTCGTCCAGCGAAGTGATCGGCCGGGTGGAATGGATCAGGTTCATGTCGTGATGGACATGACCGACGAGATGCAGGCCTTGCTGCCGGTAGAATTCCTGGGCCAGCTCCAGGCCGCCATAGGCGTTGAACAGCATGTCCCAGTGATGCGGATGGTTCAGGCCCATCGGGTAGGATGACAGAAACACGCCGGCAGGCATGCGGCCGGCCCAGTACACCGTGAACACGTTCATCGCGTCGAGGACGCCGTTACGCACCGCATCCATCAACTGGAAGTCGCCGGAAACCGCGCCGGCGGGGAAAGGCTGAAAGGCCAGTTCGCCATCCGTCAACTCGGCGATCTGCCCGCACCATTCCGAAAACAGACGATAGCCGGTCGTCCCCGGTTGCCAAGAACTCTGAATCCGGATGTTCCGGGTGTTGCCCTGGGCCTTGGCGACATGCGGTGCCGCCAAAGCGCCACCGACCGCAACCGCGCCACCGGCGGCGGCAAAGCCTTTCAGAAACCGGCGGCGCGCTGTAACAGTCTCCTTCACACCGTTCGAAGCGTTACGCTCGTTACTCATTGCAATCTTTCCTCCCGGAATTTTGAAATTATCTGTGCGCAAAACTGTATAGCTGAAATCGTCCCTGGACAATGACCGGGGGTAACGTTTCCGCGATGCACTAAAACGCACGCTTGGTCGTTTCGTCATAGGTCGTCATGGCCTGCAACGTCTTCGTCGCGTCCGGCAAACCGACCGAGTTGACGCGGTTGCGGGCAGCGTTCGCCGCCATCCTTTCCCGGTTAGACGGCCCGGGCGGCGGCGAAATGGCCTGGCGTGTGTTCCAAGAGCGTTGAAGTCGCCGGAAACGGCAACGCTTTGAAGGGTGCGGGTGGCATGGACCGACGCGCCCGCCGTGGCAACGGGTCAGGCAGGGGGGCAGCGGCCAGAAGGCATCGGGTATAGGGTGCTGAGGGTCCTTGAGAACGGCTTGCGTCGGTCCGGTTTCGACGATTTGCCCCCGATACATGACCGCTACGCGATGACTGACGCGCTCCACCACCGCGATATCATGCGATATGAAGATAAAGGCGATGCCGTCTTGCTCCTGCAGTTCCAGCATCAGATCGGTGACCTGGCGCGCGCGGCGCAGGCGGCGGCGATCGGGCCTGTGGATCCGGGCGTCATCGAGCGTAATGGTTCCGGAGGTCGGTTCCACCGGACGAAGCAGGGTGCGAGCCAGTGTCGATTTTCCGCAGCCGGATTCGCCGACAAGACCCAGGGTCTCGTCCTTGCGTAGATCCAGCGATGTTGGGCGCTATGCCTTCGCGCTTCTATTGGCTGACGCGCACTTTGCCGATGCCGCCACGACCGAGTTCTGCCATCGCGTGACGGAGCCATTGCCGGTAGCGCCGAAGCGCTCCCATCGTGTCCTTGATTGCGATTCGACAGTGACGCTGCCAGAGATTTGTTGCATCGATATGAAATAATTTCATTCGATAAAATAATAATAATGAAATTCTGATATAGCCCAATAAAGGTTTCTCAGTGCCACATACCGTCCTGTAGTGACATTTTGGGCTTTTATCGCAGTGAAGAGGGACCAATCACGCCATTGTCACGAATGGTTGTCGTCGCAATCTCGTATCTATGATGAGATAATTTTATTGATAGATAGAGTGATTCTGAAATTAAAATGGCAAACCCACACACATGATTGAACCTCGCAATGTCTCCGCGATCGCGCCATCGCGCTACAAAGCCGCCATCATCGATTTGGACGGGACACTGATCTACGGGCGATCGGTTCGTGCCGGCGCCAGGGAGCTGCTCGCGCGGTTTGCGCCGAACTATGTGATCGCATCGAACAACTCGACACATACGAGCGCTGAATTGTCGAGCATGCTTGCCCGGCTTGGACTTGAGGTTCCGAGTTCACGTATCATCCTGGCTGGAACCACGGCCATCGGGATGGTCGCTTGCCAATGGCCGGATGCGCGCGTTTTGTTGATTGCAAGCGCCAGCCTCCGCCGGCAAGCCGAAGCGTTTGAATTGCGTCTCACGGATGAGATGCCGGACCTGGTGCTATTGGCGCGCGACCCCGATTTCACCTACGCGAAGCTCGTATCGGCGGTCAATGCCGTCGCAAACGGCGCGCGATTGGTCGTGACGAATCCTGATTTGTCTCACCCCGGAAACGGTTCCACCATCGTCCCGGAGACAGGAAGCCTTTTGCAGGCTTTGCTTGCATGCGTTCAACCAAAGGATGGCGTGATCATCGGCAAGCCGGAGCCGCATCTCTTCACCGAGGCGCTTGGACGGTTGGGCGTGCCCGCATCCGATTGCGTGGTGATCGGCGATAATCGCCACACCGATGGAGCTGGGGCGCAACGGCTGGGCATGGCGTTCATCGAGATCGAGCATGCGCATCATCACACGTTTGCTGCTTCTGATCCGGTCATGACAAACGATGGGTCGAAGGCGATAGACGACGCTGGACGCACAGGGCAAAGCACGTTCGATGTCTTGTCCGCCAAGCGATATTGAAGCGGCGGCCGATTATCCCGGACCCCGTTCAGCGATCTTTTTGAAAGACAGTTCAGCTCAAGCAAAAATGCGTAGTGGCGGAGAGGCGAGGACAAGGTCCGAACCGGACGCCAAGCGCCCAAGCGGGCGCCGGCCGGTCAGGCCGCGCCCGCGGAGCCAGCGAACGCAGTGAGTTTGGCGTGAGCGAAACAATGGCGGGCCGTGCGAGATGAGAATGATGGGGTGGACGGCTTCTGCACCCCCGGCATTGGCGGTTCAAGGTGACCGTTGATGTCATTGGAGAGGAGGAGCCACCTCATGCAGATTTCCATTATCGGTCTTGATATCGCGAAGAACATGTTTCAGGCGCACGGTCTCGACGAGAAGGGAGAAGCGGTTCTTCGCCGCCGCATCCGGCGCGGCGACCTGCTGCGGTTCTTCTCAAGGCTCGATCCCTGCTTGATCGCCATGGAGGCATGCGCGACGGCGCACTATTGGGCGCGCGCACTCACGGCGCTTGGACATGCGACGCGCTCAAGACCATTGCCGATCAGCTCGACAAGCTCGATCGTGTTTTGCGCGACATTGATCGACGCATTGTCCGCTGGTGTCGACAGAACGACGCCGCCCGTCGCCTCGCCACGATCCCGGGCGTCGGCCCGATCACGGCTTCGGC
>JAKSCL010000400.1 GCA_022360615.1 Hyphomicrobiales bacterium
CCGGGACCGCTTCGTCCTCTCGGCCGGCCACGGCTCGATGCTGATCTATTCGCTTCTTTACCTGCTCGGCTACGACGACATGCCGCTTGAACAACTCAAGCGTTTCCGGCAACTCGGCGCGAAAACGGCGGGGCACCCGGAACATGGCGTTGCCGCCGGCATAGAAACAACGACCGGCCCATTGGGCCAGGGGCTTGGCAATGCCGTCGGCATGGCGCTCGCCGAGGAGCTCCTGGCAGCCCGTTTCGGACGCGCAATCGTTGACCACCGCACCTTCGTCCTCGCATCCGACGGCGATCTGATGGAAGGCATCAGTCACGAATCCATCTCGCTTGCGGGACATCTCGGCCTGTCGCGTCTCATCGTTCTTTACGACGACAATGACATTTCCATCGACGGACCGCTTGATCTGGCGGAATCGGGGGATGCCATGAGGCGCTTCGAGGCCGCCGGGTGGGATACGGCGCGCGTCGACGGGCACGACCCCAACGCCATCGCGACGGCGATTAAAGAGGCCATAGCCTCGCCCAAACCATCCCTCATCGCGTGCAAGACCACCATCGGCTACGCCGCGCCGACAAAGGCGGGCACGGCAGGTTCGCATGGCGCACCGCTTGGCGACGAGGAAATCGCGGGCGCCCGGGCGGCAATGGCTTGGCCGCACGAGCCGTTTGAAATTCCGTCCGATGTTCTTGATGCTTGGCGGCTTGCCGGGATCCGGCAATGCCGCGAGCGCAAGGCATGGGAAGGCCGGATTGAAAACCTGGATGCGACGACGCGCGGCGAATTCGAACGCGCGCTGCGCGGCGATCTTCCAGCGGAATTCAAACCCGCGCTTGCCGAACTGAAGAAGGAACTCACCGCCGACCCCAAAGCAATTGCGACCCGCAAGGCATCGGAAACGGTTCTGGCCACGATCGTTGAAAAAGTGCCTGAGGTCGTTGGCGGCTCCGCCGACCTTTCGGGTTCCAACAACACCAAAATCAAAGACATGACGACCGTTGCGCCTGGCGATTTTTCGGGCCGCTACATTCATTATGGCGTAAGGGAACATGCCATGGCGGCGGCCATGAACGGCATGGTGCTGCACAAGGGCGTGATTCCCTATGGCGGCACGTTTCTCGTTTTTTCCGATTATTGCCGCCCGTCAATCCGTCTTGCTGCGCTGATGGGGCTTCGCTCGATCTTTGTGCTTTCCCATGACTCAATCGGCCTGGGCGAAGATGGTCCAACCCATCAGCCGGTGGAGCATCTGGCCAGTCTGCGCGCCATGCCACGCCTTCAGGTCTTCCGGCCCGCCGATGCCGTTGAAACGGCTGAGTGCTGGGAACTGGCCCTCAAAAGCTGTGATCGCCCAAGCATCCTTGCGCTCACCCGGCAAAATGTCGGACCCGTGCGCACGGATCATGTGGAAAAGAACAAATGCGCCCGCGGTGCCTATGAACTGATCCCCTCCGACGGAGATCCGGAGGTTTCGCTTTTTGCAACCGGTTCCGAAGTCACACTGGCGGTAGCGGTGCATCAAGCGCTTCGGAAGCAAAAGATTACATCACGCGTGGTCTCAATCCCATGCTTTGAGTTGTTCGCGGCACAGCCGGAAGAGTACCGGCAACAGCTTTTTGGCAATGGCGAGCTCCGCGTCGGCATTGAAGCCGGCGTAAGGCAGGGCTGGGATGCACTGATCGGGACGGATGGGCTCTTCTTCGGCGTCGAAGACTTCGGTATGAGTGCACCCTATAAGGAAATCTATGCAATGCTTGGATTGACGCCGGAAGATATAACGGCGCGCATTCTGGGGCATCTAAGCGCCGGAGACGGCGAAGAAGCTGGGTAATCGAAAGCAAAATGCCGGACGGTGAAAGCCGTGTCCGGCATTGGTCACGAGTAGGGAGAAAAAGAATGGCTGTAAAAGTCGCCATCAATGGGTTTGGCCGGATTGGACGGAATGTGTTGCGGGCCATTATCGAAAGCGAGCGCACCGATATCGAAGTCGTCGCCATCAACGATTTGGGCGCCGTTGAAACCAACGCGCATCTGCTCCGCTACGATTCGGTCCATGGCCGCTTCCCTGGCAAGGTGACGGTCAATGGCGAAACGATCGATGTAGGCCGCGGCCCCATCAAGGTGACAGCCATCCGCGACCCGAAAGAATTGCCGCACGCTGATAAAGGCGTCGATATCGCGCTGGAATGCACGGGCATCTTCACCGCCAAGGAAAAGGCGTCCGCCCATCTCGATGCGGGCGCAAAGCGGGTTCTCGTTTCAGCACCTGCAAGCGGCGCCGATCTGACGGTCGTCTACGGCGTCAATCACCATAAACTCTCGCCTGATCACAAGGTCGTCTCCAACGCCTCATGCACCACGAACTGCCTCGCGCCGGTCGTCAAGGTCATGCACGACGCATTCGGCGTGAAACACGGTCTGATGACAACGGTCCACGCTTATACGGGCGACCAGCCGACACTCGACACCATGCACAAGGATCTATACCGCGCACGCGCGGCCGCGATGTCCATGATCCCAACCTCGACGGGCGCAGCAAAGGCCGTCGGTCTCGTCCTGCCGGAGCTGAA
>JAKSCL010000314.1 GCA_022360615.1 Hyphomicrobiales bacterium
TATTACCGGCCGCAGAAAGAAGTCTTCGTGAAACCAACCACAGCAAAAGCGATTGTGGAGAAGCTGGAACTCGATCTGACCTATAAACCCCGGCCCAGTTGGGAGTTCTACTCAGGTTATCGTGATGCCATCCTTGAAATGAACATCTATGAAGAAGGTGCCAACCTCCGCCTTGATGAGCGCAGCATCGCGGAGCAGTTGAACATCTCGCGCACGCCCATCCGCGAAGCGCTTGCCCGCCTTGAAAAAGACGGTCTCGTCGAGATCCAGCCGCGCAAGGGCGTCTTCGTGCGCCGCAAGACCCTTGGGGAAGTCCTGGAGATGATCGTCGTGTGGGCCGCGCTTGAGAGCATGGCGGCGCGGCTGGCGGTAGAGAACGCATCCGATGCCGGACTGCTTTCATTGCGTGCGCTTGCAGCGAAATACAGCGAGAGCGAGGCTGGCGCCGACATCGTCGAATACTCCGAGGCGAACATCAAATTCCATCAGCGCATCCTCGAACTTTCCGGCTGCAAGCTGCTGAAGTCGAGTGCCGACGCGCTCTTCCTTCATATGCATGCCGTACGCCGCCGCGCGATGGGCGAGAGCAATCGCGCCCGTCGTTCGGTGGTCGATCACATGTGCATTATCGAGGCGCTTGAAGCGCGCAATGCCGATCTGGCGGCGGAGCTGGTGCGGGAGCACACGATGCGGCTCCATGACCATGTGAGGCGAACCTGGATGGGACTTGAGGCCCGCAGGCGGCAGGCTGCGGTTAACGAATAAGGCGTCCCGTTCAAGGGAGCGCCGCTAACGCGATAAGGGAGGGTTGGTTGTTATGTCGACAGCCACGGCCGAGACCATTGACGCTGATTTTGGTGGAGCCAGCGCGCCGGGCGCGCTCACGGATGGCTTTCACCTTCTGATCGACGCGCTTAAGCTCAACGGCGTTGAGACAATCTATAACGTCCCCGGTATTCCGATCACCGACCTCGGCCGCTACGCGCAGGGCGAGGGTATCCGGGTCCTGTCGTTCCGGCATGAGCAGAGCGCAGGCTATGCCGCCGCTGCGGCTGGCTTCCTGACCAAGAAGCCCGGCATTTGCATGACCGTCTCCGCCCCGGGCTTCCTGAACGGTCTGACCGCGCTCGCGCATGCGAACACCAACTGCTGGCCGATGATCCTGATCTCCGGCTCGTCGGAGCGTGAAATCGTCGACCTGATGCAGGGCGATTACGAGGAGATGGATCAGCTCGCCATAGCGAAACCGCTCTGCAAGGCAGCCTACCGTATCCTTCATGCCCAGGACATTGGGATCGGCGTCGCGCGTGCGATCCGCTCAGCGGTCTCTGGCCGTCCCGGCGGCGTCTATCTCGATATTCCAGCCTCGCTGCTTGGGCAGACCATGGACGCGATCGAAGGTGAGAGATCGCTGGTTAAGGTGATTGATCCTTCTCCGGCGCAGATCCCGGGCCCGGATGCGGTGGCGCGCGCCATCGATGTGCTTAAGGACGCCGAGAAGCCGCTGATCATCCTCGGCAAGGGCGCGGCCTATGCGCAGGCCGACGACGAGGTGCGGGCGCTGGTCGAAAAATCGGGCTTCCCCTTCCTGCCGATGTCAATGGCCAAGGGGTTGTTGCCGGACGACCACCCGCAATGCGCCGCCGCGGCGCGTTCGCTGGTGCTGAAGGAAGCGGACGTCGTTCTCATGGTCGGAGCGCGGCTCAACTGGCTGCTCAGCCACGGCAAAGGCCGCCAGTGGGGCGAGCCCGGCTCGAAGAAGTTCGTGCAGATCGATATCGAGCCGAGGGAAATGGACAGCAACGTTGAGATCGCCGCGCCGCTGGTCGGCGATGTCGGCTCCTGCGCCAAGGCGCTCGTCGAAGCGATGGGAGATGACTGGCGGAAACCGTCGGGCGCGTGGACCGTTGCCGTCAGCAGCAAGGTTCAGGGCAATGTCGAGAAAATGGCCTCGCGTCTGCAGAACAATTCGACCCCGATGGATTACTACGCCGCGCTCGGCGTTCTGAAGCAGGCGATCAAGGAACGTCCGGACGCCGTGCTGGTCAATGAAGGGGCGAACGCGCTCGACTTCGCCCGTTCTGTGATAGACCTCTATAAGCCGCGTAAGCGTATCGATGTCGGAACCTGGGGTATCATGGGCGTCGGCATGGGCAACGCCATCGCGGCCGCTGTCGAAACCGGCAATCGGGTGCTTGCCGTTGAGGGCGATAGCGCTTTCGGCTTTGCGGGCATGGAGGTGGAGACGATCTGCCGCTACAACCTGCCGGTCTGTATCGTCATCTTCAACAATAATGGCATCTATCGCGGCGACGACGTGAACCGCTCGGGCGGCGCTGACCCGGCGACCACGGTCTTCGTTGAGGACTCCCGCTACGAGAAGATGATGGAGGCTTTTGGCGGCGCTGGCGTTTATGCGACCACGCCGGATGAGCTAAGCCGCGCAGTCAGCGAAGCGATGGATTCCGGCAGGCCGACACTGATCAATGCGGTGATCGACCCTGCGGCAGGCAAGGAAAGCGGCAATATCGGCAGCCTTAACCCGCAATCGGTGGTCGCCGAGATGCGCGCCAAAGCCAGGCAAACCTGAGCCGATGCGCAGACGGAAATCTCCTGAGGGATGGGAATAGATCATGAAAGCTCTTGAAGGCGTTCGAATTCTCGACTTTACACATGTGCAGTCGGGTCCGACCTGCACCCAATTGCTCGCATGGTTCGGAGCGGACGTGATCAAGGTTGAACGCCCCGGGGTCGGCGACGCGACGCGCAAACAGCTCGTGGACAAGCCGGGTGCGGATAGCCTCTACTTCACGATGTTGAACCACAATAAGCGGTCGATCGAACTCAACTCCAAGAACGAAACCGGGAAAGAGGTGCTGACGCGTCTCATTCAGGAATGCGACGTTCTGGTTGAGAATTTTGCGCCGGGCGCGCTCGACCGCATGGGCTTTGGCTGGGAGCGCATCCAGGAAATCAACCCCCGCATGATCATGGCCTCGGTGAAGGGCTTTGGCCCCGGCAAGTATGAGGATTGCAAGGTTTATGAGAACGTCGCGCAATGCGCGGGCGGCGCCGCCTCGACGACCGGTTTTCTCGACGGTCCGCCGGTGGTAACCGGTGCCCAGATCGGTGATTCCGGTACCGGTCTGCACCTTGCTCTCGGCATCGTCACGGCGCTTTTCCAACGCGAGAAAACCGGGCGCGGCCAGCGTGTGCTCGCACCCATGCAGGACGGCGTCATCAATCTCTGCCGTGTCAAGCTGCGCGATCAGCAGCGGCTCGACGCCGGCCCGCTTACGGAATATTCGCAATACTCCGAAGGCATCCCCTTCGGTGACGCCACCCCGCGTGCGGGCAACGATTCCGGCGGCGGCCAGCCGGGGCGGATCCTGAAATGCAAAGGCTGGGAGACCGACCCCAACGCCTACACCTATTTCATCACGCAGGCGGCGGTTTGGGAGAAGATCTGCGATGTCATCGGTAAGCCGGACTGGAAGACCGATCCAGATTACGCAACGCCGCCCGCCCGCCTTCCGCGTCTAAATGAAGTGTTCGATGCGATCGAGGAATGGACCAAGACAAAGACCAAATTCGAGGTCATGGACATTTGCAATCCGCTCGACATTCCCGTCGGGCCGATCCTGAGCATGAAGGAGATTGCCGAAGATCAGGGCCTGCGTGCGACCGGCACCGTCGTGGAGGTCGACCATCCCGAGCGTGGCCCGTATCTCAGCGTCGGCTGCCCGGTCAAGATGTCCGACAGCCCGGTCGATGTGGTCCGTTCCCCGCTCTTGGGCGAGCACACGATGGAAATTCTGAGCGAAGTCCTGGGTTTTGAGGGCCAGGACCTCAACCGGATTGTCGAATCCGGCGCGGTGGGGGAAGTGCGCGCCGAGGCAGCCGAGTAAACCGCCATATCGTCCGGGCGCTTGCGCCCGGACGGTCGAGCAAAATGCGTATCGGAGACGGCAAGTCTCCGGCTGACCGCAAAACGATAACCGCGCTGTGTACGCGGAAGGAATAGAGGGAACGACCTATGCGGATCGTGGTTCACGGCCAGCAGGCCTTTGGTAAAGCAGTTCTTGAACGCCTGCTGGAGCTTGGCGAGGATGTCGTCGCGGTGTGCTGTGCGCCGACGAAAGAGGGAAAGCCTGAGGATCCGCTGGTCACTTTAGCGAAGGAGAAAGGTCTCCCTGTCCATCAGCCGGGCTCGTGGAAAACGCCTGAGGCGTTGGAGCTGATGAAGTCGTTCGACGCCGATGTCTGCATGATGGCGTATGTACTTTTGTTCGTACCGCAGGAGGTGCGCGACGCGCCCCGCTACGGCACCTTTCAGTACCATCCTTCGCTTTGCCCGCATCACCGCGGTCCCAGCTCGATCAACTGGCCGATTGCCATGGGGCGCACCCGCACCGGCCTGACCATCTTCTGGCCCGATGACGGCCTCGACGAGGGGCCGATCATGCTCCAAAAGACGTGTGAGATCGGGCCGGATGACACCCTTGGCGATGTTTACTTCGGCAGGCTTTTCCCGATGGGCGTGGACGCCATGATCGAGGGTCTCGAACTCGTCAAGGCGGGCATCCTTTTGAAGCATGATCAGCGTCTCGATGAAGGCTCATATGAGAGCTGGTTCAAGAAGGATCTGGCTGAGATCGATTGGTCGAAGCCTGTCGCCGAGGTCTACAATCTTATCCGCGCTTGCAATCCTGCCCCCGGAGCGTGGACCGAGTTTAATGGAACGCAAGTCCAGATTTACGACAGTGCGCGCCTGGAGGGTCAAGGGACGCCTGGCGAAATCGTATCCGTAAGTGACGATGGTGTGGTGGTGCAGGCCAATGGCGGCCGTATCCTGGTCAAGCGTCTTCGGCCGAAGGGCGGCGACAAACAGCCGGCCGGAGCCTGGTTCAACGGCTGAGACGGTTTGGACGTGGTGAATTGAGCGTTTGAAAACAAGAAAGCGATTGTGAGGGGGTCTCCTGGATGTCTGATATTGAAATTGCCCGTAAAGCGAACAAGAAACCGATCCAGGAGATCGGGGAAAAGCTTGGAATCGGTGCGAACGATCTGCTGCCATTTGGACATGACAAGGCCAAGGTTTCCGAGAGTTTCATAAAATCGATACAAGACCGTCCCAATGGCAACCTTGTCCTGGTCACGGCGATCAACCCAACGCCGGCAGGTGAGGGCAAGACGACAACGACAGTTGGCCTTGGCGACGGCCTGAACCGCATCGGCAAGAAGACCGCAATCTGTATCCGCGAAGCTTCGCTTGGGCCGTGCTTTGGCATGAAGGGCGGCGCGGCGGGCGGCGGCTATGCTCAGGTCGTGCCGATGGAGGACATGAACCTCCACTTTACCGGCGACTTTCATGCGATTACCGCCGCTCACAACCTGCTCGCCGCCATGCTGGACAACCATATTTATTGGGGCAACGAGCAGCAGGTCGACATCCGCCGCGTAGCCTTCCGGCGGGTGATGGACATGAATGACCGGGCTCTGCGCTCAATCGTGTGCAGCCTCGGCGGCGTTGCGAACGGTTTTCCCCGCGAGGCTGGCTTCGACATCACCGTCGCCTCCGAAGTCATGGCCATTCTTTGTCTGGCGAACGATCTGCGCGATCTGGAAAAACGCCTTGGCGATATCATCGTCGGCTACCGCCGCGACCGCTCCCCGGTCTACTGCCGTGACATCAAGGCGGATGGAGCGATGACGGTGCTTCTGCAGCAGGCGATGCAGCCGAACCTTGTGCAAACGCTCGAAAATAACCCCGCCTTCGTCCATGGCGGCCCCTTTGCCAACATCGCGCATGGCTGCAATACGGTGATCGCCACGACCACCGCCCTGAAGCTTGCCGACTATGTGGTGACTGAAGCTGGGTTCGGCGCCGATCTGGGGGCTGAAAAGTTTTTCGACATCAAATGCCGTAAGGCGGGTCTTTCGCCGAAAGCCGCGGTCATCGTCTGCACCGTTCGTGCCATGAAGATGAACGGCGGTGTGGCGCGCGATGATCTCGGCAAAGAGAATGTCGAGGCGGTGAAAGCGGGGTGCGCCAATCTCGGCCGCCATATCGAAAACGTGAAGCAGTTCGGGGTACCGGCCGTGGTCGCCATCAACCACTTCGTGTCCGACACCGACAACGAGATTGAAGCCATCAAGGAATATGTGACCTCCCAGGGTTCCGAAGCCGTGCTCTGCAAGCACTGGGCCCAGGGCTCGGCAGGGATCGAGGATCTCGCCCGCAAGGTTGTGGAGTTGGTGGAGGGCGGTTCGGCGCAGTACGCACCGCTCTATCCTGAGAACATGCCGCTGTTTGAAAAGATCGAGACCATTGCCAAGCGCATCTACCGCGCCGACGAGGTTCTCGCGGACCAGAAGATCAGAGATCAACTTAAGGCCTGGGAAAAAGACGGCTATGGCAATTTGCCGATCTGCATGGCCAAAACCCAGTACTCCTTCACCACGGATCCGAACCGCCGCGGCGCGCCAACCGGTCACTCATTGCCGGTCCGCGAGGTAAGGCTTTCGGCGGGTGCCGGTTTTGTCGTTGTCATCTGCGGTGAGATCATGACCATGCCTGGCTTGCCGAGGGTTCCGTCCGCAGAGGTGATCCGCATCAACGAAGAGGGCCTAATCGAGGGCTTGTTCTAAGAGGCGCCGACCGTGATTCGAAAGATATTCGTGCCAATTCGAGGCGATGGAAAGGGCGAAACGGTCCTCGGTTACGCCAACGCCCTGGCACAACGCTTCGAAGCCCATGTCGACGCGACGCATTGCCGGCCCCGGGCGGAGGATCTTAACCCCTTCGGCGTACCGATCCCCGCCGTCATGCGCGAACAGTTCGTCAAGCAGGCGAAAGAGCTCGCTGATACCGAAGAAAGCCGCCTGCGCGACGAGTTCGATGCCATCGTTAAGCGCTTCGGCCTTCTGATTGTGGACGCGCCGGACGGAAAAGGTCCATCGATTTCCTGGAGCGAGGAATCCGGCAAGCAAGTGGACGTGATCAAGGGCCATGGCCGCCTCGCCGATATCCTTGTTGTGGCCAAGCCCGACCGTGACCGCAATCTTGGCGCGAACACTCTGAAGGCCGCGATTTTCAACGCGGGCAGACCGGTGTTGATGTGTCCGCCGGGACCGGTTCCAGACCTTCTAGGTGAACATGTTGCGATTGCCTGGAATGGTTCGCTTGAGGCGACCCGCGCCGTCGCACAGACCCTCGATGTCCTTAAAGCGGCTTCCAAGGTTACGGTGCTGATTGCCGGAGCCGAAGAGATCCACGGCGCAACTGCCGCCGACCTCGAAGCCTATCTGGCGCTTCACGGTGTCGGAGTCCGGCTGCATCGGTTCGACACGAGTAAGAGAATTGGCGATGCGCTGCTTGAGCAGACTGCGGCTGTCGGTGCCGATATGCTGATCATGGGTGCTTATAGCGACAGCCACGAGCGTGAAACGCTGTTCGGGGGAAACACGCAGGTTGTCGTCGACGGAGCGGAGCTGCCCGTTATCCTGGTTCACTGAGTTAAGGAGGGGCAAGGCCCCCGAAACAACAGGAAAAGGAGGATCACGGCTACGAAATAAAGCAAAATCGGAAATGCCCTGAAAGCCGCTGAGGGGTCAGCGTAGCGCGAGCGCGTGAGCATTGCGCAGGCTTTCAAGTCAAATAATCAATGGGAGGATAAAATGACCATCTCAATGTCCAAAATGACCAAAGTGGCTGCATTGGCTGCGTTTGCGTGGACGGCTGCGGCCGGCGCAGCGCTCGCCTTTGAGCCAACGAAGCCGATCGAGTTCGTGATCATGGCCGGTAAGGGTGGGGGCGCCGACAAGATGGCCAGGCTCATGCAGTCAATCGTGGAAAAGGAGGACCTGGCGCCGCGTCCGTTGGTGCCAGCGAACAAGGGAGGCGGCTCCGGAGCGGAAGCGCTTGTCCACTTGAAGGGTGCGACCGATCCCGATCATACCATCATGGTGACGCTCAACTCGTTCTTTACGACGCCGCTTCGCCAACCCGGTCTGGAAGTGGACATCATGACTTTTGCCCCGGTAGGGCGGATGGCCGAGGACACTTTCCTGCTCTGGGTCCACAAGGACGAGGGCGTGACCACCTTCGACGAGTTCTTGGCCAAGGCGAAAGCCGAGGGCAATAGCTGGGTCATGGGCGGTACCGGGAAGAACTCGGAAGACAACATCATTACCGACTTCCTGAACGAAAACTATGACCTCACCATCAAGTACATCCCGTACAAGGGTGGTGGCGAGGTAGCCAAGCAGCTTGCCGGCCGTCAGATCCACTCGTCGGTCAACAACCCATCCGAGGCGCTTGGCTTCTACGAGTCGGGCGATGTCATTCCCTTGGTTGCGTTCACCAACGAGCGTTTGCCGCTGTTCCCTGACGTTCCGACACTGAAGGAGCTCGGTGCCGACTTCTCATACTTCATGCAGCGTGCCGTCGTGGGCGCACCGGGGATGTCGGATGACGCTTTGGCTTATTACACCGACCTTTTCTCCAAGGTGTATGAGTCGGCCGATTGGCAAGAGTACAAGTCCGGTAGGTCTCTCATGGGTGACTTCATGTCTGGCGGCGATCTGAAGGCCTACTGGGACACCCAGCGCAGCCGTCACAAGGAAATCCTCACGGCGTCCGGCGCGATCAAGTGATCGCTGGAAGCTGACCTAAAGACACCGGGAGGAGAAGGGTAAAATGCGCAGAGCGGAAATCGTGACGGCCGTACTACTCGGCATCCTCTCGGTGTATTTCATGTGGAAGGCCGGCGAGCCGCCGGCCTGGGATCCCGAAGGCGTCCGCTTCGCCAATATCGGGGTGATCGAAGGAGAAGGCCCCGGCAGCGGCTTCTGGCCATTCTGGCTCTCGGCGGTGATGCTGGTTTGCTGCATTTGGATTGGGGTCAACTGGTTTCGGCGGACCTCTCCGCCGTCCCAATCGGACGAACCTTTTCTAGACAGTTACGGCTGGCGCTTGGTTGCGTTCGTCGGTGGCGGTTTGCTTGGATTTCTTCTGCTCATCCATGTCCTGGGGTTCTATGGCGCCATCGCTGTCTTTCTTATCTACTATCTCTACTTTCTAGGCAGGCATTCCATCAAGCAAACGCTGGCCATCTCGCTCGGCGTCCCCGTTGTCGGCTTCTTCTTCTTCGACGTGGCGATGCGCATCGTCCTGCCGAAGGGCTATCTCGAGCCACTTTTCATACCGCTCTACGAAATCTTCCTGTGATGGAAGCGTCACGGGCCGGCCACGCCCGGATTCAAAGACAAACAATAATGACACCCGACTAAGGCAACGAATAACGGCGTCCATCCGGGAAGCGGACGCATAGGGAGCGCTCAGGCGAAACGCGACATGGATATTTTGGCAGCCCTCATAGATGGTATCGTCATTGCAATGCAGCCCACCAATTTGGGGCTCGCGATCCTGGGTGTCGTCGTTGGCCTGTTTGTGGGTGCGATGCCCGGTCTTGGATCGGTGAACGGCGTCGCAATCCTTTTGCCTTTCACCTTCGTCATCCAGGAGGTCACGGGAACGGCAACTTCCCCGATGATCTTCCTTGCTGCGATTTACTACGGCGCCATGTATGGCGGCGCGATATCGTCCATTACTCTTGGTATTCCCGGTGCCTCGACCGCTGTTGCGACGACTTTTGACGGCCGGCCGCTGGCGCTTGACGGCCGGGCCGACCGCGCTTTGGTGACGGCCGCGCTTGCGTCCTTTGCGGGCGGAACCATCTCCACTATCCTTTTTACGGCTTTTGCGCCGCCGCTGGCTTCTGTTGCACTCGATTTCGGCGATCCCGAGATTTTCGCTTTGATGCTGCTCGCCTTTGCGACATTTGTCGGGTTGGGCGGAGACGACATACCCAAGACGCTGTTCTCGATCTGCTTCGGCCTGGTTCTCGCGACCGTGGGCTTCGATATTATTTCCGGCGAGCCGAGGCTGATCTTTTTCGACATCACCGGCTTCAGCAACGGTATTCGCTTTCTTGTCCTCGCGATCGGCGTTTACGGCATCGGCGAGATGATCTGGACGATCAACTCGTCCCGCTACAAAAACACGATGACCGACGTGAAGATCAATGCCGGCCGGGTCATCGCTTCGATCCGCAAGTTCAGCGACGCTTGGCGTGGCACCGCCATCGGTTCGCTATTGGGTTTCTTTGTGGGAATCCTCCCGGCCGCCGGTGCGACGCCGGGTTCGCTTATGGCTTACGGTGTCGCAAAGATGACGTCGCGCACGCCCGAAAAATACGGCAAGGGTTCCGTTGACGGTGTCGCTGCGCCGGAAGCGGCGAACAACTCCGCGTCGACGGGGTCGATGCTGCCGATGATGACGCTCGGCATTCCAGGTTCGCCGACGACGGCCGTTCTCCTGGCCGGTATGGTGATTTGGGGGTTGCAGCCTGGCCCGCTGATGTTCACCGATCAGCCGGAATTCGTGTGGCCTTTGATCGGCTCGTTCTACATCTCCAATGTGATCGCGGTGCTGGTGAACCTTGCTTTTATCCCGCTTTTCCTTTGGATGCTGCGGATGCCGTTCACCATCCTCGCACCGCTGATTTTCGTGCTGTCGCTTGTCGGCACCTACGCCGCCTATCAGAACCTGTTCGATGTCTGGCTGATGGTTCTGGTCGGTGTCGGCGCGTTTTTCCTGCGCATCCTCGACTATCCGGTGGCACCGGCTGTGCTCGCCATCGTGCTGGGGCCCATCGCGGAGCCAAAGCTGCGCCAGTCATTGTTGTTGTCGGACGGGGATTTTTCGATCTTCATCACACGTCCGATCGCCGGCCCGATCACAATCATCGCGATTATTTTGATCCTGCTCCCGCTCATTAAGCTCATCCGGGACAGGCTACGGCAGCCAAAATCGTCGGAAAGCGCGTAAGACGATAATCATGTGAACAGTTTGCGCTTGCCATGACATGAAAAAGCGGGAAAACCCGTTGCACGATTGCCATTCCGCCGGAGGGCGGAATGGTCACATATAAGGTGGCTGTTTCTGCGGGAGCCGGTGTCAATACCGGTGCCGCCGCAGGAGATCTCCAAAAAACGAAAGCCCACCACCGCCGGATCTCGACATCACTATGGAGGGAGATCGATGAAGGTTTGCGTTTTTGGAGCAGGGTCCATTGGTGGCTATCTCGCTGTGGGACTGGCGCAGGTCGAAGGTATTGAGCTTTCGATTATTGCGCGCGGTGCCCATCTGGAGGCGATCCGGGCAAACGGGCTGAAGCTCATAAAGGATGGCGAGGAGATCGTTGCCCAAATGGAGGGAACGGACGATCCATCCAGTCTTGGACCGCAAGATGTGGTGTTCAACTGCCTCAAGGCGCATCAGGCTTGGGAATCGGCTGAAAAGATGGTGCCGCTGCTGGGCGGGGACACCGCGGTCGTGACCTGTCAGAATGGCGTGCCGTGGTGGTATTTCCACAGTATCGGAGGCGCGTATGAGGGACGCCGGCTCGACGCGGTGGACCGCGGAGACCGCCAGTGGAACGCCGTCGGTCCCGCGCGGGCGATCGGATGCAGTGTCTATCCGGCAACCGAGATCGCAGAGCCCGGCGTGATCAAACATGTCTACGGCGACAAATTCGCCTTGGGCGAACCGAGCGGTGAGACAACTGCACGGATCACGGCAATTTCCGATGCCCTTGAAGCCGGTGGCTTCAAAGCGCCGGTGCTTGACGACATTCGCTCTGAGCTTTGGCTGAAGCTCTGGGGTAATTTGTGCTTCAATCCGATCAGCGCCTTGACCCGGGCGACGCTTGATATCGTCGCCACCGAGCCCGGTACGCGCGCGCTGGCGCGTTCGATGATGCTGGAGGCGCAGGAGGTTGCTGAGCGTCTCGGCGCGCGCTTCCGGGTGGATGTCGAGCGGCGCATCAACGGAGCCGCGAAGGTCGGGGCGCATCGAACGTCGATGCTTCAGGATCTTGAAGCAGCCAAAGCGATGGAAATCGACGCGCTCGTCACGGTCGTGCAGGAAATGGGGACAATCGTCGGCGCCAGGACCCCGTCCCTTGATGCGGTCTTGGCTCTTGTCCAGCAACTCGGCCGAACGCAAGGTCTCTATCCCACCTATCCCGAGGAGCGTAGCGGATAGAGTGTCTATCCGTTTCCCGTCACGCTGCACCCTCATCGGACCGGGGCGTTTTCCGCCACTCAAGCGGTTTGGCTGAGTGTGCGGCGGCGCGCGGCGTGGCGGTCGTTACGGCACATCGGCGGACGATAACTGCTTCCTGATAAAGAGGGGTTCCGCGATTTCAAGCGGCTTCAACGGCTTGCCTGCCTCCGAGAACCGTTTCCAATAGGCAAGGCTGCCCGAGACATCGACATGCATGATTTCAAGCTTTAGATCGTCCGGGTCCGAAAAGAAGAACGCGTAATAGCCTGGCTCATAGTCATATTCCGTGGGCGGATCGAGGATTGGAACGCCGCGCGCAGCCAGAAAGTCGTGAAATGCGTCGACTTCATCCCGGCTTTCGACGTTCCATGCAAGATGGTGAAAGCCGGGCGTATAGCGATCGTGCCGTTGGATTTTCGATGGGTCGGCTACACTCATGATCAGCCAATGCAATGTACCATGCGGCGCCCAACTCGCCCATGCGAGACGTGTCGGACTCTCCTCCACCAGTTCGTAACCAAGCCTGTCAAGAACAGGGTCGTAGAAGGCTTTCGCCTTGGCCATGTCCGAGACGGTCAGCCTCAGGTGATTGATCGTGCCCGTGCGGTTGGCATGGGCTTCGCCGGTCGGCACGCCCTTTGGATCAGAAATCATGTTTTTCTCCTGAATCGACGGCATCGGGATAGGCAAAGAGCGCAGGCGTGCCCCCGCTATGCCAGAACAAGACTTTGGAACCGGAGGCAATCTTGCCTCTTTCCAGCATCATCTTGAGTGCGTTAAACGCTTTGCCTGTGTAGACGGGGTCGAGAAGCAGACCGTCGCGGCGTGCCGCCGTAAGCAGGCTCGTCCGTGTTCCATCATCCAACAGCCCATAGCCTGGACCGCGTGCGCCATCGAAGACATCGGCTGACACGTTCGTCCCGGACAAACCGGTAAGCGCCGCGCAGTCTCCGGCAAGGCCGTCCACAAGCGCGATTTGGTTGGTCTTCTCACGGCCGACACTTGCGCCAACCAAATACCTCGTAAACGGCGCAAGCGCATTGCCGACCAGAAGACCGGCATGCATGCCGCCGCTGCCGCTGGCAAGGACCGTGACGTCAAAGTCGATCTTTTGCGCCTGAGCCTGTTCAGCGATTTCAAATGACGCGTTCAAAAAACCGAGGCAGCCAATCGCTGTCGAACCGCCCACTGGGATAACGAATGGGCGGCGTCCATCCTTTCTGATCGCGCGGGCGCGGGTTTGAAGCGCGGTAAGACTGTCACTTCCAGTTGGGAGGGGCCGGACGGATGCGCCAAAGGCATCGAACAACAGTCTGTTGCCGTTTCGAAAATAGATATCGGGAAATTGCCCTGGCGGCGCGGATGCCAGGATTTCGCAGTCGAGCCCCAAACGGGCTGCCGCGGCGGCGGTCAGCCGCGCATGATTCGACTGCGGAGAGCCCGCTGTGACAATTGTATTCGCATCCTGCTTAAGCGCTTCGGCCATCAGGAATTCGAGTTTGCGTACCTTGTTTCCGCCGCCGCCGAATTCGGTGAGGTCGTCGCGCTTGATCCACAAATCGATGCCAAGCGCCCGGCTTAAACCTGGAAGCCGGTGCAGCGGGGTGGCGCATGAGGTGAGGCTGAGACGCAGGAAGCGCCCAAAGGTGCCGGAATTGATGCAGTCCGGGACTGTCGTTTTTGGTTTCCAGGCTTCCATGGATCACACAGCGCGAAAGCAGCTTGACCAGGGTAAGCCGCTTGGAGTGAGATCGAGAAATGGAATTGTCCGATCCATACAATCGAAAAATCCGATCACGCGATCTGGCAATCGACCTCGACGTTTTGAGGAGTTTCGTTGCGGTCGCAGAGCTCGGAAACGTGACGCGGACGGCACACGTTCTCGGCAAGGCGCAGTCGACAATCAGCACGCATATTCGCCGCGTCGAGGAGGTTTACGGCTGTTCCGCCTTTCTGCGTTCAAAGAGCGGTGTTGCCTTATCCGAGCAAGGTGCGGTCATCAGGGAGGTGGCTGAAAGAATCCTTCAGCTTCATGATTTTGCGCGTGCGGAGATTGGTGGAAGAGGGCTCGCTGGCCGATTGCGGATCGGCATTATGGACGACTTCGCGATTGATCATCTCCCCATCGTTCTGCGCCGGTTCGCAGCCGGTCATCCGGGTGTGCGCCTGGATTTGCGGATGGCACTGAGCGGAGAGTTACACGAGGCGATCGAGGCGCGGGACCTTGACGTGGCTGTCGCCCGCAGACCGTTTGGCGAACGGGGCGGATATGAGATCTGCCGCGAGCATCTATGCTGGGTAAGCAATGCGACTTGGAACGGCATTGATGCAGATGGCGTGCTGCCGCTTGTGATGTTTCCGTCCGCTTGCCTTTATCGCGGTCATGTGACGGATGCTTTGGAAGCGGCAAGAAGGCCCTGGCGGATAACCTGCACGAGCGGAAGTCTGGCCGGCGTTTGTGCGGCGACTTTTGCGGGTTTCGGGATCACTGTGCTTGCCGAAAGCACAATACCGGCAACCTTGAGAAAGGTGCCCGAAAGCGCCGGTCTGCCTTCGCTTTCGCCGACCGAGATCGCGATCTTCGTGAGCCGTGATGCACCGAAAGACCTGTCAACCGCACTGATCGAGGAGGTTCGAGCGACGATGAGGCCGGTCGAAAGCCTGTAAAGCGCAATCACCGCACGGCCGTGGAAACCGGATCGCATAGGCTGGGCGGGAGAACCCATCGCCTCCATTGGGCTGGCAGACATCCTACCAGTCCTTTTTCTGGAACGCATCACGATAGCGCGCCGGGGTCAGGCCA
>JAKSCL010000316.1 GCA_022360615.1 Hyphomicrobiales bacterium
CGCGTAAGTGATTGATTTATGGCAGCGGCGGGACTTCTCCCGCGGTTTCCACGGCAGCCGCGTCGACCGGCTGCTTGCGGCCTACCTTCCATTAAACGCGGTGATCACATGAATGCACTCAGGATCGGGCTTGCGGTTCTCGCCCTTCTCTTTGTTTTATCGATCGTTTGGGCATCGCTTGAGAAGCCCATCGGTGAAAGCTTCTCCGCCATTGTCGCCGACCCCTGGGGCCTTGTGACGCTCCTCGATCTCTATTTCGGCTTCATCCTGTTCGGGCTGGTCATCTGGTTTGCCGAAGGCCGGAGGCCTGCCGCGCTTTTGTGGATCGTCCCGACCTTCTTTCTCGGCAACATCGTTCCCGTTCTGTGGCTGATCCTCCGGCTACCGGCGTTGGCGGAACGGCTGGCCCCGCGCTCGGGCTAGCGCGCTCCCGCCTTGGAGGGGCGGTAGCGGTCGGGGCCAACCAGCCATTTGCGCACCCGTTTCTCGAATTCCAGAATCAGGAGAAACGCCACGCCGACCGCGACGATCTGCAGTCCTTCCATGAGGCTTAGCGGCCTCGTCTGGAAGAATACCTTCATGAAGGGCGCATAGGTGAAGAGGAATTGCAGGGCGGTGACCGCCGTAATGGCGATCAGAACCGGCCGTGTGCCCATGAGGCCCTTCAAGGTCAAAGACGGATTGTTCAAGTAGCGGACGGAAAAGAGATAAAAGATCTCCATCACGACAAGCGTGTTGACGGCGATCGTTCTGGCCTCTTCGACGCTTGAGCCCTGCATTTGGGCGAACGTGAACTTGCCGAAGATGCCCAAGCAGAAGAGAATGGAGACGAAGGCGATGCGCCAGACCACGAAACCCGACAGGATCGGCTCGCTCGCACGCCGGGGCGGGCGCCGCATGATGTCATGTTCCGGCGGTTCGAATGCGAGCGTCATCGCCAGAATGACCGAGCTCACCATATTGACCCAGAGGATCTGAACGGGCGTGATCGGCAGGGTCAGGCCGAGCAGGATCGCGATGATGAGGCTTAGGGATTCGCCGCCATTGACCGGCAACAGAAAGACAATTGCCTTCCTCAAATTATCGTAGACCGTCCGGCCTGCCTTTACCGCAGCCGCGATGGTCGCGAAATTATCGTCCGCCAGAACGATTTCTGCGGCCTCCTTGGCGGCCTCGGTGCCCTTCTTGCCCATGGCGATGCCGATATCGGCGCGTTTGAGCGCAGGGGCGTCATTCACGCCGTCCCCTGTCATGGCAACAACGGCGTCGGCCTCCTGGAGCGCTTGCACCAAGCGCAGTTTGTGCTCCGGGCTTGTCCGCGCGAACACGTCGACCGCCGTGGCGCGGTCGAGAAGGGCTTCATGGTCGAGCCTGTCGATATCGTTGCCTTCGAGAACTTCATCGGGGTTCTGAAGGCCGAGTTCGCGGGCGATCGCCTTCGCCGTTCCCGCATGATCGCCGGTGATCATCTTTACCCGGACGCCAGCGGCCTGGCACTCCGCCACCGCCGCGATCGCTTCCTCGCGCGGCGGGTCGATCAGGCCGACGAGGCCTAGAAGCGTCAGTCCGCCCTCGACATCATCGAAGCGGAGCACCCGGTGATCCGGACTGACTGTCTTGCGCGCGATCGCCAGCACCCGCTGGCCGCGGGACGCAATCGCTTCCACCTGACCGCGCCAATAATCGGCATCGACCGGTTCCTCGCTTCCGTCTTCAGCGCGCTGCTGAAAGCTCATGCTCAGCAAGCGTTCCGGAGCGCCTTTGACGTGAATGGCGGTGTTGCCGGAGTGATCGTGGTGAAGGCTTGCCATGAAACGGTGTTTGGCGTCGAACGGGATGGCGTCCGTTTTCGGATTGGAGCGGCGTTCCTGATCCGGGTCGAGACCGGCCTTGCAGGCGACGGTGACCAGCGCGCCTTCCATCGGGTCGCCCATGACCATCCAATCGTCGCCGGTATTGGCAAGCTCGGCTTCGCTGCACAGAAGCGCGCCGCGCAGAAGCTCGGTGAGAAAAGGATGATCGGAGGCGGCAATCTCGTTTCCATCCAGCGTGAAACCGCCATGCGGCGTGTATCCCGATCCCGAAACGGTGAATAACCGCTTTACCGTCGCGATCGATGAGACCGTCATTTCGTTTTTGGTCAAGGTCCCCGTCTTGTCGGAACAAATGACCGAAACGGAGCCCAAGGCCTCGATCGCCGGCAGGCGGCGGACAATCGCATTGCGCTGCGCCATCCCCTGAACGCCGATGGCCAGTGTCACCGTCAGAATCGTCGGTAAGCCTTCGGGGATCGCCGCCACGGAGAGGCCGACGACGGCCATGAAAAGGTCCCTGAACGTGAAACCGCCCAATGTGAGTCCGAAAGCGAGGATCAATGCGCCGACGGTGAGGATGAACAGGGTCAGCCACTTGGCAAACACCGCCATCTGACGGACCAGCGGGGTGGTGGTCGGATCGACCTCGGCGATCAATCCGCTGATCCGGCCGATTTCGGTTTTGATGCCGGTGGCGACGGCGACGCCCTTGCCCTGTCCGGCCGCGACCATGGTGCCGCTGAAAACGATGGATTGACGGTCGCCGAGCGCCGCGTTGGCCGGCACCGGATCGAGCGTCTTTTCAACCGCGACGGATTCCCCCGTGAGCACCGCCTCCTGGACCGTCAGCCCCCGGGCATCCACGAGCCTGAGGTCGGCGGGCACCCGGTCCCCAGCCTCCAGAATCACGATGTCGCCCGGCACGATGTCCTCACTGGACACCGTTTGCCGACGGCCGGCCCGCAGCACCGTTGCATTCGGCGAGAGCATGTCGCGGATTGCGGCGAGCGCCTGTTCCGCTTTTCCTTCCTGAATGAAACCGATGACCGCGTTGACCAGAACCACGGCAAGGATGACGCCGGTATCGACCCAATGGCCCAGAAGCGCCGTTGTGGCGGCGGCCGCGATCAAGACGTAGATCAGAAGATTGTGGAACTGCCGCAGAAACCGGACCAATGCGATCTGCTGCTTCGGTTCGGGCAAGCGGTTCGGGCCGTATTTCGACCGCCGGTCCGGCACATCGTCATGGCCGAGCCCGTCAAGCGTCGCTTCGAACGCTTCGAGTGCTTCTTCCCAGGTGCGGTGATGCCAGCTTTCCCGCGCATTGTTTTCGGTGCTCGCTTCTGATGGCGGCATTGGTGTTCGGTCTCCTGGGAATGGCGGAGAACGTGCTTGACGCGCTCCAGATGCCCTAGTTCCAACCCGGCTCCCGGGTTGCACGCTCGTTCACGAATGTTTCCAGGTCTTTGACGGCGATCCGGAACGCGCGGCCGAGTTTCACCGCCCGCAACTCGCGGCCATGGATCCATGACCTCACCGTCGGCTCGCGCATCTTCAAAAGCTCGGCGATTTCCTGTGTGGTCATGAAGGGCTTGCTGAGCATGGCGCGTTTGCTTTCAGACAACGCCAACTTACGTAAAATTATTTCGAGGAATGTCAAACGCTTTCAAAACCTCTCAAAACCCCAAAAAGTGGCGACAGGAATGTGCATAAAAAACACCAACGATGGCGTTTGCGGAATAAACGGCGGTAAATGGCGTTGCGGACGTGTCACTCTGCGGCAGGCCTTTGAACAGCGGGTGTCGGCGGCCATTTGTCCAGCAGGCATCATTTATGCGCCGCATACCCGTTCGGGCCTTCAAGGGAGGAAAGGAACAGCTTTTGGTTCATGCTCGCGACACAAGGCGATTTTAGCGTTGCCGCGCTGGATTTTCCGATTCCCAAACGGCCCGTTGTCCGGAGCCGAGGACAAAATGACAGCGCGTGAAGGGGAAGCCCAAGCCTCGAAAGGACAGTAATGGTTCTCGATCTGGTCCGGTACTCGCGGGTTCTTGAAATCGTCGGCGACATCTTGAAGGTGTACGTGCCGCAAGCGGACGGAGATGTTCGGTCGCCGGTGCGGTTCGGGGATCTGGCGGAGATCGAGCAGGCCGACGGGCACACATCGCTTGCCCAGGTTATCCAGATCGACCGCGACGCGGTCTCCTTACAGGTCTTTTCAGGGACGAAAGGCATTTCAACGGGGGCGACCGTCTCCTTTCTCGGCCATCCCATGCGGGCGACCTATTCGCCGAATATCCTCGGCCGGGTGTTTGACGGAAACGGGAGCCCGATGGATGGCGGGCCGGATCTCTCCATGGACCCAAAGGTGGAAATCGCCGGCCCGTCGGTGAACCCGTGCGAGCGGGTCGTGCCGAAGCGCATGATCCGCACCGACGTCCCGATGATCGACATCTTCAACTCCCTGGTCGAAAGCCAGAAGATTCCGATTTTTTCCGTCTCCGGCGAGCCGTTCAACCCATTCCTGGCGCGCATCGGCATCCAGGCCGATGCCGATATCGTCGTCTTCGGCGGTTTGGGCCTGATCTTCGACGACTACTACGCCTTCCGGAAAAGCTTTGAGGATGCGGGTGTCTTTTCGCGTACCGTGATGTTCGTCAACCAGGCCTCCGATCCGATCGTGGAACGGCTTCTGGTGCCGGATATGGCGCTTGCGGTCGCGGAGAGGTTCGCGGTGGAGGAGGGGAAACGCGTGCTCGTCCTGCTCACCGACATGACCGCCTATGCCGGCGCCATGAAAGAGGTTGGGATCGCGCAGGAGCGTGTGCCCTCGAACCGCGGCTATATGGGCGATCTCTATTCGCAATTGGCTCGGCGTTACGAAAAAGCCTGCGATTATCAAAAGGGCGGCTCGGTGACCATCCTGACCGTGACGACGATGCCCGGCGATGACGTCACCCATCCGGTGCCGGACAACACCGGCTATATCACAGAAGGCCAGTTCTATCTCCACAACGGCGTCATCGATCCTTTCGGTTCGCTGTCGAGGCTGAAGCAGAACGTCGTCGGCCAGGTGACGCGCGAGGATCACGGCCAGATCATGAATACGATGATCCGGTTCTACTCCGGCGCCCGCGACGCCCAGCAGAAACAGGCGATGGCCTTCGACCTTTCCGATTTCGATCTCCAGCTTTTGAAGTTCGGCGATCTGTTCCGGTCGCGCTTCATGGACATCGACGTCTCCATGCCGCTGGAGGAGGCGCTCGACTTGTGCTGGCGGACGCTGGCCGAATGCTTCCGCCCCGAACAGCTTTTGATGAAACAGACGCTGATCGACAGCTATTTCCCAAAGGATGTTGCGGCGCTGCCCGCTTCCGGCGCTGAGATGGCTGAAGCCGCGGCGGCGGGCTGACGCATGGCGCGGCTTCAGCTCAACAAATCATCCCTTGCGCGCGAGACCGCGAACCTGCGCGCCTACCAACGGTTTCTGCCCTCGCTCGATTTGAAACGGCAGCAGTTGATGGCCGAAAGGGCGAAGGCGGTTCGCGCCTTAAAGGCCTGCCGGAAAGCAATTGCGGATTTGCGGGCCGATGTCGGTTTGAGACTGCCGATGCTCGCGCATGCGGACGTGGACATCACCGGCCTTGTCCGGCTCACCAAGGTCGAACTCGGCACGGAGAACCGTATCGGAACGCAATTGCCTGTTGTTGAGCGGATCGAGGTGGAGAAGCGGCCCTATTCCTTCATGGCGAAGCCCCATTGGGTGGATGTGGCGGCACGGCTTCTCCACGACATGCTTGAACTGCGGGTGAAGGAGCAGGTGGCTGAAAGGCGTGTCGAACTGCTGGACGAGGCCGTCAACACGATCACGCAGCGCGTTAATCTCTTCGACAAGGTGCTGATCCCGCGCGCCAAGGCGAACATCAAGAGAATCCGCGTTTATCTGGCCGATGAGGATATGGCCGCTGTCGTGCGCTCCAAGATCGCCAAACGCAAGAATGCGGCCATGACCGCCCGCCTGGAGCCTGCATGAGCATCACGCCTCTCAAAAAGGCTACGCTTTGCGGAGTGCTGAAGGATAAGCCCGCCATGCTGGAGGGTTTGCAAGCGCTTGGCTGCATGCATCTCCTGCCGCTCCGTCCGCCCCCGGCCGAGGTTGAAAAGGCGGTCTCACCCCGTGCTGAAGCAGCCTATCGGGCGCTGCGTTTCCTCAGCGATGTGAAGGACAAACGCCGGCAGGTGCGGCGCGATCCGGATTTCGCTGTGGAGCGTTTTGTCAACCTTGCCCTCGACCTCAAGCAGCGCTTGCGCGATGCGGAGGACCGGCGCGATTTTCTGATTCACCGTATCGGCGAAGTGGAGCCGTGGGGCGACATCGATTTCCCGCCGCGCGAAACGCTGGCCGATTACCGGCTGTGGTTCTACCGGCTGCCATTGAAGCATCTCAAGAGCCTGCGGAATATCGGCTATCCTTGGGAGATCGTGCGCAAAGACAACCGCTTTGCGTATCTGGTTTTGATTGCCGCGGAAGAGCCGCCTGCGGGTCTCCTGCCTGTTCCGCGCACCCATACCGGCGCTCTTCCGCTGACAGGTCTCTACGATGCGCTGGAAGACATCGAGATCCTGCTGGAAGCGCTTCACGCCGAGCGTCAGGCGCTGACCCGGTGCATCTATCTTCTGAGCGTAAATCTGGCGGAAGCCGAGAATCGCGCCTCGCTCGCCCACGCCGAACAGCAAACGCACGATGACGACGCCCTTGTCGCGGTTCAAGGCTGGGTGCCGGAGGATGCCGTTGAGGCCGTGGCGGCCTTTGCCGAGGAAAAGGGACTCGCCGTTCTCATCGAGGACCCGGCGCTGGAGGATAAGCCGCCGACGCTCATCGACCAGCCGGAGACGATGGCGGCTGGAGCCGATCTGACCTTGTTCTACCAGGTTCCCAGCTATCGAAGCTGGGACCCGACGGGCGTGCTTGTCGGCTCGTTCTGCATATTCTTTGCAATGATCCTCGCAGACGCGGGCTACGCCGCGGTTCTGCTCTTGGGGGTCCTTCTTTATTGGCGCCGCTTCGACGTTAGCACGAAGAGGCGGGCCTACCGGCGTCTTGCGCTTGCGCTGACGGGATGCGGGATCGTTTACGGCGTGATGGTCGGCAGCTATTTCGGGTTCACGCCGCCGCAGGGCTCGTTTCCCGAGAGTCTCCACATCCTCGATATCAACGATTTCGATACGATGATGCGCGTCTCGATCCTTGTGGGCGCGCTCCATGTCTGTCTCGCCAATGCCATGCTCGCCTGGGCCCGTCTGGGAAGCCGCAGCGCGATTTCGCGTTTCGGCTGGATTGCGGCAATCGTTGGCGGCACCGTTCTCTGGTTAAGCGGCATGACCGGACGGGGCCTGATCGCCGGCACCGCGCTGATTGTCGCCGGGGTGGGGCTGATCCTTTTGTTTACAAGCGACAGGCCGGTTCGGAAGCCGGTTGACCGGGCCTTCCAACTCGTCGATGGCATTCGGGGCCTCGGCAGGGTGATGAATGCCTTCGGCGACGTCCTCAGCTACATGCGCTTGTTCGCATTGGGTCTGGCAAGCGCTTCGCTTGCGCTCACCTTCAACGATCTGGCGGCCGGTGCCCGCAATGCGCTGCCCGGCCTCGGTGTGCTCGTTGGCGGATTGATCCTTGTGTTGGGGCATACGCTCAATCTGGCCCTCGGTGTCATGAGCGGCGTTGTCCACGGCCTCAGGCTGAACTTCATCGAATTCTACAACTGGGGGCTTCCCGAAGAAGGAATGGCCTTCCGCAGATTCGCCCGAAAGGAGGTGCGACCGTGAACGAACTCCTTCTGACGCTTGGATGGTTCGGCATCTATGCGCCGATGGCGCTGGGCGCCATCGCAAGCGCAATTGGATGCGCCATTGCCGGGCAGGCCGGTATCGGAGCGATGCTCGACACCGACAGCGGCTATGGCCGCTATATCGGCGTCTCCGCCTTTCCCTCCACCTTCGTCATCTACGGCATCGTGGTGATGTTCACGCTCAACCGCGACGTGACGCCAGAAAATGTCGGCGGCCTGTTCGGTGTCGGCGTGCTCGCGGGTGTTGCCTTTCTCTATTGCGGCATATGGCAGGGAAGGGCGTGTGCGTCGGCCATCAATGCCTCAAAGGAAAAACCGGAAATCTTCGGCCTTTCATTGGCCCCGGCCGCGATCATCGAGGGCTTCGC
This sequence comes from Hyphomicrobiales bacterium, assembly GCA_022360615.1. Classification (GTDB taxonomy): domain Bacteria; phylum Pseudomonadota; class Alphaproteobacteria; order Rhizobiales; family JAKSCL01; genus JAKSCL01. Next base: position 8,032 of record JAKSCL010000316.1, read on the forward strand.
CGTGTTTGCCTTCGTGTTCGCACTCGTTGTCAGCGGCGGAATCCCGGGAGGGCAATAATGGCCGATGCAGCAAAGGACGCGCCGCTTTCGAGCGGTGTCGACGCGCTGATTGCAAAGCTCCGGGACGAGGGTGTCTCAGCCGGGCGGGCGGAAGCCGAAAAGATAGTCTCGGACGCGAAAGCGACGGCCGAGTGCATTCTCTCGAAGGCGCGGGCGGAGGCGGACCAGCATCTGAGTGCGGCGCGAAAGGAGGCGGACGCCTACCGTCAGGCCGGAGAGGAAGCGCTGAAGACCGCCATGCGCGATGCCGTGCTCGAGATGAAGGCGGGCATGATGCAGAAATTCGGCGCCGACGTGAAACGCCTCGTGTCGCACCATATGCAAGACCCAGAGATTCTGAAAAACATGATCCTGGCGATCGCCGGACGCGTGCGCGAGGGCGCCGGGCTCTCTGACGGCGATGCGGTCGACATCATCCTTCCCGCCAATGTGATCGGCATCGAGGAACTACGCCAGAACCCGGAGGAATTGGGCAAGGGCCAGGTGACGGGCTTCGTGCTGGGGCTCACCGGGGACATGCTGCGCGAAGGCGTCACGTTTCGTTCTTCGGACGATATGGGTCCCGGCATCCGCGTCGAGGTGAAGGGCAAGGACATTGTCCTCGATGTGAGCGAGGAGGCCGTGGCCGGTCTTCTCCTCCAGCATTTGCAGCCGCGCTTCAGGGCCATCCTCGAAGGCATTGTGAAATAACGGGACGTGGCAATGGACCCACAAGACCGATATGTGATGCTGCTTTCGAGCCTTCCGGCTTCAGAGCGTTTGTTTCTGGCAAAACAGCCGCCCATCTCGCGCATCAAGCTTGAGCGCCGGTTGAGGGTTTTGAGCGAAGAGGACGCCCATACGCTTGCTCAGGTCGAGGCGATCCTGAACTGGGGCGGTCTGCCGATGGATACGCTCGATACAGATATTCTCGCCAAGGCAGAGGCGGCGCTTCAGCACATCGAAAGCGGGACGCTGCAATCGATTGTCCGGCACCGCCTGGAGATGCGGACCATCATTGCCGCTTTGCGCCGCCGCAAACAGGGCGAAGGCGCCCCCGCGCGCGGTGCCGTTTGGGGCTTTGGACGGGTGACCAGCCATATCGCGCGAAACTGGACCGACCCCGGCTTCCGTCTCGGCCCCGGTTTTCCCTGGGTGAGAAAGGCTGCTCAACTGCTCGATGACGAAGACGCCGTCGGCTTTGAGCGGCTTGTCCTCGAAAGCGCGCACCGCGACCTTCACCGGCACGACGCACGCCACCACTTCGATTTCGAGGCCGTCGTCATCTACGTGCTCAAATGGAGCATTTTCGACCGCTGGGCGCGGGCCAAGGCCGAGGACGCATCGAAAAGGTTCGAGAACCTCGTCGCCGCCGGTCTCGGTGCGCGGGCAGTGCTAACGTTCGAAGGAGAGGCATGATGGCGCAGACCACCGATGCGGCGCGCTCGAAACAGGCGAAAGCGGACAGCGGCAACAACACGCCTGCTGCGACGGCCCGCGTGGTTGCCGTCCAGGACGACCTTGTCGAAATCGAGGCGGTCGACGATGGCAGCGGCACTCCGGGTCATCTCGTGAAGAACGAGGTGGTTTACGTTCTCCCAGATACCGTGGACGCCCTTGGCGAACAGGAGCGTTTGAAAGCGGAAATCCTGCGCGTGCGCGGTTTCAACGCGGATGCGCAGGTCTATGAAAGCACGCGCGGTGTCGCCGTCGGCGACCCGGTCGAACAAACGAACGAAATGCTGTCCGTGGAGCTTGGTCCCGGCCTTCTGGGCCAAGTCTATGACGGATTGCAATTGCCCTTGCCGAAGGTGGCCGCTCAATATGGCATCTTTCTGCCGCGGGGCGCGCATGTTTCTCCTCTCGACCTCACTTTGAAGTGGTCCTTCGTCGCCAGCGTCAAGGCCGGTGACAAGGTTGTCGCGGGCGACGCGATTGGCACGGTTCAGGAAGGCCGCTTCACCCACAAAATCATGGTGCCGTTCGACTGGCCGGGAGAATGGACGGTCACCTGGATACAGGAAGGCAGTTTCCACGTGCGCGACATCGTGGCCCGGCTTGAGGACGCCCATGGCCGTGAGCGCTCCATGTCGCTGTCGCAACGCTGGCCGGTGCGCAAGGCACTGAATGGAGGGCTCCTGAAACGCGCGCTCTCACGCCGTCTTTATCCCGAAGAGCCGGTTGTCACCACGCAGCGCCTCATCGATACCTTTTTTCCGATTGCACGGGGCGGAACGGCCTGTATTCCAGGGCCTTTCGGTGCGGGCAAGACGGTGTTGCAAAACCTGATTGCACGCCACGCCTCGGTCGACGTGGTAATCGTCGTTGCCTGTGGCGAACGGGCGGGCGAGGTGGTCGAGACCATCAACGAGTTCCCGAAGCTGACCGACCCCAAGACCGGCGGCACGCTGATGGACCGCACCGTGATCATCTGCAACACGTCGTCCATGCCGGTCGCGGCACGCGAGGCCTCCATCTTCACCGGTCTCACGCTTGGCGAGTATTACCGGCAGATGGGCTATGACGTGCTGCTCATCGCCGATTCGACATCGCGCTGGGCGCAGGCGATGCGCGAGACCTCCGGACGGCTTGAGGAGATTCCAGGCGAGGAAGGCTTCCCGGCCTATCTGGAATCCTCCATCAAGGGTGTTTATGAGCGCGCGGGCGTCGTTGAGACCAATGACGGCTCGCTGGGCAGCCTGACGATGATTGGAACGGTGTCGCCGGCTGGCGGGAATTTCGATGAGCCGGTGACGCAGTCGACGCTATCGACAGTCAAATGCTTTCTCGGGCTTTCCGCCGAACGAGCCTATAAGCGCTTTTATCCGGCGGTCGATCCGCTGATGTCCTGGTCGCGCTATCTCAAGCAGATGGCGGGCTGGTACGATACGCATATGGCCCCTGGCTGGACGGACCGCGTGCACGAGCTTCAGGCGCTTCTGGAACGCGGTGAAGCGGTCAATCAGATGATGCAGGTGACGGGGGAGGAGGGGGTCTCGCTGGACGATTTCGTCAGCCACCAGAAAGCCCTTTTCATCGACATGGTCTACCTGCAGCAAGACGCTTTCGACACCGTCGACGCATCAGCGCCGCCAGCGCGGCAAAAACTCGCCTTCGACAAAGTCTACGGGATCGTCGCGCGGCGTTATGAGTTCGACACGAAGGAAGACGCCCGCGAGCATTTCACCAAACTCACCGGCCTGTTCAAGAACTTCAACTACGCCGCCGAAGGATCGCCCGACTATTCGGCGTATCTCCAGCAGATCGAGACGTTATCCGCCTCTGCCCCTAGTGGCTTGTGAAGTGCAATGTTGCCATTTTGCCATCTTACGTTGATGAGGGATCGAGCCTATAAGGCGGTTTGGCGAGTTCGAGGGATAGCCGTGCCGGAATGATTGCGCGATTGGCGTGCCTTTTCTTTGTCTGTCTTGTCGTATCGGGTTGCGCGAACAATCCAACGGCCTTGCGGCTTACGACCGAAGCCGTTGCGGCTGAACAGATCGAAACGATCTTCGCGACGACGACACGCCAGCCGGACCCCGATCCCGCTTTGATGTTTTCCGGTGAGCGCTCCGATCGGTTGAGTTATGCGAGCGTGGACGTGACCATCCCGGAAATCCGCGAACAGGGCAAAGTGGTCAAACCGTCGGCTGTTCCCGATATCACGCGTCAGTTCGCTGCAACGTCGCGCAGAGGTTATGAGAGCCATGACGCCTTTATCGCCGCCGTGAATGCGCAGCTTGCGCGAAAGCCGAAAGAGGACCGGCGGATTTTTCTTTTTACCCACGGTTATAACGTCACGTTCGCCGAGGGGATTTACCGTCATGCGCAGATGACCCGCGATTTCGGTTCGGCTGGCGTTCCCGTGCACTATTCCTGGCCGTCGGCGGGGAAGCTGGCCCTTTACATTTACGACCGCGACAGCATGACCTTCGCCCGCGGCGGCCTTATCGAGACGCTTGATCTCCTGACGAAGACCGATGCGCGGGAGATCGCCATCGTTGGGCATTCCATGGGAACGCAGCTCGTCGTCGAAGCGCTTCTTCACGCTAGGCTGACGGGCAAGGACCACATTTTCCGCAAGCTGGAAGTCGTGGTGCTGGCCTCGCCCGATATCGACGTCGATGTGTTCCGCGAGCAGATCAAGGATCTGAAGCCGCTGCCGCAACCCTTCGTTATTTTCGTGGACAGCCACGACCGGGCGCTTTCGGCATCGCGCCAGATCAGGGGCGGTCATGCCAGAGTGGGAGAAGGGCGCAATATCGAGGAGTTGCGGGAGCTTGGGATCGTCGTTCTCGATCTTTCGAACGTCGAGGACAGTGGCGACCGGCTCCGGCATTCGACCTTCGCCACATCGCCAACGGTCATTTCCATGGTCGAGAGCGGTCGGTTGAAAAGGGCGACGCTGGGCGACGAACGGCCGGCGCAAGGGGTGGACGATGTGATCGTTGGCGGCACGAACGCTGTGAGCGAAGCGGCCGCAGCGGTGATCTATCTGCCACGCCGTATCCTGGGCGGGGGCGATTAGGGCCTAAGCCGCTTCGCTAAACGCCCGCATCCGGTCGAGCGCGGCTTCGAAATCCGCCATCAGGTCGGCCGGGTCCTCAAGGCCGATGTGGAAGCGGATTCCCTGACCGCCCAGATCGGCCTCGGTGGCCGTGCGCGATTCCGCGCAGTCGAAGGGGACCGCCAGGCTTTCATAACCGCCCCATGAAAAACCCATCCCAAACACGTTGAGTGCGTCGAAGAGCGCGGCGACCGCGCCTTCCGGCTGCGGCTTGAGGACCGCGCTGAAAAGGCCCGTCGAACCCGTGAAATAGGTTTTCCAAAGCGCGTGCTGCGGATGGCTCGGCAGGGCCGGGTGGATCACCCGTTCAATCTCCGTCCGGGTTTCCAGCCATTCGGCAAAGCGGATTGCCGAGGCTTGGTGCCGTTCAAGCCGGACGGTCATCGTGCGCAATCCGCGCAAGGCGAGCGTCACGTCGTCGGGACCGACCGAAACGCCCAGATCGCCATGGCACTGATGGATCGCCTGGACGGCGGACCCGCGCGCGGCAATCACGCCGAGAAGCGCATCGGCATGGCCGACCACATATTTGGTGCCTGCATTGATGGTGACGTCGGCGCCGAAGTCGAAGGGCCGGAAGAAAAGGGGTGTCGCCCAGGTGTTGTCGGTGACGACAAGGACGCCGCGCGCTTTCGCCGCTGCGGCGATCGGCGAAAGATCCTGGATCTCGAAAGTCTGGGAACCCGGGCTCTCAGTATAGACGAGGCGCGTGTTGGGGCGGATCAGATCGGCGATCCCGCCCCCGATGAGCGGATCGTAATACTCGGTTTCGACCCCGAACCGCCGAAGCTGATTGTCGCAGAAGGTGCGGGCCGGCTGATAGGTGCTGTCCGTCACCAAAATGTGATCGCCGGCATTGGCGAGCGCGAAAAGCACCGTGCTGATGGCGGACAATCCGGAAGGGGTGAGGAAAACACGTTCTGCGTCCTCGAGGTCGGCAAGCGCGTCTTCAAGAGCAGTGATGGTCGGACTGCCCCGCCTTCCATAGGTGTAGACCCGTCCATCGGGGCTTTTTTCCGCCTTTCGCTCCGGGTTTTTCAGGTCGGCATAGGTCTCGTAGAGAACGGTCGAGCCGCGATGGGTAGGAATATTGACAAAACCGGAATGGGCGAAGGGCCTGCGGCCGCGTGTTGCCAAACGTGTTTCAACGCTGAGTTTCGTTCCCCGGTTCTGCGAACCGCTTCCATCGTGGGGTGGGGAGTGTGTCATGTTTTTGTCACTTTAGGTGGAAACACGGCATCTCGGGCATCGGCCATTTCGCCTTTGCGGTCAAGGGTCTCGTGACCGTTTTTGCGGCAATTGGAGGGCAACTCTTAGTCTTGACGTTGCCCTTGGAATGGCATGAGATGACAGGACGCGGCCGCTGGCGTTCACCGGCGGTTGTGTGTGACCGGTCACTTGGGCGAGGCAACCAGGGATTTCATCGGCACGCCACGCCCGGAAAGACTCCTAAACGATAATGAAACCTAAGCAGAGGGTGCACCATGAACAAGTTGGTACTCGGCTCGGCCGTAGCCGCCGCGCTTGGACTGAGCGCGGCAACGGCATCGGCCGCGACGCTTGATGACGTCAAGGCAAAAGGCTCGATCCAATGCGGCGTCAGCCAGGGTCTTCCCGGCTTTTCCAACACCGATGATGCCGGAACATGGACGGGCCTCGACGTCGATTTCTGCCGCGCAATGGCCGCTGCGATTTTCGACGATCCAGAAGCAGTCAGATACACGCCGCTTTCAGCGAAAGAACGCTTCACCGCGCTTCAGTCCGGCGAGGTCGACGTTCTTTCGCGCAACACGACTTGGACGATGCAGCGCGACACGGCTCTTGGCCTGAACTTCGCGGGCGTCACCTATTACGACGGTCAGGGCTTCATGGTTCGCCGGGATCTCGGCGTTGCCTCGGCGCTTGAGCTTTCAGGCGCTTCGGTATGCACGAATACCGGCACGACAACCGAACTGAACGTTGCCGACTATTTCCGCGCCAACGACATGCCTTACGAAATCGTCGCCTTCGAAAAAGCCGACGAGGTCGTGCAGGCCTATGACGCGGGCCGTTGTGACGTTTACACGACGGATGCTTCGGGCCTTTATGCCCAGCGTCTGAAGCTGACCAATCCGGACGAACACATGGTTCTGCCGGAAATCATCTCGAAAGAGCCGCTTGGCCCCGTTGTCCGTCAAGGCGACGACCAGTGGTTCAACATCACCAAATGGGTCTATTTCGCACTGGTGAATGCTGAAGAACTCGGCGTGACGGCGGCCAATGTCGAAGAAATGAAAGGCTCCAACAACCCGGCCATTAAACGCCTTCTGGGGGTTGAGGGCGCCTTCGGCGAAGCCATCGGCCTGGAGAACGATTGGGCCGCGCGCGTTATCGCCCATGTGGGCAACTATGGCGAGATTTTCGAGCGCAATGTGGGTCCCGACACACCGCTCGGTATTTCGCGCGGCTTGAACGCGCTGTGGTCGGAAGGCGGTATTCAATACGCACCGCCGATCCGCTAAGAAACGAAGCGAAGCCTCCGTGCCGTTTGCCCGGGGGCTTCTTTTTAAAGCTTGCTGGGGAGGTTTTGTCCGCTGAATCGATCAATCCGCACGCGGAGGTGCACGGGTGTTGCGCGTGGGCGGAATTGCGAGCATTCGATTGACAAAACCACTTCCTGTTTGAGGTTTGCATGGCAGTCCAAGACGGGATTGAAAGCAGCCAAAAGGCCTCGTCGTTCATTTACGACCCCAAGGTTCGCTCGCTCTTTTCTCAGGCCGTTTTAATCGCGGTCCTTATCTGGCTCGGTTACTCGGTTGTCCAAAACACGATCGCCAACCTGGAACGGCAGAATATCGCCTCGGGTTTCGGCTTCCTCGACACAACCGCCGGATTCGCCGTTGGGCAATCGTTGATCGCGTATTCGGAAGCGTCTTCGTATGGGCGGACCTTCGTTGTCGGCCTCTTGAACACATTGCTCGTTTCGGTGATCGGCATCGCGATTGCCACGGTGCTCGGCTTCATTTTCGGCATCGCACGGCTTTCAAACAACTGGGTCATCTCAAAGATCGCCTACGTGTATGTCGAGGTGATGCGGAACTTGCCGCTGCTCCTCCAGATATTCTTCTGGTATTTCGCGGTCTTAAGGTCCGTGCCCGGGCCGCGGGAGTCCATCACGGTCTTCGATTCCATCTTCATCAACAATCGCGGCCTCAAATTGCCGAAACCGCTCTATGAGCCGGGGGCCGGCCTTGTCGGCATATCCATTCTGGTCGCCATTGCCGCGGTGTGGCTGCTGCGCCGCTGGGCCCGCAAACGCCAGATGGCGACGGGTGAGCAGTTCCCGGTTTTTCAATGGGCGGTCGCAATTCTGTTCGGCCTGCCGCTTGTGGTCTTCTACCTTACCGGATCGCCGGTTTCGTTCGAATATCCTGAGTTGCGCGGCTTCAACTTCCAAGGCGGCCTCACGATCATTCCGGAGTTCGTGGCGCTCTTGCTGGCGCTTTCGGTCTACACGGGGGCGTTCATCGCGGAAATCGTCAGGGCGGGTATTCTGGCCGTCTCGCGCGGACAGACCGAGGCATCCTACGCGCTTGGGCTCAGGCCCGGACCGACCTTGCGGCTGGTGGTCATCCCACAGGCGCTTCGGGTGATCATCCCGCCGCTGACGAGCCAGTATCTGAACCTGACCAAGAACTCCTCGCTCGCGGTCGCCATTGCCTATCCGGATCTCGTTTCCGTCTTTGCCGGAACGACTTTGAACCAGACCGGCCAGGCGGTTGAGATTCTCGGCATGACCTTGGCGGTCTATCTGACGCTGAGCTTGCTCACCTCGGCCTTGATGAACTGGTATAACCGCCGCGTGGCGCTGGTGGAAAGGTAGCCCGTGATGTCTCAGCCCGATCTGGCCTTTGTGCGGACGGAACAGGCCGAAACGCTACCTGCTCCCATTTCGAATGTGGGCGCGTTCGGCTGGATGCGCGAGCATCTGTTCTCCGGTCTTTGGAACACGGTGCTCACCATCCTTGGCCTGTACATTCTTTATCTTCTGATCCCGCCCCTTCTCAATTTCGCGATTTTCGACGCGATCTGGACAGGGGAAGACCGGGAGGCTTGCCTGGCAACCGCTGGCGGCCATGTGGGCGCGTGCTGGCCGTATGTCGATGCGAAGCTCGATCAGTTCATCTATGGCCGTTATCCGATCGAAGAACGGTGGCGGGTCAATATCGTTTTCCTCTTGGGCTTCCTCGGGCTTGTTCCGCTGGCGATCCCAGCCGCGCCGTTCAAAAGATTCAACGCCATTTTCTTTTTCGGCATTTATCCGGTCATCAGCGTCGTTCTCTTGACGGGCGGCGGTTTCGGCCATCCCGCGTGGCTGTGGGCGTTGATCGTTCTCCTCACTTTGGCTGCCGCGGGGCTCGCTTTATTACCGGTTTTCGTCGGACAGGCGAAGGTTGAAGATCAGCTTCCCGCGCTTGGCATGGCGGGTATGGTCTTCGCCGTTCCGGCCGCCGCCGTGTGGTTGATGACCGTGGATTTCGGTTTGGAGCCGGTTGAGACGCCGTTGTGGGGCGGTATCCTCGTCACGCTTGTGATCGCCGTGACAGGCATCGTCGCTTCGCTTCCCATCGGTATCTTGCTCGCCCTCGGGCGCCGGTCCGACATGCCGATGGTGCGGCTCGTCTGCATCATCTTCATCGAGTTTTGGCGGGGCGTGCCGCTGATCACCATTCTCTTCATGTCGTCGGTGATGCTGCCGCTTTTCCTTCCCGAGAATGTCACCTTCGACAAGTTGCTGAGGGCTCTGATCGGAGTGGCCTTCTTTGCCTCGGCCTACATGGCCGAAGTGGTGCGCGGCGGACTTCAGGCAATCCCCAACGGCCAGTACGAGGGCGCGCGTGCGCTCGGGCTCGGCTATTGGCAGATGATGAATCTCATCGTGCTGCCGCAAGCGCTAAAGCTTGTGATTCCGGGCATCGTCAACACCTTCATCGGGCTTTTCAAGGACACAACCCTCGTGCTCATTATCGGGCTCTTCGATCTTTTGGGGACGATCCAGCTGTCCTTCACCGATCCCAAATGGTCGACACCCGTCACAAGCCATACGGGTTATCTGTTTGCCGCCATTTTCTATTGGATTTTCTGCTACGGTATGTCGCGTTATTCGCTTTACATGGAGAAAAAGCTGAGCGCGGGGGAACGGCGATGAGGACGGCCATTGAATGACGCGCAGCGATCAAGGGAGTGCACGATGAGTAACGCAGCCATGGAAACGGGATTCCATGAGCCTGACCGCTCGAAAATGATCGTCAGCGACGAGGTGGCGATCGAAATCAAAGCGATGCACAAATGGTATGGCGATTTCCATGTGCTCAAGGACATCAACCTGAAGGTGATGCGCGGCGAAAGGATCGTCATCTGCGGGCCGTCGGGCTCGGGCAAATCCACCATGATCCGCTGTATCAACCGGCTGGAGGAGCATCAGCGCGGGCAGATCGTCGTCGACGGGATCGAGCTCACCAACGATCTCAAGAAGATCGACGAAATCCGCCGCGAGGTAGGCATGGTGTTCCAGCACTTCAACCTGTTTCCGCATCTCACCATCCTGGAGAACCTGACGCTTGCGCCGGTCTGGGTCCGCAAGATGCCGAAGAAGGACGCCGAAGAGGTCGCGATGAAATACCTCGAACGCGTCAAGATCCCCGAACAGGCGATGAAGTATCCGGGCCAGCTTTCCGGCGGTCAGCAGCAACGGGTGGCGATTGCCCGGTCGCTTTGCATGAACCCGCGGATCATGCTGTTCGACGAGCCGACCTCGGCGCTCGATCCGGAGATGATCAAGGAAGTGCTCGATGTGATGGTGACGCTTGCCGAGGATGGGATGACCATGCTGGTGGTGACCCACGAGATGGGCTTTGCGCGCCAGGTGGCGAACCGCGTGATCTTCATGGACGAGGGCCAGATCGTCGAGCAGAACGAACCGGAAGCCTTCTTCGGCAATCCGCGCCACGACCGCACGAAGCTCTTTCTGTCGCAGATCCTGCACTGAGGAAGGGCAAGCTGTCCGTTGGGCGCAGCAAAGGGCGGTCCGGCCGGCCCGCCTTCCCTTACGGTTGCCGCCCGCAGTTGCATCAGTTCCCCTTTCTTTGGCCCGCACCGCGCGGGAGCGGACCCGCTTTTCCATGAAAAGCCTAGGTGCTCTGAGCGCCTTTGTCGATTTGATCGCGCCTCTGCTGGCCGACCCCGCGCACGATGGCTCCGATCTGCATGAGTTGATCCGACAGCGGATTGGTTTTCCGCCAAACCATGCCGATTGTGCGCTTTGGTCTGGGGTGCGGAAACCGGGCGATCGAGACATCCGCCGACCGAGTTTCGAGGGGAAGCGCCATTTCCGGAATGAGCGTCACCCCCATGCCGGAGCTCACCATCTGCACCAGTGTTGTCAGGGAGTTACCCTCCATCAACTGCCGTGGCTGCGTGGATGTGGAGTTGCAGAAGGACAAGGCCTGATCCCGAAAGCAATGACCCTCTTCAAGCAACAGCAACCGGGTTTCCTGAAGGAGTTCGGGGTTCGGAACGGGTTTGTCCGCGTGATCTGGCGGGCGCACCAAGACGAAATCTTCCTCGAACAAGGCAAACTCCTGGAGTGCAGCCTCCGACATTGGAAGCGCGACGATCGCGGAATCGAGGCGGGAGTCCAGAAGATTGCCGATCAAGGATTTCGTCACCGCCTCGCGCGGTTGCAACTCGAGTTCGGGAAAGTGCATTGAGAGCGCCTTGATGATCTCGGGCAGGAGATAAGGCGCAACGGTCGGAATGACGCCGAGACGGAGTCTCCCGGCCAAGGGGCCGGTGGACGCCCGCACAAGGTCTTCCAGTTCGTCTACGTCGAGCAGGATTTTACGCGCCCTGGATACGAAGTCTTCGCCGAGCGCCGTCAAGCGGATCTGCCGGGCGGCACGTTCGACCAAAGGCGCGCCGAGCATCGTCTCCAACTCCTTGATTTGGATGGATAAGGCGGGCTGTGTGATGGCGCATGCCTCAGCCGCGCGGCCGAAATGGCCGTGCCGCGCCAGGGCGTCCAGATACCGGAGATGTTTCAGGGTCAAACCGATCATAAAAAACACTTATAGCACAAGTTAGGATAATCAATTTGGATTAATGAAAATCTAGAAATAGATAAGATAAGAGGCTGAGAGCCGGGTTTCAGCCGTTGCAGCAAACGGAGATTTTCATGGACGGAAACAACGTTAACCTAACAGGCGGCTGCCCCGTTATGCACGGCGGCAACACCGCTATGGACAAACCTGTCACCAAATGGTGGCCGGACGCACTGAATCTCGACATTCTGCACCAGCATGGCGCCCGCACCAATCCGATGGACCGGGACTACAATCACCGCGAAGCGGTGAAGGGCCTGGATTTCGAAGCCGTCAAGGCCGACGTCAGGGCTTTGATGACGGAAAGCCAAGAGTGGTGGCCGGCGGATTGGGGCCATTATGGCGGCCTGATGATCCGTCTCTCATGGCATGCGGCGGGCTCTTACCGCATGGGTGACGGCCGCGGCGGCGGCGGTTCCGGCAACATCCGTTTCGCACCGTTGAATTCCTGGCCCGACAACGCCAGCCTCGACAAGGCGCGCCGCTTGCTCTGGCCGGTGAAGAAGAAATACGGCAACGCGCTGTCCTGGGCCGATCTGATCGTTCTCGCGGGCACCATGGCCTACGAATCGATGGGCCTGAAAACCTTTGGCTTCGGGTTTGGCCGTGAGGACATCTGGGCCCCGGAAACCGATGTCTATTGGGGCGCCGAGAAGGAATGGCTGGCGCCGAGCGAGGAGCGCTACGACGATCTCGACGACGCCGCCACGCTGGAGAACCCGCTGGCCGCGGTTCACATGGGCCTGATCTACGTCAACCCTGAGGGCGTGAACGGCAAACCGGATCCGGCGAAGACCGCTATGCATGTCCGTGAGACCTTCGCCCGCATGGCGATGAACGACGAGGAAACCGCGGCACTGACCTGCGGCGGCCATACCGTCGGCAAGGCCCATGGCGGTGGCGCTTTCGACCAGATCGGCGTGGAGCCTGAAGCGGCCGGTATCGAAGCGCAAGGCTTCGGCTGGGCCAACCCGGGTCAGGACGGCAAGGCGGCCAACGCCTTCACGTCGGGCATCGAGGGCGCATGGACCAAGAAACCCACCCAGTGGGACATGGGCTTTTTCGATATGCTCTTCGGCCATGAGTGGGAACTCAAGAAGTCCGCGGCAGGCGCTTGGCAGTGGGAACCTGTCGACATAAAGGAAGAGGACAAACCGGTTGATGCGACCGATCCCTCGATCCGCCATAACCCGATGATGACCGATGCGGACATGGCGATGAAGGTCGACCCGGTCTACAACGAGATCTGCCAGAGATTCATGGCCGATCCGGGGTATTTCGCCGACACCTTCGCACGCGCATGGTTCAAGCTGACCCACCGCGACATGGGACCCAAGGTCAACTATCTCGGTCCGGACGTGCCTGCGGAAGATCTGATCTGGCAGGACCCGATCCCGGCTGGCGACACCGGCTACGACGTCGCAGCGGTCAAAGCCAAGATCGCCGAAAGCGGCCTCTCCGCGGCCGAGATGATCGCTACGGCCTGGGATAGCGCCCGGACCTTCCGCGGCTCGGACAAACGCGGCGGCGCCAACGGCGCGCGCATCCGTCTGGCGCCGCAGAAAGACTGGGAAGGCAACGAGCCGGAGCGCCTGGCCAAGGTTCTCGGCATCCTCGAGCCCATCGCGGCGGCCGCCGGTGCCTCCGTGGCCGATGTGATCGTTCTGGCCGGTAACGTCGGTGTGGAGCAGGGCATCAAAGCGGCTGGCTACAACATCGAGGTGCCGTTCGCGCCGGGCAGGGGCGATGCAACCGACGAGCAGACCGATGCCGCTTCGTTCGACGTGCTCGAGCCGTTCGCCGATGGCTTCCGCAACTGGCAGAAGACGAAATACGTCGTAAGCCCCGAAGAGATGATGCTCGACAGGGCGCAGCTTCTTGGCCTGACCGCGAATGAAATGACCGTTCTCCTGGGGGGCATGCGCGTTCTGGGTGTCAATCATGGAGGCTCCAAGCACGGCGTTTTCACCGATCGTGCCGGCCAACTGACCACGGACTTCTTCGTCAACCTGACCGACATGGCCTATAGCTGGCATCCGGTTGAAGAGGACGGAACATACGAAATTCGCGACCGCAAGACGGGCGAGGTCAAGTGGACCGCGACCAGCGCCGATCTGGTCTTCGGCTCCAACTCGATCCTGCGCTCCTACGCCGAGGTGTACGCTCAAGACGATAATGCGGAGAAGTTCGTGCGTGACTTCGTCGTGGCGTGGACCAAGGTGATGAACGCAGACAGGTTCGACCTGGCTGCTTAAAAAGCTCCGCTGCGGCGCCCACGCCCATGTGCGCCGCAGCCTTACCTCACCAACCACGGGGAATGGGGGCTTCCGGTCGACGGTTATTCCACGGCCAAACTGCCGTGCGGGGCACAGGCCAAGAGCGTGCCGATCAACAGATGGGCAAACGCCCAGTCGTCCTCTTGCCCGTCGCTGTCCGTGGTCAGATAAACCTCAAGCCCGACATACAGCGGCCACGTGCAAAGCCAGATCCGGGGCGGAATCCACGTTCGCGCCTGCGCGTCGGCGACGCTTGCCGCCGATATTGATGGTGAACATGAACATCAGATGCATGGCGAGCAGGAAAATCGGGATGCCCAGCGCCCGGTTCAGGATCGCGCGGACTGAACTCAATTTGTCCGCTTCTCAGCCAAGCGAGGCCGCAGGCATACGCTTCGCGAGGCCCGCCCGCGAAAGGGCGGAGATCAGCAGGCCTATGGTGGAGCCGTTATGCAGCACGGCTGCGGCGACGGGTGAAAGAACGCCAGCCGAGGCCGCGATAAAGAGCCCGGTATTTATGCCGATGGCGGCTGTGGTGTTGTTGCTGATGATCCGCATCGCCTGCGCCGACATCTGACGCGCGTCGGCGATGGCGCTGATCCGGTCGTCCAGAAGGGTGATATCGGCTGCCGCCTGGGCGATGTCGGCGCTTTGCGACATGCTGAAACCGACGCTGGCCGCCGCCAGAGCCGGGGCATCGTTTACGCCGTCGCCGATAAAGGCGATCTTGCGGCCTTCCCGCTCCAGCTCTTTCAGGATCCGGACCTTGTCTTCGGGCCGAAGCTCGGCATGGACCTTATCGAAACCGAGTGCTGAGCCGAATGCTTCGGAGCGGACCCTACGGTCGCCGGTCAGCATGACGAGGGATGTCGCGCCGGATTCACGCAACCTGTTCGCGGTCTCGCGGGCGTCTGTCCGCAGTTCGTCGCGCAGACCGAGAAGTCCGACAGGCTCGCCGCCGACAGCGACATAGAGCAGCATCTCCCCCTTGTTGACCAGCCGCTCGACCGGTTCGGCATGGGCGCTGAAATCGATACCTTCCAGATCCTCAAGGAAGTGACGGCTGCCGATCAGAACCTCGTCGCCCGCAACCGTCGCCCGCAATCCCCGGCCGACATCGAAGGTGATATCGCCATGCGGGATATGCCCCGTGCCGCGGCTCCGGGCCTCGTCGACGATCGCTCTGGCCACCGGGTGCTGCGAGTGTTCCTCGACCGACGCGGCAAGCGCCAGAAGCCGTTCCGCGGACCATGTCCGGGGCGCGAGCGGCACCACGTCCGTTACCGACAGGCTGCCATGGGTCAACGTGCCGGTTTTGTCGAACACGAACGTATCGACCTCGGCGAGTTTCTCGATGATCGGGCCGCCCTTGATCAGAATGCCGCGCGACGCTGCTTCAGACATGGTGGCGCGGACCGCGACCGGCGCGCTGAGCTTGATCGGACAAGCGTAGTCCACCAGGAACACCGAACTTACCCGGCGAGGGTCCCGCGTCAGGAGCAGCGTCCCAAGTCCCAGTCCAAGCGTCACATAGACCTGTTTGTCGGCATGTTGACGGGCCAGCCGCTCAGCGTCCGAACGCTCCTCGAGGGATTCCCGGATCAACGCGGCGATCCGGGCGGTCGTTGTCTGGTCGCCGACCTGCCGCGCCTCGATCTTGACGTAACCGTTTTCGATGTAGCTGCCGGCAATGATGCTATCGTCCGGCGACTTCCCGACAGGCACGCTCTCCCCAGTGATGGAGGCCTGATTGACTTGGGCCGCGCCGCCGCGCACAACGCCGTCGACCGGGACCAGTCCGCCAGCGTTGACGATCACGATATCGCCCTTCTTCACGGTGGCGAACGGCACTTCGACGGCCTCGCCATTCCGTTCGATCCAAGCGGTCTCGGGGTGCGGCATTAGCAGATCCTCCAACCGGTCGTCGGAATGCCGAACCGTGGTTTCTTCCAGAAACTCGCCGGACCCCATCATCAGATCGGTGGTGACGGCCGTGGGGAACTGGCCGTGCAGCGCGCCGATGGATACCGCAAGAGCATCGAGCAGTTCCACGGTCACGCCATCCGTGACGAGCGAACGCAAGCCCCGGAAGATACGCGGCGAGAGTGCCGCCGTTCCCAGTACCTTCGCAAAAACCGGAGGCAGGAAAGGCATGGCCGCGATCAGCGCGGCCCGGCCAGCCAAAGGCAGAACCGACGGTCCGTTTTGGTCGCCAGGCCGACGGAACCGCAACTGCCGATGCCGAAGGTTCGACAGCCGCTCGAGGATCCGGCTGCGTGCAGCGGACGTCCCATCGTGGTTGACGGTCACCGATCGTGCATGGGCATTGATGCGCACAGACGTCACACCCGGCGTCGTGCGGAGTAGACGGCTCAGATGATCGGTATCGAGCCGGGGCTTTGCCAGCAGCGTCAGCTTGGCCCGCAAACGTCCGGGAATCTCGTGCGCGATAACCACACCTGATCCCGTCTCGGCATCTGGGCAAGAATCAAGGTCCGCGTCAGCCATTGTTCCGGAGTCTTCGAGCCGCAAACCCGTCAATAAGCAAGCCTCTGTCCTTTGGGCGCGGCACGAGGCGGTCCGTCGAGCCGCCTTTTTTTGCGCTGCCGACCTTCGACCGCTTTTGGCCCCATTCAAGACTAACCCGGCTCGGTCAGTGTGCGGGTCTCGCGGGCGACGGGTTCGAAACCCGCCCTTTGATAAAGCGGCAGCGCGGCGGGGTGGTCGAAGGTGCAGGTCTCAACCTTCACCTTTTCCACCTCGGGCCGCCAGGCGTGCGCCAGCGCCTCGCTCAAGAGATAAGGTCCAAGGCCGCGTCCGATGAAGTCCTCGACGATGCCGAAGTAAACGAGCCGGACCTCTTGCTCCCCTCTGAAATCGAGCTCGTAATAGCCTGCGGGCGCGCCATTGGCGTAGAGCACGACAATGTCGACACCCTCGGCGTGGACACGCTCGCTCAATTCCTCATCGCCGAGGACCCGGCGCTCCAGCCAGTGGTAATCGCCACCGATCACCTCATAGAGATAACGGTAGAAATGCAGCGGGATGTTCGGCGCGCGCATCATGGCGAGATACATGCCGGTGGACGCCCGCAGGCGTTTTGCGGGGCGCGTCGTCATCTCAAGATGGGTGACAACCGTTTCTAGGATCTTGGCCACGGACGGCAACCGCCTCACGCACCGCTTTCGATGGGAAGCGCGTCGTCCGCACCCCATTCGGACCAGGAACCGTCATAAACGGCAACGCCGTCGCGGCCGATAACGCTGAGCCCGAGCGATAAAATGGCGGCCGTGACGCCGGAGCCGCAGCTTGTCACGATGGGCCGGCCCACGGTCACGCCTGCATCGGCAAAGGCCTTTTCGATCACCGCGTTGGATGCGAGTTCGCCTGTCCCGGTCAAAAGCCTCTGGTAGGGAAGGTTTACGCTCTCAGGAATACGGCCCGCGCGCAGGCCGGGACGGGGCTCGGTATCCGTCCCGCAGAACCGGCCAGGCGAGCGCGCATCGACGATTTGCTCTTCCTTGCTTGAGAGATTGCGCAGGATATCCTCCTTGCCGCGCACCATGGTGTGATCGATACGGGCTGTGAAGTGGCGGGGCGGGCGCACGGCCTGGCCATCGTCGATCGGCCGTCCCTCCGCCTTCCATTTGGGAAAACCGCCATCGAGCACGCACACATCCCGGCAGCCCATGGCGCGGAACATCCACCAGACGCGCGGACCCGAATAGATGCCGACGGTATCATAGACGATGACTTTCTGGCCGTCGCCGATCCCAAGCTTGCGCATCGCTGAGGCAAATTTCTCCGCAGTGGGCAGCATGTGCGGCAGATCGCTTTCCGTGTCCGATACCTGCTCGATATCGAAGAAAACCGCGCCTGGAATGTGGGCGTCGAGATACTCTTGGCGCGCATTGCGGTTAGCCGAAGGCAGGTGGAACGACCCATCGACGACGACGACATCGGGGGCGCTCAAATGCGCTTGGAGCCATTCAGTATCGACGAGCCATTTTGATCGGGTCATGGGTGCTCCGGCCATTGGTTTCGCGGTTACGGATTATCGGGCGTGAATGCATCGCGAAAGCGCAGGCGGACACGGCGGTTCTGACGGCCCTTCTTTTCGAGTTGCGCGACAAACACATCGCCGATTTCAGCCGTCGAGGCCACATGGGTTCCGCCGCAGGGCTGGAGGTCGATATCGCCGATCTTGATGAGCCGCACCTTGCCTGCGCCGCGTGGCGGCTGAACCGACATGGTTTTGACGAGGCCGGGATTTTGATCGAGTTCGGCATCGGTGATCCATTGGTCGCTGACGGGATGATCCGCCGCGATAAGTCTTGCGAGTTCTTCGGTCAGGGCGTCCTTATCGAGACCGGCTTCGGGAATGTCGAAATCGAGCCGGCCTTCATCCACCCCGATCTGGCCGCCCGTGACAGGGTAGGGCAGGAGGACGGAAAGAAGATGGAGGGCGGTATGCATGCGCATGTGCCGGTGCCGCCGGGGCCAATTAAGTGTCGCTGTCACAACGTCTCCGACCGCAGGGCGGGTGGCGTCTTCGCCCAAGACGTGAACGATCTCACCGCTGTCGCCGTAAACGGTGGTGGCGACGGCGGCGGCAAATCCGTCCGCACTGCCAAGCATTCCGGCGTCGCCAGGCTGGCCCCCGCCGGCCGCGTAGAAGACGCTGCGGTCAAGCACGACACCGCCCCGGCCGTTCACCTCAAAGACCGTTGCATCGCAGCTCTTTTGATACGCATCCGCGCGAAAGAGTTCCTCGGTGGTCGGCATAGCATGCTTCGTTAAACGAACAGCTCCGGCATCGGACTCGGCGGCTTCTCAAGCCAGCCCGGCGTTGGCAAACCTTTCTCCCGAAGGAAACCAGGATTGTAAAGCTTGCTTTGGTAACGCATGCCGTGGTCGCACAGGATGGTAACGATCGTGTGCCCCGGCCCCATTTCCTTCGCCAGCCTGATTGCGCCCGCGATATTGATGCCGGCTGAACCGCCCAGAAGCAGCCCTTCGTGTTCGGCGAGGTCGAAGAGGAGCGGAAGCGCCTCTTCGTCCGGAATGATCATTGGGTGCTCGACCTTGACGTCCCCGACGATGACGGTCGAACGGCCGAGCCCGATTCCCTCGGAAACCGAGCCGCCTTCGGACGCTTTCGCTTCGCCCGTGGAGAACAGGCTGTACATGGCCGCGCCGCGCGGGTCGGCGCAACCGATGACGATGCCGGATTTTTTGGAGCGCAGGAAGGTGGAGACACCGGCAAGCGTGCCGCCCGTTCCAACCGCGCAGATGAAACCGTCGACCTTGCCGTCCGTGTCCGCCCAGATTTCAGGGCCGGTCGTCTCGAAATGCGCTTTGCGGTTGTCGAGATTGTTCCACTGATCGGCAAACAGCACGCCGTTCGGCTCGGTTTCATTGAGCGTTTCGGCGAGCCGCCGGGCCACATGCTGATAATTGTTGGGATCCTTGAAGGGTTTTGCCGGCACCTGGATGAGTTCGGCCCCCGCAAGACGCAGCATGTCTTTCTTTTCCTGGCTCTGCGTCTCGGGAATGACGATAATCGTCCGATAGCCGCGGGCCGAGGCCACGAGCGCAATGCCTATGCCGGTGTTGCCCGCCGTTCCTTCGACGATCGCACCGCCCGGCTTCAGATCGCCGCGCTTTTCCGCTTCAAGAATCATGTGCCGGGCAGGGCGGTCCTTGACCGATTGCCCGGGGTTCATGAATTCCGCTTTCCCAAGGATTTCACAGCCGGTCGCTTCCGAGGCGGCTTTTAGCCGTATCAGTGGGGTATTACCGATGGCATCGACGACATTTTGCTTATAGTTCATGCTTCGAACTCAACTCTCGCGCCCCTGTTCAAATGGTTGGGGAAACCTATCTTCTCGCACACATCCGGGCAACAAGGAGACACGTGGCCTCTGGCATGGCTCATGCTGCGGCGCGGAAAATCGTGACGCGAGGCCATGTGACGGTGGTTTGAGGGTGAAATGCGTGGCAATTCAACGCGAAAATGAGCGCTTGGGTGATCCAACCTTCGAAAAACCCGTATAGCGATTAGTGTAGGTTCAATTCCCATTCGGCACGATGACTGACGAAAATCTCATTGCAAATCGAGACCGGGTCGAAATGCTGCTTGCTCAATACGCAAGCGGTTCCCTGAGCCCTTTTTTCGGAGCGTTAATCGAGGCGCATCTGGAAATGCGGGAAGACAGCCAGCGCTGGATCGAAACTGTGGAAGCGTGCTGCGGCGCCATTCTCGATTCCGGGGACGGCGTCCCGTTGCGCGACCGGGATAAGACGCTGGAATCGATTTTCGCACGTGACGACGCCGAATCCGTTGTGGCCAAGGCCGGGGCCTCCAAGAAGCCGGAAGGTGGATCGGCGGTCGTCCTGCCGGCAAGCGTCCAGCAACTCCTGGACTGCCCTTTCGAGGATATTCCCTGGAAATCAGGCCTGCCTGGCATGAAGACCTACCGGATTGCGAAAGACAACGGCACGCACGCCTCGCTTTATTGGATCAAGGCAGGCCACACGATCCCGGCGCACACCCATGAGGGCCTGGAAGCAACGCTCGTGCTGAGCGGCGGTTTCGCCGATGTCAACGGGCATTTCGTGCGCGGCGATATCGCGATCTCCGATGCAACCGTCGACCATAAGCCGGTCGTCGATGCCGACGAGGATTGCGTCTGTCTTGTCGTGGTGGATGCGCCTTTGCGCCTGACTGGCCCGATCGGGCGTCTGATTTCCCCATTCCTGCCGAAGAACTGACGCCTATCGGACCGCCGCTCTCATGGCTGTGCGGTCTTCATTTGAACAAGAGAAGAGAGACGCATGACCGGGATTATTCCACGGCCGGAAGACGGTGTTGCCTGGATTACCGGCGCAAGTTCCGGCATCGGCCGTGAGCTCGCCTTGATCCTCGCGCGCGACGGCTGGACAGTTTGCGCGACCGCGCGCAGGAAGAGCGATCTTGACAGCCTTGTTGCCGATGCAACGCCGGCGAAGGGCCAAGTGCTTGCTTTTGAAGGCGACGTCACCGACGCTGGACGCATGGCGGCGGTTGTGTCCGCGATCGAAACCGGTCACGGACCCATTGTGCTGGCCGTACTCAACGCGGGCATCTATTTGCCGGTGTCGGACGTTCCCTTCGACCGTGAAGCCTACATACGGTCCTTCGATGTCAATCTCGGCGGCACGGTGAACTGCCTCGCACCGCTTCTGCCTGAGATGGTCAAGCGTGGGAATGGCCAGCTGTGGCTGATGGCATCGGTGGCAGGTTATTCCGGCTTGCCGACATCAGCCGCCTACGGAGCGACAAAAGCCGGGCTTATGAACATGGCCGAGAGCCTGAAATTCGATCTCGACAAGCGCGGCGTCCATATCGGCATCATCAATCCGGGCTTCGTGAAAACGCCCGCGACCGATAAGAACGCCTTCCCAATGCCTTTCCTAATGCCGGTCGAGGAGGCCGCCCAGAGGATTGCGGATGGCCTCAAGAAGGGCGGGTTTGAGATCACCTTTCCGCGCCGCTTCAGCTACATGCTGAAATTCTTGCGGGTCCTGCCCCATTTCCTCTATTTCCCGGTCGTTGCGGGCATGACGGGCTGGAACAAACGGCCCGTCACATCCTCCGGTAAAAACGAGCCGCCTATTTTTCAAGGTGTCCGCCATCAAGACAAAGCTTGAAAACGGCCTCCAGGACGGACGGTTCCTCGGCGGGGGGCGGCTAAGCCGAACTGCATCCTGAACCGTGGACTGTTCTGCGGGGCGTGTCCATGCGGACCGTACTCACGACGGGTTTTCAGGCTCACCGGGGGGTAGGCTTGCCAGGCCCGTCCTTATTCCCGGATCCTAGTTTGTGGTTAGGATTTAACAACGAGCTGCGTTGGGTCCAAAATCGTTCCTGACACGCGCATGCTCCGGAAAAGTGGACACCGGTTTTCCGACAAGAGCATGCGCTCTTTCCAAGTGCCGCA
>JAKSCL010000128.1 GCA_022360615.1 Hyphomicrobiales bacterium
GGTCCACCTTTCCGACCTCGACTGGAACCGGCCGGGCGAAGAGGCCATCGAGGACTACAACAAAAGCGATGTGGTTAAAGCGATCGTTCTTGACGTCGACACGGACAAGGAGCGTATCTCGCTTGGCATCAAGCAGCTTGGTGACGATCCGTTCGCCTCAAGCGAGGTCCGCAAGGGTTCTGTCGTGACCACCGAGGTTACCGATGTACGCGAAGGCGGGATCGAGGTGAAGGTGGCCGGAACGGACCTCACGGCCTTTATCCGCCGTTCAGACCTTTCCAAGGAACGCTCGGAACAGCGGGCAGACCGCTTCGCTCCCGGCGAAAAGGTCGACGCACGCGTCACTCAGTTCGATGCAAAGAACCGCAAACTCAGCCTCTCCATCAAGGCGCTCGAGGTGGCTGAAGAAAAAGAAGCGATCGCGCAATATGGCTCGACCGATTCAGGCGCTTCGCTCGGCGACATTCTAGGTGCCGCACTATCGAAAGCGCAGGAGGACCAGCAGGACACCGAAGAGAAAAAGTGATCCTGCTGCCTTGGCGGAGCCAGTGCATTCGCGCGGCGTGAAAGAAATGGGGGGCGGGCTCGGCAGCCACGCCCCTTATTCTTTGTTCGAGGCGTTTTTCGGTTGCCGGGCACACGCGGTTCGGTGAAAAACGTGATCATCGGACCGCTGGTTTTGATCCGATTCAAACTGGACCCTATGTTCCCATTCATTGCGTGTCCCTTGTGGATACCGATGTCTGTCCAGCCAAGGCCATCAACCCCGGATACGCTCTAAGGAGCACCCATCAACCGAAGGAGAGGTAACCGTCATGAGCCTTGAAGCGGATGCCCTTGCAGACAGGCGGCGCTTGCGCCGGCGGATTTCGTTCTGGCGGGTGCTTGCATTTCTTGCCATTGCGGTTGCGCTGGTCGCCGGAATTAGCCTGACGGATACCGATGGCAGGCTCATTGGACGCGACCACGTGGCGCGGATTGAGGTTCAAGGGTTGATAGTCGGTGACCGCAAGCAGCTCGCGCTACTTGAAAAGATCAAGGAGACCGACGCGGCAAAGGCATTGATCGTGGCGATCGACAGTCCCGGAGGCACAACGGCAGGCTCGGAAGCCCTTTATGACGCAATTCGCGATGTGGCCGCTGAGAAGCCGGTGGTTTCCGTTCTCGGCACGACAGCGGCCTCAGGCGGTTATATCGCGGCGATTGCGGGTGATCATATCATTACCCGTGGCAACACGACGACCGCTTCGATCGGGGTCATCTTCTCATGGCCGAACGCCGAAGAGCTTCTCAACACGATCGGGGTAAAGGTGAATGAGGTGAAATCCTCGCCGATTAAAGCGGAACCAACGCTTCATAAAGAAACCTCCGAAGAGGCTCGCGCGATTTTGAGAGGCATGGTTTCAGATTCCCAGGACTGGTTCCGCGATCTCGTTGCGGAGCGCCGGGGATTGACCGGCCTCGATCTTAGGCAAGCCTCGGATGGACGGGTCATGACAGGGCGCCAGGCGATTGAGGCGGGCCTTGCTGACGCGCTCGGCGGCGAGAAGGAGGCACTTGCCTGGCTGCGAAGCGAACATGGCATCGACGCGGATGTGAAAGTCCGTACCTACCGCGCCGAACAACGCTTCGACGCCTTTCAATCGGATGCCGCGCGCATTCTCGTCAATCTTGTTGCCGCTGTCATTCCAGGCGCCGAAACGCTTGTTTCCGAGCCAGTTAGGATTGACGGTCTCATCTCCATTTGGCAGGCTGAGTAGAAGACGGCGATATTATCCAACAAACCGCCGCAACCGGGCTCGAAACCGATTTGCGCCGATCCGGACGCGAATTGATCGAGAGGGCGGGTCCGGAAGGCAGGAGCGGCATGATCAAGTCTGAACTGGTTCAGCGGCTTGCGGCGCAAAATCCGCATCTTTTTCAGCGTGATGTTGAACATATCGTCAACGCGATCTTCGATGAGATTGTCGATGCACTTGCGCGCGGCGACCGGGTCGAGTTGCGTGGATTTGGCGCGTTTTCCGTAAAGCATCGCCCCGCACGCAGCGGACGCAACCCACGGACAGGCGAAACGGTCAAGGTCGAGGAAAAGTTCGTTCCCTTCTTCAAGACCGGAAAGGAAATGCGCGAAAGGCTCAATTCCGATACGGGCGAAAACGACTAAGGTATGCGCCTTTTCCAGACCGTTCGCATGCGTGATGTTGAAGGTTTATGTTTCGATAACCCTTCCGGCACCAATGTCCGTCATCGGAGTTGAGACCCGTGAAACGCTTTTTCACCTATCTTATTGTCTTTCCGCTCGCGCTTGTTTTGATAGCGCTTGCCATCACAAACAGGTCGCCCGTCACCGTTATTCTCGATCCGTTTGCGCCCGATAACCCGGCTCTGTCGTTCAATGTGCCGCTTTTTCTTCTCGTTTTCGGTGCGGTTACGTTTGGTGTTCTGATCGGGGGACTTGCCGCGTGGTTCAGCCAGGGCCGTCATCGCAAGGCCGCAAGGCAGGTCCAATATGAGGCGGCGCGCTTCCGGCGTGAAGCCGATGAACTGAAGAAGAAGCTTCGATCGGGGCCGTCGGAAACAGACCGATTCCTTGCTTTTCCGCGGGATGGCGAAAACCGGAACGCCGCATAGTCAGTCCACCTAGCCTTCCATGCGTGTCATCACCGCAGCGCAGATTGCAGAAGCCGTCACCGAGCGCGATGTGGTGGAAACACTTCGCTCGGCCTTCCGTGCCGAAACCGTTGCTCCGCTTCGCCACCATCACGATATCATGCGCCCCGACGCCGCGACGGCAACTCTGCTCCTGATGCCGGCCTGGACCGATTTCGAAACGCAAGGGCACACCGAACGGGGCTATATCGGCACCAAGATCGTCACCGTCTTTCCCGATAACGGCGAACAAGGCCTGCCCGCTGTCATGGGCGTCTATTTCCTGATGTCGGGCAAGACCGGCCAGCCGCTTGCCGTCATCGACGGCCAGTCGCTGACGCTGTGGCGCACGGCCGCCGCCTCGGCGCTCGCGTCGAGCTATCTGTCGCGCGAGGATTCGCACCGCCTGCTTATGGTCGGCGCAGGCGCGCTTGCCCCGTTCCTCATCAAGGCGCATGCGGCTGTGCGGCCCATCAACCAAGTCCTGCTTTGGAACCGGAATTTCGAGAACGCGGAGAAGGTGGCGCGAAAGCTGACCTCGAATACGCTGCCGGTTACCGCGACCGATGACCTTGAAGGCGCCGTGCGCGGCGCTGATATCGTGTCCTGCGCAACGCTTTCCAAAGACCCGCTTGTGAAGGGCGCATGGCTTCGCCCCGGTGTCCATGTGGATTGTGTGGGCGCCTTCAAGCCCGACATGCGCGAGACCGATGACGATGTGATCCGCCGGGCGCGGGTTTTCGTCGACACCCGCCCTGGCGCGATGAAAGAAGCGGGCGATATCGTCCAACCGCTCAAATCCGGCGTGCTCGATGAGATGGACATCACAGCCGATCTCTTTGAGCTCACACGCGGCCAAAAGGCGGGACGGCGATTCTACGACCAGATCACGTTTTTCAAGTCAGTCGGGACGGCGCTTGAGGATCTGGCAGCCGCGGTTCTGATCTTTCAAAGGGTTTAAGGCTCGTGCCCACGCTGGTCCATGTCACCGCTGAAAACGTCGATAAAACGGGCTTCTTCTGCAAGATGAGCGGGAAGAAGACGCCCGGCTATCAGCGCAAGCTCGCCTGGCTGAAGCAACGTTTCGCCGAAGGGCTCGACATCCGCATGCTAGGCGAGGGCGAGCGCGGCTTCATCGAAACCATTCCCGGCGAACACGCCTGGCGGGCGGTCAATGCCGAAGGTTATCTCGTCATCCATTGCCTCTGGGTGGTCGGACGCAGCAAGGGGAAGGGATACGGCATGCAGCTTGTCGAGGAAACGCTCGCCCGGGCCGAAAGCGAGGGTTTCAAGGGGGTCGCCGCCGTCACGAGCCGGAGCCACTGGCTGATTTCCGCTGACATCCTGGAGCGGCATGGTTTTGAGAATGTGGCAGCGGCCCCGCCGTCATTCGACCTTCTCGTCAAAAAATTCGACACCGGTCACGCCGACCCCTCCTTTTGCGGCGGCTGGGACGAGAAACAGTCAGCCCATGGAGAGGGCCTTGTCGTCTACCGGACCGACCAATGCCCTTATCTCGACGATGCGGTGAAGCACGCAGAAAGCTTTGCCAGGGAGCGCGGGTTCCCCTTCAAGACCATCGAACTGACAAGCGCGGCTGAAGTCCGGGCCTTGTCGCCAACCCCTTATGGCGTCTTTGCCATCGTCAAGGACGGCATGCTCCTTGCCTATCACTATCTCCTAAAAAAGGATTTCGAAAAACTGATCGGCGCGGGCTGAACCGGCTGTCCTTTGCAAAGCGGCGAAGCCGCCTTACAACCGCCCCTCATTATGATCGCAACCCAGCCATGCGGTCGAAAGCGTGCCGAATCCGGGTGTGGTTCGAGTTACTGGGCACATTCTGATACCGGACCGATAGGCAAGGCCTTTCATGACCAGTCTGCTGCAACAGCGCATAGCGCTTCTTAAATCTCCAAGGCACCTCTTTAAAAGAATCCGAAGCAAGATGCTGGAGCCCATTGTCACGCAGGAGATCGAGCGCGCCGCCTCGCGACGGTTGGATCCTTCGAACACACGGCTTCCGGATTTCCTGATTATCGGCGCCCCCAAATGCGGCACCTCCTGGCTTCGCGTGGCTTTGGCGGAACACCCTGAAGTCATCATGGCCCAGGAGGAAATCGAATTCTTTCCGGACCCCATCAGTGCACGGCTCGATTGGTACATGAAACACTTTTCGAAGGATTCGCCCTTTCTCGATCAGCGCAACGCCGCGTACCGCAAGCCCTATGAGGACTGCATCATTGGCGAAAAAAGCGCACGATACTGCGCAATGCCAGAGGGCCGCGTTAAACTCGTCCACCGGCTCATGCCGGATGCCCGCCTCAT
Source organism: Hyphomicrobiales bacterium (assembly GCA_022360615.1). GTDB lineage: Bacteria > Pseudomonadota > Alphaproteobacteria > Rhizobiales > JAKSCL01 > JAKSCL01. The sequence goes on from JAKSCL010000128.1 coordinate 4,975, forward strand.
TCTGATGATCCGCGACCCCGTGAAACGGCATTGGGCTCATGCAAAGCAGCATTTCGCCAAAAAGAAACAAGCGATCGAGGATCTGCCCCGGGACATCGTGTTTCCCTTTTTCGAACGCACACGGTCACTCAGCGAGTTCTCGAAAATGCACGATGTCTGGTCCCGCATTTATGGTCCGGAAAAGCTGCTGACGCTCAAACAGGAGGTTGCTTTGGCGGAACCGTTGGAGACCGCCAAACGCACCCTTTCGCATCTCGGTATCGCTTCCGACTACGATCATGACCACACGAAGAAACTCCATCGGCAGGTGAATGTCGGCCGCTCGGTGCCCATGCCGGAGGATGTTCGCGTATTTCTCGAGGACCTTTTTGCGGACGAGCGACAACGGCTCGCAGAGCTTAATCTGGCCTGACAGCTTTCAAGGGATCTGCGATAATCGCGCCGCCATGACCACTGCCGTCAAAATCTGCGGGTTGAAAACCCCTGGGGCCGTCGCCGCCGCTGTCGATGCGGGTGCGGCGTATCTGGGTTTCGTCTTTTATCCCCGAAGCCCGCGTTCGCTGAGCGTGGAGGACGCTGAGCGGCTGGCTGCCCCCTATCGTGGGATGGCCAGGATCGTGGCGCTGACCGTCGATGCCGATGACACGCTCATTGATGAGATCAACGAGACGCTCGCACCGGATATCTTTCAGCTTCATGGTTCCGAGACACCGGACAGGGTTGCCGGAATAAAACAACACGCGGCGAAGCGCGTGATGAAGGCACTTCGTGTCTCCGCGCCCGAAGACGTGGCGCGCGCTTCCGCTTATGCCGAGGCCGCTGATCTCATCCTCTTTGACGCCAAACCGAAGAATGGCGAGGGGCTGGGCCTGCCGGGCGGAAACGGTATCCCGTTCGACTGGCAGCTTCTACATGGCCTCGATCTGGCCGTTCCCTATATGCTCTCAGGCGGCCTCACGCCTGAGAACGTCGCCGAAGCGGTCCGGCTGACGGGGGCACCTATCGTCGATGTGTCTTCGGGGGTCGAGGACGCGCCGGGCGAAAAAAACACGGATAAAATCCGCGCCTTTATCCATGCTGCGCGCGCGGCCGGCGAGGCGCCCGTGAAGGAGAGTACCGTTGAGCACATTGACTGAAACCGCCGGCACGCCCGCGCCCAATACCTATCGCGCCGGGCCGGATGAGAATGGCCATTTCGGGATTTTCGGCGGGCGCTTTGTCGCCGAAACGCTGATGCCGCTCATCCTCGATCTGGAAGAGGCCTATGAGGCGGCCAAGGCCGATCCGGGCTTCCACGAAGAACTCACGCATCTCGGCAAACACTATGCCGGGCGGCCGAGCCCGCTTTATCTGGCCGAGCGGCTGACCGAGCATTTCCGGCAAAAGAGCACGACCGGCGGCGGCGCGAAAATCTATTTTAAGCGCGATGAGCTCAACCACACCGGCTCGCATAAGATCAATAACTGCCTCGGCCAGATTCTTTTGGCCAAGCGCATGGGCAAAACCCGGATCATCGCCGAAACGGGGGCGGGCCAACATGGTGTTGCAGCGGCAACGGTGGCGGCCCGCTTTGGCCTTCCTTGCATCGTCTATATGGGCGCGACCGACATTGAACGTCAGAAGCCGAACGTTTTCCGCATGAAACTGCTCGGCGCCGAGGTTGTCCCGGTCACATCGGGCACGGGCACTCTCAAGGATGCCATGAACGAGGCGTTGCGGGATTGGGTAACCAATGTGCGCGATACCTTCTACATCATCGGGACGGCGGCGGGTCCGCATCCCTATCCAGAAATGGTGCGCGATTTCCAATCGGTCATTGGCCAGGAAACCCGCGCGCAAACGGTGGAGGCCGAAGGAAGGCTGCCGGATACGCTTGTGGCATGCCTCGGCGGCGGCTCGAATGCGATCGGGCTCTTCCACCCCTTCCTTGACGACCGCGAGGTAAAGATCATCGGGGTCGAGGCGGGCGGCAAGGGCACCGATGCAGAAGAACACTGCGCCTCGCTCAATGCCGGGCGGCCCGGCGTGCTCCACGGCAACCGCACCTATCTTCTCCAGAACGAAGACGGGCAAATCCGCGACGGCCACTCCATTTCGGCGGGGCTCGACTATCCGGGCATCGGGCCTGAGCATTCCTGGCTGAAAGAATCGGGCCGGGTCGAGTATGTCGCCATCCGCGACGACGAGGCGCTGGACGCCTTTCAACTCTGCACGAGGCAGGAAGGCATCATCCCGGCGCTTGAGCCCTCGCACGCCCTTGCCCATGTGGCGAAAATCGCGCCGGACCTTCCTCAGGACCACATCCTGGTGATGAATATGTGCGGACGCGGCGACAAGGATGTCTTCACGGTCGCCGCAGCGCTGGGGACGGATATCTAGTCCATGTCCATCACCATCTACCACAACCCGAAATGCGGAACCGCGCGCAACACGCTCGCCATGATCCGGCAGCCGGGCGAGGAACCGGTGGTGATCGAGTATCTGAAAACCCCGCCGGCAGCCGCCATGCGCAAGGCGCTCTTCGAAGGAGCGGGATTCACGGTGCGCGACGCGCTGCGCCAGAAAGGTACCCCTATGACGAGTTGGGGCTCCGGGGCCCGAAATGGACCAACGGTGAGTTGCTCCATTTCATCGAAGAACATCCGATCCTGATGAACCGGCCATTCGTCGTGACGCCCAAGGGCACGCGGCCTCGCCGATCGTCCGAGGCGGTGCTGGAGATCCTCCCGAACCCCGATATCGGTTCGTTTTCGAAGGAAGACGGCCAGGCTGTCATCCATCGGGATGTCAACCGGGCTCTATAGCTGTTCAAATAGGTGCAAACTGGAGAGCAACCGCAGAATTCCGGTCATCCCGGTCTGGTTTTCCGCGTGCATCGGACGCGTTTTGCAGTAAAAGATGGCGCGGGAAATCTTTTGGTAGCGCAATAAAGACGCGCGCGCTCATCATCCCGCTGACATCTCCCCCATATAACGTTGTGTTACTGGGGGTTTCATTGAAGCCGATTTCTTTGAACATGGATCGGGCCGCAAGGTCTGGTCTCCGCCGTGCGTAATCGCTAAGACATTTCCATGACAGACACCCGTATCGACAGGAGGTTCGCCGCGCTGAGGTCCGAGAACCGGGCTGGGCTCGTGACCTTCGTGACCGCCGGCGACCCCGATTACGACACCTCTCTTGAGATCTTCAAAGGCCTGCCGGGCGCCGGCGCCGACATCATCGAACTCGGCATGCCCTTTTCCGACCCGATGGCCGAAGGCCCACCCATCCAGGCATCGTCAAAGCGCGCGCTCGATGCCGGGCAAACCATGGTCAAAACGCTTGAGATGGTGCGCGCCTTCCGCGAAGACGACGCGGATACGCCCATCGTGCTGATGGGCTATTTCAACCCCATCTATATCTACGGCACGGACAGGTTCATTGCCGATGCGGGAGAGGCCGGCGTGGACGGCCTCATTGTTGTCGACCTGCCGCCCGAGGCCGACAAGGAACTTTGCATTCCGGCGCTCGAAGCAGGACTGAACTTCATCCGGCTCGCCACACCGACGACCGATGACAAACGCTTGCCGCGCGTTCTTCAGAACACGTCAGGTTTTGTCTACTACGTCTCGATTACCGGGATTACGGGTACGGCGACGCCCGACTTTTCCGAGGTTGCCCAAGCCGTCGAACGCATCAAGGGCCACAGCGCGCTTCCCGTTGCTGTTGGTTTCGGCATCAAGACGGCGGATCACGCTGCCGCCGTCGGGTCCGCCGCCGATGGCGCGGTGGTCGGCTCAGCACTCGTTAACGCTGTGCGCGACAGTCTCGATACGCAAGGCCGGGCGACCGATAAGACTGTTCCGGCGGTTCTCGAGCTGACCGCCCGTCTTGCCGAGGGTATACGCTCGGCAAGGCGAGAAGCGGCTGAATAGGGACTGGGAGCCTGCCCGTGTTTGTGTTTGATCAAGCGCCACCCCTTCTGGGGGCAGTAAGATCAGGCGTTTCGGTTGGAGGTGAAGGCCGATGAACTGGATCACCGATGTCGTCCGCCCGAAGATTCAGGGCATCTGGCAGAAAAAGGACACACCCGAGAACCTCTGGATCACTTGCCCTGAAACGGGCGAAATGGTGTTTCACCGCGATGTGGAGGCAAACCACTTCGTTATCCCGACCTCGAACTACCATCTGCGCATGACTGGCACGCAGCGCCTGAAGCACCTGTTTGCCGGGGAAGACTATGAGGAAATCGCGGTCGCCGACGTGCCGCACGACCCTTTGCGGTTTCGCGATCAGCGCCGTTATTCGGACAGGCTGCGCGATGCCCGCACCGCGACTGGACGAAACGACGCGGTGACGGTCGCCTATGGGACCCTGGACGGCATCGACATCACGGCTTGCGTTCAGGATTTCAGCTTCATGGGCGGCTCGCTCGGTATGGCTGCGGGCGAGGCCATCGTTGCGGCCTTTGAAACGGCGGCGGAGCGGCGAACGCCCATGGTGCTTTTTGCCGGTTCGGGCGGCGCACGCATGCAGGAAGGCATTTTGTCGCTCATGCAGATGCCGCGCACAACGGTCGGCCTCCAAAAACTGAAACGCGCCGGGCTCCCTTATATCGTCGTCCTCACTAACCCGACCACGGGCGGCGTCACTGCCTCCTACGCCATGCTGGGCGACGTGCATATCGCGGAGCCGGGGGCGCTTGTCGGCTTTGCAGGCCCTCGTGTGATTGAGCAGACCATCCGCGAAAAACTGCCCGAAGGTTTTCAGCGTTCCGAATATCTGCTTGAGCATGGCATGCTCGACATGGTCGTCCACCGGCACCAGCTTCCCGAGACGATCGCACGGCTCTGCAGGCTGTTTTTGAACCGGCCTCCACAGGTGACAGGGGCGGCAGGCGATGGTGATGATGAGACCGGCATCGACGCTCCAATCGAAGCCCAAACGGAACAACCGCCCGAAGCGGTGAACGAAAACGAGCAACGTCCTCTTGCGGCAGAATTCACAAAGACCGACCCCATTGAAACCACGCCGCCCGATAGGGCTCCCGCAGAGCCCATGCGCCCGGTTCCCACCCCCGCTCCCGGTTTCTTCCCCTCACCAGCAAAAGCCTGAATTGGGGTCCATTGGGGAAAGACCCGTTGCGCCGCTTGCCGCTTTAGGCCTTGTCAGCCATCTGTCTTTCCAGAGCATTTTGGAACGCGGCCATCTTGTGGCGCTTCACCAAAATGCTGGCACGATCAAACGCGGCACATGGCCATGCAGCAATGGCCGTGCCCCCTTTCCGGACTACGCGCCATGAACCGCTCCGACGCCATTCTCGAAAGACTGTTCGGCCTCCATCCCAAAAAAATCGACCTTTCCCTCGGCCGGATCGAGCGGCTTCTTGACCGGTTGGGCCGGCCGCAACACCGTCTTCCGCCGGTCATTCATGTGGCTGGTACGAACGGTAAAGGGTCCGTGATCGCGTTTCTGCGCGCCATGCTGGAAGCCGACGGCAAGGCCGTCCATGTCTACACCTCGCCGCATCTCGCTTACTTCCATGAACGCATCCGTCTCGGAAGCCGGGACGGCGGTGCGCTTGTCGGCGAAGAGGCACTGGTTGATGCGCTTCTTGAATGCGAACGGGTGAATGAGGGCGAAACCATCACCCATTTCGAGATCACCACGGCGGCAGCTTTTCATCTCTTTGCTGAAAACCCGGCCGACTATCTTCTCCTCGAAGTCGGGCTGGGCGGACGCTTCGACGCAACAAATGTCATCAACAGACCGCTTGCAAGCGTGATCACGCCTGTTTCATTCGACCATCAGCAGTTCCTTGGCGACACCCTTGCTGAAATCACCCATCAAAAATCGGGGATTTTGAAACCCGGCGTTCCGGCGATCATTGCGCGTCAAACCGATGAGGCGCTTGCGGTTATTGAACGGGATGCGGATGCTGTTGGCGCACCGCTTTCCATTTCGGGACGCGATTGGCAGGTGCATGAAGAGCGCGGCCGGCTCGTCTACCAGGATATCCATGACGGCGAAGGCGGGCTTCTCGATCTGCCGCCGCCGCGCCTTCAAGGCCGCTATCAATACGAGAATGCGGCAACGGCTATCGCCACCTTGCGCTATGCGCTTCAAATGCGGCTTCCGGCGCAAACACTTGCGGACGGTCTGCGTAACGCCGAATGGCCCGCGCGGCTGCAACGGCTCGATGTGCCGGTCCTCATGAAAGCCGCTCCAGCAGGTACCGATCTATGGCTTGACGGCAGCCACAATGCAGGCGGCGCCGCTGTTCTCGCTCAAGCCATGGGCGAGTTGGAGGAACAGCTTTCAAGGCCTCTGCACATCGTCATCGGTATGCTGCATGTGAAGGATGCTGCGAGTTATCTCGTGAAATTCGAGGGCCTTGCACAAAGCGTGACGGCGATCCCCGTGCCCGGCGAAGACAGCGGTTTCCCACCGGAAGACTTGGCCGAGATTGCCCTTTCGCTAGGCTTTCCGGCGCGCGCAGCTGCCAGTCTTGAGGAAGCGCTTGCGGCGTTGCCGCGCGAACCGGCGCCCCGCATTCTCATCTGCGGGTCGCTTTATCTCGCTGGCCATATCCTTCGCACGTACGGTTTGGCACCCGCGCCATGAAAAAGCGCGCCCAAACGGGACGCGTTTTTTCAGTTCCTATGAAAGGCCTCAGCTCGCGTTGATCCAATCGACAAGCTTCGATTTAGACTGCACGCCAACCTGCGTCCCCGCCGGTTCGCCGTTCTTGAATAGCATGAGCGTCGGGATGGCGCGCACACCGTATTTACCGGGCGTGTTCGGGTTGTCGTCGATATTCATCTTCGCGACCTTCACCCTATCGCCCATCTCGGAGGCAATTTCTTCCAACGCCGGTGCAATCTGTTTACAGGGGCCGCACCATTCGGCCCAAAAATCAACGAGAACAAGGTCGTCCGTGCCCAGCACCTTCTCATCGAAGTCGGCATCGGAAATGGTCATGGTTGCCATTGTGAAAACTCCAGTTTCGGGAATCGCTGCCGTTTGAAGGCGATCCGCGCGAACGTATGAACGGGCCGCTTGAGAATCAAGGCGCGGGGTCTGGCCTGATATGCGCTTCAAACAGGGCTGCATCAAGCGGCATCACGGAAGGACCGGCCGTCCAAACAAGCAAAGCCTTGATTTCATGGGCGGGAAAGGCTTTTGCAAGCACTTCACGATAAACCGCCATCTGCTTCAGAATCGCGTGATCTGCCTCGTCCGGCGTGTCCGGGAAACCGAGTGCCGTTTTGAAGTCGGCAAAAACCAGCGTGTTTCCCTCAAAGGCTACACGGTCAACGATGCCTGAAACAAAAAGGTCCGAACCGTCCGGTCCCAAGCCGGGCAAGCGGCCCACCACAGGCACTTCCGCACGGCTTTGAGGGCCGAACAAGACGGAACAGGCCGGGTCGCGGAAAACGGCTTCAGCCTCATTGCGGATCACAAGCCGCATCGCTTCATCGGCGGAATCGAGCGCGTTTGCCAGATGATCATCCGCAGCGGCGCGCCAGGCATCAAGCCCGCCGGGTTCAGGCGCGTGCTGAAGAAGCGCGTGGATCGCGCGGCCGCGCAACGCCGCCCAGTTCTGCGCAACATCTTGTCCAGCGGGGTGTCTGATCGATTGGCCGATATCCTGACCCTCAGCGAGCCAGGCTGAGGATGGTGCGGCAAAGCGTGGTTTTTGCGGCTGGGTCGGCGCCACGCGCCGGCACCATGCGGGAAGTCCGCCGGACTCGGCCTTTAAGGCTGCGCCTGCCTTAGCCGAGGTGTCGGACACATCGTCGAAGCTGGCGATCCGGGTCACGTCGAAACCGAGGCCATAAGGGTCGGCAACGTCGCGTGCGCCAGGCAACCGGGCATCTGAAACGATGCTGTACCAAGCATTGCCGGGCACCGCGCGGTTGCCCTTGTGGCCACAGATATAAAGACGGTCGCGCGCCCGCGTCATCGCCACATAGAGGAGGCGCCGGTATTCCGCATCTGCATCGTTCAGATACACATCCCGCGCATTCATGACAGGAGCCGTCCGGTAGGCACTCTTCACGGTCCAGGCGAGGGGAACCGGGCCCAGACCGTCATGGTCAAGGGGAAGAACAGGCGGCACCGTCTGACCGGCGGGAACGCTTGCCGTATCGGCCAGGAAGACGATACCCGCCTCCAGCCCCTTCGCGCCATGGACGGTCATCACCCGCACCTCTCCGCCATCGGTGCCCTTACCGTCGTCCATATCACGCTTGATGACATGATCGGCGCTTTGCATATGGCAGAGAAACCCCTGAAGCGACGGCGTCTCGCCAGCCTCATAGGAAAGCGCAAGGGCAAGGAACTCGTCGAGCGGATCGTCGGCTTCAAGTCCAAGTCTTTCGCGGAAAGCGCGGCGCCCGCCTTCTGCGGCAAGAATGGTTGAGAAGAAATCGAAGGGCCGAAGCGTATCGGCCATGGCGAGCCAGCCTTGGATGCGCGCAACGACTCGTCCATAGCGCCCATCAGGCGTCTGCGCAGTGGCGCGCAACGCGGCCCAAAGCGTACCCTCGCGCTCCGGTGCAAGGGCAATCAGGTCATCGTCGTCGAAGCCTATGAGAGGGCTCTTCAGGACCGTTGCAAGCGTCAGATCGTCTTCCGGAAGAAGCGCGCATTCAGCAGCGGCCAATAAATCCATCACCGCAATATGCTCAGTCAACCGCAGACGGTCAGCGCCGGCAACAGGAACGCGGCGCTGCTTCAGTGCCCGGATCATCGCCTCCGCAAAGACACCACGCCTGCGCACAAGAATCATGATATCGCTAGGCGCGATGGCGCGTCCACCGGGAGCAAGCGGCGTGCCCTTATCGAGCCAGCCGCGGATGACACTTGCAATATTGTCCGCGCATTTCACCGGCGGTGAATGCGGCGGCGCCTCATCAAGCGGCATGGTCCAGAGATCGGGCTCCGTTTCTTCCGGCGGCTCCACAAGCGGCCATATCTCGACGAGGCCCTTTTCTTGCGTGCGCTCTGCCTGATGCGGCGGCCAAATTGTGTCGGCGCTCACGCCCCTATGCACAGCCGCCTCGGAGAAGACCGCGTCGACGGCGCGCAAGACCTCGGGAACCGTACGGAACGATGTGAGAAGCTGCACTTTGTCAAACGCCTTTTCGGCTTGCTCGACCCTGCTTGCAAAATAGTTGCGCATGCGGTCGAAGGCTTGCGGGTCGGCACCTTGAAAGGAAAAGATCGACTGCTTTTCATCGCCGACCGCGAAAATCGTCCGGGGCATGCTGCGCGCGCCCTCTCCGGCGAAAAACTCTTCGGCGATCTTGGCGACGATCGACCATTGCGCCGGGCTCGTGTCCTGCGCCTCATCCACCAGGACATGGTCGATGCCGTAATCCAGCTTGAAAAGCACCCAAGCCGCCGCCCTGCCTTCAAGCAGAGAGCCTGCCTTTTCGATGAGGTCATCGTAATCGAGAACCGACTGTGCCGCTTTGGCGCGGACATATTTGGAGAGAACCGCATCCGCCAGCGTGAAAAGCGCTGAAGACGCCTCGAAGATATGGAGCGCCTTGTAGCGCTCCAGAATGGAACCGAGACGTCCCTTTTCCTCGGTAAGGGCTTCCGCGATGCCAGGGGCTTCCGTTTCAAGTGCCTTTGTGAAAAGCCGGGCGCGAAGTCTTAGGCCTTCACCCGGATTCACCGTTGCGAAAGCCTGCACGTAAGCGGCGGCGCACATGTCTTCCGTCTTCGCGTGCCGCGCGGCTTCAAGCCTGCTAGCAAAACCAGCTTCGCTTGCCTTGCCGGTGCCGCGCAGTGCAGCAATGACAGCAGGCCAGCGGTCTCGCGGCAGGATATCGGAGGTCACAAGATCAGCGCGCACGGACGCAAGGCTATCGCCGGGCTTGAGATCCAGAGCACCGCGTAACGCATCCAGTGCTGCTTCCAGACAGCCGTCATGAGCGCCGATCCACTCAAGAAAGGCGCCGCGCTGCTGCAACACCTCGTTCAACAACGTATCGAGGCGCTCTTCGGAAGCGTGGACGATGAGCGCGGAGAGCGCCTTTCCGAGGGCGCTTTCCGGTTTCGCCACCGCCTGCCTCAAAACGGCGTCACGGCATTCCCGCAAAACGCCGGCAGCCTGCATCTCATCGACAACCGCAAACTGAGCCGCCACCTTCGCCTCGAAGGGAAAGCGGTTGAGAAGCTGCTCGGCAAAGGCGTGGATGGTCTGAATCTTGAGACCGCCGGGCGTTTCAAGCGCCTTTGCAAACAGGGTGCGCGCCCGGATGCGCTTTATATCCGAGATAGGCCGGTTATCGATGGCCTGAAGCGCCGCGTTGAGTTCATCATCGGAGGCGGTTGCCCAATCGCGCAGCGCGTCAAAAACACGGTTCGCCATTTCAGAGGCGGCCGCCTTCGTGAAGGTCAGACACAACAGCCGGTCCGGCGGCGAGCCATCGAGCAGAAGCCGCAAGACGCGGTGCGCAAGCACAAATGTCTTGCCGGACCCGGCATTTGCAGCAACCCAGGTCGAGCTTGCCGGATCGGATGCCCGGCGTTGCGATTCACGCAGAGGTCTAACAGGTTTTTTTTCCGCGAGCCCGCTCACAGGCCGGTTTCCGCATTTTCGCCGGCGAGGCCCCATTCGCGCACCCGCGCAAGGTGGTCGTATTCACCATAGGCGAGCCGGAATTTCGGGATGCGCATGGGCGCATAGGGCATCGCTTCGTCGTCAAAAAGCGCCACCCGCCGTTTCAAGCCGGTGAGCGCCTCGTCGATTTCGGTCCCGAGATCGACCGGTTTGCGGTCCAGGCTGTCACGGGGGTGCCATTCACCAGCGGGATCTCCGCCCGTCAAGCGCAGATAGGTTATGGCTGAGACCTGTCGCGGCTCCTCCGTGAAGCCGTTGCCTTGCGCAATCGCGGCCTCAAGCGTCAATTGCGGTGAGAGACCGGAGAAGACCTGTTTCGCCGTGGGCGGAGTGCCGGTTTTATAGTCGATGATGCGCAGCGTGCCATCTTTGAGAGTATCGATGCGATCGGCCCGGGCGGTGAGTTTGAAAGCGCCGCCCGGAGTTGCAATGTTCAATTCGCCGTCTGCCTCGACAAGAACGCTGGCGATGGCTTCGCGGCCGGTTCTGAATTCGTCTATGAACCATTCGCCGACCCGCAGGAAACGCGGCCACCATACGGCCCGTATCTCGGGGCGGTCGTCAATGCCGGCAAAAAGATCGTCACCGATACCGGTAAGCCGCTCGAAGGCCGCATTCTCGTCGAGCGGACCGGTTAGAGGCGTCTCGGCGACGAAGCGGGCGAGCGCGTTGTGGATGACCGTGCCACGCAGCGCCACATCGGGCGGTTGGTCTATCGGGTCGAGCGGACGCAGTTTGAGGATCGTGCGCGCGTAGACCGTGTAGGGGTCGCGCACCCAATCCTCGATGCGCGTAACGCTCAGTTTGCGCGGGCGCAGGCGGAGGGGCGGCTTTGGCGCGGGTGCAGGCCGCCCCTTATACGGAACCTCATCGAGACGGCGGGCCATGTCGAGCACCGGCATTTCCGCCACTTCCGCTTCGGGAACATCGTGCCCAACGGCGTGCGCAACGGCACGCAACCTCTGAAGCCAGCGGGAGGGAACTGTCGGCGCCCCACCGGCCTTGGTGGCGCGCGTGATGATCACCTTTTTGGCCGCAAGCCCCATGGCAAAATCATGGGCCGCAAGGCCGATACGGCGTTCGAGCGGAGTGAGCCCCATATCTTGGCGCATCGGACGCGACAACCAGGGATCGGTTTGCGGGAGCGCAGGCCATGTGCCCTCATTCAAACCGCCAAGCAAGATCAGATCCGCCGCCTGAAGCCGCGCCTCAAGCGGCCCCCAGATATGAAGCTGCGGGTGCCCCGCGGCTGAAGGGCGAACTCTGCAGCCCGCCATCAGGGCGACCAGAAGCCCTGGAAACTCGGCGAGGGCGATGTCGATTGGCGGCGTTTTGGCCTCGATAAGATCGGCAAAAAAGGCGGCAAGGGCCCGTCCGTCATCTCCCGTTTCTATGAGCGGTGTGCCGTCGTCATCGCAACTCAGGCCTAAGAGCGCATCCCACAGAGCCGCTATCAGCATCGGCAAAGGGTGTTTACGGCCATCGGCGAGTGCTTCGAGGGGCTTTAGCGTTTCCGTGATACGGTCAATGAGCGGAACAAGCGGGCCGTCACCCTTGGCGGCCCGGCGCAAGGCGCGCCTGAGCCCTTCGGTTCCCGGTGCCGGCCGGGGTCCGCGCAACACCTCTTTTTCAAACCTGCGCACCACAGACCTGACGCCGGAAGGCGGTTGGCCAACCCGCATCAGAGGGTGTTTCGTCAAGGCGAGAAAAGCGAATGGCGCGAGTTCCTGAGCGATCGCCTCAATAGCAAGCCGTGCAAAGACGCCTGCCGGCGTATCGGTCAAAGGGGTTCCTGCAGAATCATCCACTGTCACGCCCCAGCGCTTCATCTCCGCCGAAACGCGGCGGGCGAGCGTGCGGTCAGGCGTCACAAGAACCGCCGTTGTGTTCTGCTCTTCCAAAACGGCCCGCATGACAAGGCTGATTGCAAGCGCCTCCTCGCGCTCATTCGCGGCTTCGATCACACTGATGCCCTCCAAGGCGCCATCCGGGTCCAAACGGCTGCGAAGAGATGTCCAGGCGACCGTCGCATCGGCCGGGCGAAGCGCTTCGGAAATGAGGGCCGCGCGGGGCGACGGCACCCCCCTAATGCTGACATCGTCACGGGTTGCCCGGACATGGCGAAGCAATTGCGCCAGGCCGAATTGAGGATGCGTGACAGCCTCGTCTTCGATGATCTTGTTCCACTCATCAGCGCTCAGATGGGTGTCGAGCCCCGGAAGCACGACCGCACCCTTTTCATGCTGGGCGATCTGAGCAATCAGCTTGGCCGTTGCCGGGATGGAACCGGTCGAACCGGCGGCAATCACCGGCCCCGGATAGCCGCCTGCCTCGATTCGCCGCGCACGGCCGATAATGCGCCGGTTGCGCAGATCGATACCGTCAAGCGCCTGACGTTCCTTGAGGCGGTGCGGCCACCATTCGGTGACGATGCGCAGAAAGTCGATGCTAAGCGAGAAATACTCGGAATAGCGTTCGGGAACGAGCGCGGCGAGCTTGCTGAAATCAGCGTTCTCCTCGGTCGTCACGTCATCGAGGAGCGTCATCAAATCGCGGGCAAGAGCTGCGGCGTTTGCGGGCGAGGCAGGGATGATGCGCAGCCCGCTGGCCTCCGTCCCAGACGCAGCTTTCTGCGCTTCGCCCCAATGCATGATCAACTGGCTCAGGAAAAGCTGGCGCTCGAGCCCGCCAATGGCGGTCTTACCGAAGTCTTCTCCATCCTCCAGTGCATCCAGGAAAGCATCTTCGTCGTCTGGATCACCGATGGGCGTGATGGCGGGGAGGAGCGTCGCCGTTTCGCCGGTGACATCGAAAAAGACCTCACGTAGGGCCCGGCAAGCCCGCCTCGTGGGTAGAAAAACCGTGATATCGGCAAGACCGAAAGGTTTATCCGGCCGCATCCCGCCGAAATAGGCTCCGGCGATCACATCTTCCGCAAGTCGATAAAGGAACGGCTCGCCCGGTGGGATCGAATAAAGGTTCAGACGTCTCGGCGCAGCTTGCATGAATGCTTTTTAAAACAAAAGCTCCGAAAACGCCTCCTCCGCTTCATCCAAGGCACGCGGCGTTCCCACATGCAGCCAGGTGCCGTCAAGACGCATGCCGTAAAGCCTGCCAAGACTGGCGGCACGGTCGAAAAGAAGATTGTTCGAGAAAGGGCCCTCGGGCGTGTCTTCATAAAACCCTGGATGGGTGATCATCGCGCTTGCATAGGCGAAAGGGGCGATTGTGTGCTCGTCGCGCCGCCGCAGCCGTCCGTCGACCTCCATCCGGAAATCGCCCGGCCCGTCGTAGCCGATGCTGTTCACGGTCGAGGCGACCAGCAACAGCATGTCCATGCGCTCGGGATCGAAGCTGCGGGCGAGCTTCAAAAGATTGCTCGTGGGGCCTTCCAGCCAAAGCGTGTCGGCGGCCAGGATGAAAAACGGGTCTTCCCCCAAAAGCGGCAAAGCCGCTTTCACCCCTCCTCCGGTGTCAAGGATTTCGTCCCGCTCATTGGAGATGCTGATGCGTGGCTTGGCCCGGCCGCTCAAATGATCCTCCAACTGGTCGGCGAGATGATGGACATTAACAACCGCATGTTCGACGCCTGCTTCCTCCAGGCGGTCAAGGACATGGTCGATCAACGGGTGTCGCTTCACCTCGATCAACGGTTTTGGACGCTTTTCGGTTAGAGGACGCATGCGCTTTCCAAGCCCCGCGCCAAGCACCATCGCGTTGCGGACGGGTCGCTGTGTCATCCTCTTTGCCCCTTACTCATTTGCCCTTTGCGCGGCGGCGCGCATCACCTCAAGCGGAAGATGGCGCTCATGCCAATGACGTACCGGTTCAAGCCCGGGATGTGACAGGTTTCGGGCGAGATAATCAACCAGGCGCGGCAGATGTTTGAGATAGCCGTGCTTGCCGTCACGCTTGGAGAGGCGCACGAAAATGCCCAGAACCTTCGTTGAGCGCTGCCCACCCATAACCGCATGGGCGTGCCGCAGGATGCCATGCGTCTTGCCGTCAAGACCAGCCGCCCCACCGTAGGTTTGCAACAACACCTCTTCTTCATCCGCCGACACATCAACACGCGCGTCCTGCGTTAGCGAGGCCAAGTCATAGGCTGCAGATCCAATGAGCGCATCCTGAAAATCGAGAAGGCCGATGCGCCTGATACCCTGCCTGTGTTCAAGCCAGAGCAGGTTGGGCGAATGAAAATCGCGCAAAACCAAAACGTCCGGTCCTGTAGGCATGCCTTCAATTGCAGCGCCCCAAGCCGCCTCGAACGCGGCGCGCGCTTCGGCTGGAAGTGCCTCTTTTTGAGCAAAAGGAACAAACCAGTCCGCAAGAAGGCCTGTTTCCGCTTGAAGGATTTCGCGGTCGTAAGCGTTAAGACGCCATTGCCCTTTCTGGGTTTCCAGTTCTTTGGGCGGAGCAATGGCATGGAGGGCGGCAAGGCAGCGCACCGCCTCTTTGTAACGCGGCATGATCGGGCGGGGCGGCACGCCTTCCGTCACACCCTCGTCGCCCAAATCCTCAAGAAGAGCGAAGCCGTTTTCCGTATCCGCATCTATCACAGATGGGGCGCTAAAACCGTTGTCCGTCAAGAAACCGGCCATGGCGATGAAAGGCCGGATATTCTCCGCCAAATGGGCAATCCGGCTATAGGGAAGGCCATCCTTCACCGCAGGTCCGTCGGGTATTTCCGGAGAATCGATCAGGATCGCCGTGTTCCCGGTGGCGCTCAACCGCTGATAGGACCGGGTGGAAGCGTCTCCCTGGATATGCCGCCAGGCTGCGGCGGCGAATCCGGCGCGGTCGAGAAAAGCGAGGAGCTTTGAAAGCCGGGCTGCGCGCCCTTTCCAACCGGGACCCGCGATCATTCTCGCATGGTGGGTCCCCGCCGGGTCGCGGGACAGTGAAACGGTCAGGACGGCGCCTTTTGGCAACACGCCCTTTTCAGGCCATTCAATCAGGGCCGCGCCCTCGATGAGCGTTTCATCGATGGCCAGTTCGCGGGCCTCGTCCGGATCGCCGAGCCGGTAGTAATCGGCATGGGCGATCAAGAAGGACCCGATAGCGTAAGGCTGGACGAGCGTGAAGGTCGGGCTTGGCACCTCGAGCTCGGGATCGCCCGCGAGGTAACGCAACGCGGCGCGGGCAAAAGTTGTCTTGCCGGCACCCAAATCGCCTTGAAGCGCAATGATGTCGCCGCGCCTCAGCCGGGAGGCGACGGCCTCCGCAAGGCGTATCGTGGCCATCTCGTCCGCAAGCACCCGCGTAAATTCCAAGGTCAACGGGGCACGCTCATTCGGCCGCCTCCGAACCCGCGCCGCGGATGACGGGGAAACGGCAGGTGACTTTCGTCCCCTCGCCGACCCGCGATTCAACATCGACAGATCCGCCATGCAATTCGACCAGGCTTTTCACAAGCGACAAGCCAAGCCCCGCGCCACGATGACGGGTGCCTTGGGTGCGGGTCATGAAGCGGTCGAAAATGGCGCTGACATCTTCGGGAGGAATACCACGGGCCTGGTCGATCACCGACAAGGCCACATGGTCGCCTTCATCGTGATAGGCAAGCGTGACGGACGTGCCCGGTTCCGAAAAGCCAATGGCATTCGAGATAAGGTTGAACAGGATCTGACGCATGCGCTGCGGGTCAGCGCGCAGACTGGCGACACGGTCGTCCGTCTCAAGTTCAACCCTGATGCCCGCTTCGGCAATTCGTTCCTTCAAAGCGTCAAGGGCCGCCTCGGAGAGCGCGCGCAGATCGACATCCTCAAAGGACAGCGAGAGCGTACCCGCATCGATGGAGGCAAGATCGAGAATATTGTCGACGATCGATAGGAGAGAATGCGAAGAGGAAAGAATTGCCTCCACATAGTCCGTCTGCTTCGCGTTCAGACCGCCTGAGGCCTCGTTGCTCATGAGTTCGGCAAAACCGATGACGCTCGTCAGCGGAGTCCTCAGTTCGTAAGACACGTGCTGAATGAAATCATCCTTCAGGCGGTCCGCTTCAATGAGCGCTTCGTTGCGCTCGCGCAACGCGCGTTCGATATTCACCGCTCCGGTAATGTTCGTGAAGGTCATCAGCGTCGCGCCGTCGGGTAGCGGCATCACAGCGTATTCGATGGTCTCGCCGCCGGTTTTCGCAAGGCGGCCGGTTTCTTCCTCGCGGGAGTCGGCGACGTCGGTCACGTGGTGCAGAAGAACTGTCCATTGATCCTTGTTGACGGTTGTTTCGGCGCACCATCCGGACACATCCTCGATATGGGGCATTTCACCATTCATGCGCCCCTCAAGCCCCCAAAGCGATACAAAGGCCGGATTATATAGCTTCAGGCGGCCATCGCTTCCAAACACGACAACGCCCTCGGTCATGTTTTCAAGCGTCTCCTGCTGAACCCGCATCAACGCGTTGTAGCGGCTTTGAAGAGCGATTTTCTCGGTCTGATCCTCAAACAAACAAACCAGCCCGCCGGAAGGGGTGTGGTCGGTGACGATACGGATCGTGCGTCCATCCGGCAGATACCAAGGCTGTTGCGGCGGCTTCGACCCATCGTAATGGGCAAGCTGCTCAGCTTTCCATTTCCGGTAATCGACAACTTCAGGGATGAGGCGCCGCTCCCGTATGAGATCGAGGAAGTGGCCGTGCTCACAACCACGTGGCACCAAATCGGCGTCAATCCCCCACAGCGCGTAAAAAGCCGAGTTGGCAAAGCGCAAACGGCGGTCGGCGCCAAACATGGCAATCCCAGCATGCAGCTTGTCCAGCATCGCGGTGTGGGCCGCAGTCTGCTTCTCAAGCGCGGATTTAAACGCCGCACCACTGATCATGTCGAGGGCGTAGCCGATACTGCCATTTGGAACGGCAGAGGCACTGACCGACAGACCGCCATTCGCTGCCGCCGCGCGCTTCTCGCCGGGCGCCGGCATGGCGCTATTGAAACGGCCCTCTTTTTTCAGGGCCATGGCCAAATCGGTTTCCACCGTCACCGGGAGAAGCTTCACATCATCCGCTACCGCTTTCTCCGGACCGGCAACGCCGACGGCGTCAGCATAGCTTTTGTTCACCCAGGCAAGGCGCCCCTCGCGGTCGCGCAACCAGGCAGGAAAGGGGAGCGTATCGATAAGCCTTTTAAGATCGCCTGCATCACGAAGGAGATCGGCACAACGTTCCTCAAGGGCGGCAAGGGCGGCCCGGTGGCCGGGCACCGGCTGAAACCGCACAATGGTACGGCCGGACGCGGCCCTGCCTTCAGCGGCGATCTCGCGCCCGTCGCGGGCCGTCAAAACCGTGTCGAAATGCTCCCCCTGATTGCGCAAAGCGCGAATTTCGGCCGCAATCCGACCGCTTGAACCGGCGTCGAGCCAGGATGGGAAGTCGAGAAACTTCGAAATATCCTGAGGACTGGCGGCGACGCCCGTCATTTTACCCGCCATGTCGGGTCGGCCGATGTCATCCCAAACGACAACGGCGGCGTTGTCGATGCCGAGCAGTTCCTCCGCTTTCTCCAGTTTTAAGCGCAGTTCAATGGCTTCGCCGGCCACTTTGCCTTCAAGAGCGGCAAGCGCCGTGCGTGTCCGCAACAACGATACACCGGCAAAGACGGCGAAGAAGACCGTGCCGAAGATGATGCAAAGGACGAGAACATCGCGGACATCGATGTGGCCTGCAAGGGGAAGCACACCCGCAACGATATCGGTGCTTACAGCCTCCTGCGCCTGTGATGAAACGCTTCCGTAAAGGATATCGAGAAGAAAAATGGTGACCGTGCCGGCCACTACCCTTGCCGTCCCGCCCCAGAAGGCGGGGGCAGCCGCCGGGCGCGTCCTGCACATCGCCGGTCTTTTCTCACCTCTCATGGGACTGCGCCGGTTGTCCGCCGAATCACGTTTTTTCAGTGATAGCGTAACAGAGATGCGCGGCGCCAGATTGAAGCGATTGATACCCCCTGTAAAAGCACCGACCGGAGGGCTACTGCCCAGCGGCCGGTGAATGCAAGACCGGCTTAATAGCGATAATGCTCCGGCTTGAACGGCCCATCCTGCGGAACGCCGATATAGTCGGCCTGCTCCTGCGCCAATTCGGTCAGCTTGACGCCAAGTTTTTCCAGATGAAGCCGGGCAACCTTCTCGTCGAGATGCTTCGGCAGGACATAAACCCGGTTCTCATAATCGTTCCCCTTGGAAAACAATTCGATCTGGGCAAGCACCTGGTTCGTGAAGGACGCGGACATCACGAAACTCGGATGGCCGGTTGCGTTGCCGAGGTTCAGGAGACGTCCTTCCGACAGGAGGAGGATGCGCTTCCCGTCCGGGAACTCGACCATATCGACCTGCGGCTTAATGTTCGTCCATTTATGGTTCTTGAGAGCGGCCACCTGAATCTCATTGTCGAAGTGGCCGATATTCCCGAGAATCGCCATGTCCTTCATCTGGCGCATATGGTCGACGGTGACCACATCCTTGTTGCCGGTCGCCGTGATCACAATGTCGGCGCTTGGTATGGCTTCGTCGAGCGTGACCACCTCATAACCGTCCATGGCCGCCTGGAGCGCGCAAATCGGGTCAATCTCGGTTACCTTGACCCGCGCGCCCGCGCCTTGAAGGCTCGCTGCCGACCCTTTTCCCACATCGCCATAGCCGCAGACGACCGCCACCTTGCCCGCCATCATCACATCGGTGCCGCGGCGAATGCCGTCGACGAGCGATTCCTTGCAGCCATACTTGTTATCGAATTTCGACTTGGTGACGGAATCATTCACATTGATGGCCGGAAAGGGCAGGCGGTCCTTTTCCATGAGCTGGTAGAGCCGGTTGACGCCGGTTGTCGTCTCCTCCGACACGCCCTTGATGGCGTGGCGCTGTCTCACGAACCAGCCGGGGCTTTGCGCCATGCGCTTCTTGATCTGGGCGAAGAGGACCTCTTCTTCTTCTGAGCCTGGATTGGAAAGCACATCCTCGCCTTCCTCCGCGCGGGCGCCGAGCAATATGTACATGGTGGCGTCACCGCCATCATCGAGGATCATGTTCGACAGTTCGCCTTCCGGCCACTGGAAGATGGCGTCGGTATAGGTCCAGTAATCCTCAAGGCTCTCACCCTTGATGGCGAAAACCGGCACACCTGTCGCCGCGATGGCGGCCGCAGCATGATCCTGCGTCGAAAAGATGTTGCAGGAGGCCCAGCGCACCTCGGCGCCAAGCGCCGTCAGGGTCTCGATCAGCACCGCCGTCTGTACGGTCATATGCAAAGAGCCCGTGATCCGGGCGCCCTTGAGCGGCTCCGTGGACGTGAATTCCTCGCGGCAGGCCATCAGACCCGGCATTTCGGTTTCGGCGATTTCAATTTCTTTACGCCCGAAATCCGCAAGACCGATATCGGCCACGCGATAATCACCATTCTCGCTCATTGGAAAGCCTTCAGCTGTTTGGGAAAACCGGGTTAGCTAGGCTGCCCGCCAAGGGACATCCTGTCGCCAGCGTGCGCCCCTATAGCAATCCTTTGGCGCCTTCACAATTCCATCCTTGCAATCGGCGCGGCAGGTTGGGACGCCGCCATCCCTTAATTCTCGCCGAAACCGTTTTCGACAAGGGCTGTAAGCGCTTCAAGGGCCTCGTCGGCCTGCGGACCTGTCGCCCCGACCGTTATCTCGACCCCTGGTCCGGCAGCCAGCATCATCAACCCCATAATCGA
>JAKSCL010000037.1 GCA_022360615.1 Hyphomicrobiales bacterium
CCCGGCATTCCTGGCGGAAGGTGTTAATCGGCACTTCGTCCTTGTTCTTGCCTTTTGCGCGGTATTGCTCCTCGATCTTCCACTCTATCGGCAGGCCGTGGCAGTCCCAGCCGGGGACATAGTTTGCATCCCATCCCTGCATCTGCATGGAGCGCACGACCATATCCTTCAGGATCTTGTTCAGGCCGGTGCCGATATGGATGTTGCCGTTCGCATAGGGCGGACCGTCATGCAGGATATAGCGGGGCCGTCCGGCCGAGGCGGTGCGCAGCTTGGCATAGAGGTTTTCATCATCCCACGCCTTGATCGTCTCGGGTTCCTTTTTCGGCAACCCGGCACGCATGGGGAAATCGGTCTCAGGCAGATAAAGCGTCTTTGAATAGTCACGGCCCGCATTGGCCGGCGCGGTCTTCGGGGCGTCTTCGGTCATGGTTTTCCGGCTTTTTCGGTTCGGCACGCGCAAGCAACAGCAATCGTGCGGTGCGGACGTCATGTCTGGAAGTGATTGACGGATTGCCCGCCAGCAATCAAGCCCCCGGCGCTTCGGTCTAAGGCATCTGCGCCAAAACGGACCTCAGACAAACGCCGGGCGTCTCATTCGATCCGGGCGAATCAGTAACGCAACGTGACGTGGAACTCGTCTCATGGTGGTTTAGCACCAGTTGAAAGGGGGGAAGAAAAGGTGGGCAGTCCGGTGATAACCATGGTTTTGCCACAAAACGCAGGATCGCAGCCCCTTTTTCGTCAAGAAGGACGTGTTCGAGAGGATTATTCTGAGTAGCCGCCGGCATGGTTGTACGGCAATGAGCCACGAGCCCACCGATGATCCTCTCGACATGACACCAGCACAGATCGAAGCGCTCCGCGAGCGCATGAATAAGCGCGTGGACTGCCGCGCTCTCGCTGAAACTTTCATCAATGAACGCCCCGCACCGGGCCGTGAACGTCTGATGCGGCTCGCGGACGCCTATGGCATCGACGGGCTGAAAACGCTTACTGAAATCGAGAACCACGACGCGGGCGATGCCTATGACGTGGCCGACGAGCCACAGGTTCATGCCCTGCGGCATGTCCCCATCGGGCGCTGGACGCCGAACGACATTACGCTGATGCTTGGCTATGGCCATGGCGTTTGCGAGGCGCTGTGGCTTGCGATCGATGTGCTTGAGGACTGCCCGCTGATTGAGGCGCGTTATTATGAGGGCGATCTCCTCATTGAAGCGGCAAGGGTGGCGTCCGACCGCAACGCTCCGGACTATCCGCGCCGCGCCCCGGTACGGAACCGGCTGTTCGCCATTCTTGACACGGCCCGGCAGGATATCCGGGCGCGGTTTGAGAAGACAGCGAACGATCTCGATCAGGCGCCCGACGCCAGGGAGATAGCGTGGACGCGGCTTCTTTCCGGCAGCCGGGCACCGGCAGCCGATCCATATCACTGGATCGCCGACTATCTGAACGAGCTCACGAAGGCGCACGATTATCTCGACCCGCCAACAGTGCTTCTCGAAGCCGAGGGTACCTTGACTTACGCTCACTACCGGCCGCGTAGCGGCCTTGAAATCGTTCCTGCAAACGATCTCAAAAACCCGGATGTCTCTGAGCTGTTGTCC
The DNA here is from genome assembly GCA_022360615.1 of Hyphomicrobiales bacterium. Taxonomy (GTDB): domain Bacteria; phylum Pseudomonadota; class Alphaproteobacteria; order Rhizobiales; family JAKSCL01; genus JAKSCL01. The sequence continues at coordinate 1,611 of JAKSCL010000037.1, forward strand.
AACAGCCGGTCCTTCTCCTTCAAGCGGGCAACCCGCTTCGAGATCACCACGCCGCGCCGGGACGGGGAATACAGCGTCAGGCTGCGCCATTTCTCCGACGCGGCGATTGAGAACCATCTTGGTATCCGGTTCGAGAGCGTCGATGAGGCAATTGGCCATGCTCGCCGTCTTTTCGGGGTGGCGGACAAGGCCTGGCGGAAGCCGCGTTGAAATCGTCTATGCGACCTTACTAAGCGCATCGGGACCGAAAGGCTCGGTTGCCATACTGGCAAGACCGGCGCGTGCTTGAGCCGTGTCCCGGCCCATCTGCGCAATCAAGTGTTCGACCGACGGAAACACCTCTTCCGCCCTCAAAAAACCAACAAATTCAACTTCCGCCGCTTCACCGTAGAGATCACCGGAAAAATCGAAGATGAACGTCTCAAGCAGAGGCGGGCCAGCGACGAATTGCGGCCTACGGCCATAGCTGGCAACACCTTGAAGCACCATATCCCCGACACGCATGCGAACGGCGTAGACGCCGTGGCGGAGCTGGCAGTCGGCGGAAAGGCTCATATTGGCCGTCGGATAGCCGAGATCGCGGCCGCGCTTGTCGCCATGGATGATCTCCGAGACGACGAACCAGCGATAACCGAGGAGCCGGGCTGCACCCGCCACATCGCCGTCCTTAAGGCAATCGCGGACCTTCGACGACGAGACCGGTTCGCCGTCGCCGGCCTCAAATTTCGCAACAGCGGTGACCTCGAAGCCGAATTCGTCGCCGAGCGCGGCCAGCACTCCCGGGTTGCCGTCGCGTCCGCGCCCGAACTGAAAGTCATAGCCCACCACCACATGGGATACGCCAAGCCCATCCACCAGAAAATCCTCAACGAAGGTGCGGGCGTCACGGGCAGACAGGTCTTTCGTGAACGGCAGCACCAGCGCCTGGTCGACGCCAAGGGCAGCCATCAGTTCAAGCTTGGCGGCTTCGGGGGTCAGCCGGAAAACAGGATTGCCGGGCTTGAAGAATGTGCGCGGGTGAGGCTCAAAGGTCATGATCCCGGAAGGCGCGCTTTTCGCCCTTGCAGCCCGTACCGCCTCATCGATGACGCTGCGGTGCCCCTGGTGCACGCCGTCGAAATTGCCGATCGCGACAACGGAACCGCGCGCGTCATCGGGGATGTCGGCAATGTCGCAAAAGACACGCATTGAGGAAGGTGGATGCCCAAAAGGAAAGGTGACAGGAAAGCGCGTTGACGTGGCTGAAACTGCGCGCGCCGGCTTCAATGGTCAAGTCATGGAATGTCCGGATCGCTAGCCTCTTAGGATTACTCGGGAACCGGCTGGCCGCGCGATGGAACCTTAACAAGCGCCTCACCATCGAGCACCGGTGTTCCATCGACAAGGCACTCGCAGTGGAGCCGCACCCGTTTGCGTTCGGGATTGATTTCGATCACTTCAACCTGCGCCGTAACGACATCGCCGATACGCACGGGAGCGCGAAAGTTGAGGGTCTGCGAGAGATAAATCGCACCTGGCCCCGGCAGCCTGGTGCCGAGCAGCGCAGAGATCAGGCTTGCGGTGAAAAGACCATGGGCAATGCGTCCGCCAAACGGCGTCTTCACCGCGAAATGCTCACTGAGATGGACTGGGTTGCGGTCGCCGGAAAGCTCGGCGAAGCCAACGACATCGGATTGCATGACCGTGCGCAAGAGAGACGCTGACATGCCCACTTCCAAATCCTCAAAAAACAAGGTCGCGACGGTCATTTCGCCTCTCCATTGGATGCGGGGCTCGTGTGTTAACCGGTGAGAGCGGGCCGGGCAAGCTGGGCCTTGGAGGATGCGGAACCGCGCAATCAGGTCTTTTCACACTTAATACGTGCATCTTGCCTGTTATTAACTCTATGGAAAGAGCCGATCCGTAAAAGGACTCGCGGGGACGGGTGATCGTGTTTGGCCACGGGACCGCCTTTATAGTTTTTGTGGCAGGCGCCCTAAGGGAGATGGGCGCGCGCATGCATGTGAGGAGTGTAGGGATGTCCGTTGATCTTTCGATGCCGGTGCTTGTCGTCGATGATTACAAGACGATGATTCGGATTATTCGCAATCTCTTGAAGCAGCTCGGCTTCGAAGACGTCGATGATGCGGCCGACGGTTCGGAGGCACTTCAGAAAATGCGCAACCGGAAGTATGGCCTCGTCATCTCGGACTGGAACATGGAACCTATGACCGGCTACGAACTCTTAAAGGAGGTTCGTTCGGATGAGGGGCTCGCCCGCACGCCGTTCATTATGGTCACGGCGGAATCGAAGACTGAAAACGTCATCGCGGCGAAAAAAGCCGGCGTAAACAACTACATTGTGAAGCCGTTCAGCGCTCAGACGCTCAAAGGCAAGATCGACGCGGTTTTCGGCGGCTGACCGAATACCGCTGCGGCGGCCGCCATTGCGTTGGCGGCCCCATGAGTTCCGGGATGCTTCTCAAGCGCAAACATCCCACGCGTATAGGAGGCGGCGCTTTGACCCATCTTTCCCCCGACAGCATCGACCGTATCTCGTCCTTCCTGCGCGAGGGGCGCAAGGAATCCGTCACGATTAGCGATGTCATGGCGCTCGCCGATCTTATGGCCACCTCCTTCGATACCGTCATCAAGGGACGCGATGAATCCGCCTACCGCGAGTTCTGCGCTATTGCCGACGCGATTACGCGCATGCGGACCGATATCGGAAATCTGCAAGCCAGTGAACTCGGCAAGCACCGTATTCCAGAGGCCGGTCAGGAACTGGACGCCATCGTTGAGGCGACCGAAAATGCGACGCATACCATCATGGAAGCGACAGAAGGCGTGATGGCCGCCGACCCGAATGATCCGGAACGCTACCGGGAAACAGTCAACAACGCCTGCATGACGATTTTCGAGGCCTGCTCATTCCAGGACATCACCGGCCAGAGGATCGCAAAAGTCGTCGAAACCCTCTCGATGATCGAGTCCCGTGTCACACGCTTTGCGGAGGCCTTCGGTACAGCTGAGGCTGACGCGCCGGGGCACCTTTCAGAGAAAGAAGAGCAGCGCGAAAAGCGCAAACGCGAACTGATTCTGAACGGTCCGCAAAATGAAGCCGATGCCATTAGTCAGGACAGCGTCGACGCGCTTTTCAGCTAATCCGATCCGAGGCTTCACCAAAAAAGCTGATCCATGACCGCAATAGGGGTGACACCCGCCTCGTTAAACTTGCGCTGCAACGCATCTCCCTCGCCCGCGTGAATGCCCTGCCGAATGAAGAGCGTCGCGTAACCGCGGGCCTCGGCGCCCTTTAAGTCCGTCCGGATGCTGTCGCCGATCGCTAGGACGTTAGCGGGCGCAGGGTTATATCCCTTGAGCGCCTTCACATGCATTTCGCCAAGATCGTAGATGGGCGGGTGCGGTTTTCCAGCGTAAACAACCTGACCGCCCATGGAGCGGTAAAGCTCGGCCAGCGCACCGGCGCAATAAACCAGAGCGCCGCCGCGCTCAACAACCAGATCGGGATTGGCGCACAGAAACGTCCTTTCCTTCTCAGACAACCGGGCCAGCATCGCGCGATAGTCTTCAGGCGTCTCGGTTGTGTCGTCAAACAGCCCGGAACATAAAATGAAATCGGCTTCGTCCGCATCGACGAAGGCCAGACCGATGCCTTCAAAGAGACTGCGGCCGCGCTCCGGGCCGAGGTGGAATACACGCTCTCCCTCGCGCTCCTTCAACAGCCCGCGCATACCAGCGCCGGAGGGCACGATCCGGTCGAAAGCG
>JAKSCL010000019.1 GCA_022360615.1 Hyphomicrobiales bacterium
AAAAGGGGATCGAGTGGTTCAACCCGGCGAACACGCTCGCCGCCCAGACCTACATGATCATCTGCATTATCATCTTCATTCAGTTCCGCCCGCGCGGCATCATCGCGCTCAAGGGCCGGGCCGCGGAGGCCTAAGCAATGGAGATGCCGGTCAAGCCGCCGACCGTCCAGCCGCCGCCGGTTGGCTTCCGCGAGCGGTCCTTTTTCGCGAGAAATCCATCGGTTCTCATTTTCATCGGGCTGCTTGCGGTCTTCACGCTTGCCGTCACGCTGATGAGCGAGGCGCTGGGCACCGGCTTCCTATCGACGAGCTTCATCAAGACTCTCGGCAAAACGCTGTGCCTTTGCCTCGTCGCCATCGCCATGGATCTCGTCTGGGGCTATTGCGGTATCCTGAGCCTCGGCCATTTCGCCTTTTTCGGGCTTGGCGGCTACATGATCGGCATGTGGCTCATGTATGAGCGCACCAAGACGATTGTCACCGGTTCGCTCGCCAACGCCGAATTGCCCCCGACGCCGGAAGAGGTGCGCGATGCCATCGGCACCCAGATTTTCGGTGTCGTGGGCGGGAGCGAAATCCCCTGGGTCTGGGCCTTTGCCGACAGTCTTTTGATACAGCTCGCGCTGGTCGTCCTCGTGCCCGGCCTTCTGGCCCTCGTCTTCGGTTGGCTCGCTTTCAGGAGCCGGGTGACGGGCGTCTATCTCTCCATTCTCACCCAGGCGATGACGCTCGCGCTCTCGCTTTACCTCTTCCAGAACGATTCCGGCCTGCGCGGCAATAACGGCCTGTCCGGTCTGCAGAACGTCCCGGGCGCGGAGAACGTGCCGCAGTCGGTCATATCGCTATGGTTCTTCTGGGCGTCCGCTGTTGTGCTCGCGCTCTGCTATTTGCTCGCTGCCTGGCTTGTGAGCGGCAAGTTCGGCAACATCATTCGCGGCATCCGCGATGACGAGGCCCGCGTGCGCTTCCTCGGCTACGATGTCGAGGTCTACAAACTGTTGGTATTTACACTGACTGCAGTGATCGCGGGCATCGCGGGCGCGCTCTATTATCCGCAGGCCGGTATCATCAATCCGGCGGAGGTCGCGCCGATTGCGTCGATCTATCTTGCGGTCTGGGTGGCCATCGGGGGAAGGGGACGGCTTTATGGCGCGGTCATCGGTGCCGCGTTGGTCTCGCTTCTGTCGTCCTGGTTCACCGGCGGACAGGCGCCGGACCTGCCGCTCGGCTTCTATACCGTTCAATGGGTCGATTGGTGGCTCGTGCTTCTCGGCTTCAGCTTCGTTCTCGTGACGCTCTTCGCGCCGCAAGGGATCGGCGGCCTCGTTGACCGCTTGGTCCGGAAGGCATCGCCATGACCACGCTTCTTGAAGTCGCAAGCGTCTCGGTCTCGTTCGATGGCTTCAAGGCCATCAACAACCTCTCCTTCGAGATCGGCGAAGCGGAATTGCGCGCCATCATTGGCCCGAATGGCGCAGGCAAGACCACCTTCATGGATATCGTCACGGGAAAGACGAGGCCCGATGAGGGAAGCATCACCTGGGGCGAGCGTATCACTCCGCTTTTAAGGATGTCGGAAGCGCAAATCGCACGGGCCGGGATCGGCCGCAAGTTCCAGCGCCCTACGGTGTTCGAAGACCAAAGCGTCTTCGACAACCTCATGATCGCCTTAAAGAACGCGCGCAGCCCGTTGGCGACACTGTTTTATCACGCCACCAAGGACGACAAGGCCAAGCTTGCCGCGCTCGCCGATGAAATCAATCTGTCGGACCAATTGCGGCGCAAGGCCGGAGAACTGTCGCACGGCCAGAAGCAATGGCTCGAAATCGGAATGCTGCTCGCGCAGGATCCGCAGCTTCTCCTTGTCGATGAACCGGCGGCCGGTATGACGGTTGCCGAGCGCGAACATACAACGGACATTTTGAAAGAAGCTGCGAAAACGCGCGCGGTCATCGTGGTGGAGCACGACATGGAATTCGTGCGCCGGCTCGATTGCAAGGTCACGGTTCTGCATGAGGGCTCGGTTCTCGCGGAGGGAACGATCGATCACGTCACGCAGGACCAGCGTGTGGTCGACGTCTATTTGGGCCGCTGAAACGATGTTGGAAATCAAAGACCTCACGCTCCACTACGGGCAGTCGCAAATCCTCCACGGCATCGATCTCGCCGCCGAGGTCGGTCAGATCACCTGCGTGATGGGAACGAATGGTGTCGGCAAAACGAGCCTGCTTAAGGCGATTTCCGGAACCCACCACCGCAGCGGCGGAAACTACCGGTTGAATGCTCAGGACATCGGCCACCCGCCCGCACATGTTCTCGCCCGAAAGGGTGTCGGCTACGTGCCGCAGGGCCGCGATATCTTTCCGTTGCTGACCGTCCGCGAGAATCTGGAAACGGGCTTTGCCTGTGTGGGCGAGGCGGATCGCAAGGTGCCGGAGGAAATCTTCGAGCTGTTTCCAGTGCTCAAAGAGATGCAATCGCGGCGCGGCGGCGATTTATCCGGCGGGCAGCAACAGCAATTGAGCATCGCCCGCGCACTCATCACCAAACCGAAGCTCTTGCTGCTCGACGAGCCCACGGAGGGCATTCAGCCCAACATCATCAAACAGATCGGCAATGTGATCGCCTATCTACGCGAACAGGGTGCCATGGCTATTGTGCTGGTCGAACAGTATTTCAGCTTCGCCTACGATCTGGCCGACACTTTCTATGTGCTCGAACGCGGCAGTCTTGTGCTGAACGGCAATAAGGACGAACTGGATAAAGCGGCGCTTCTCCAATCCGTATCGGTTTAAGTGCGGATGCGCTTCAGCCGCGCCTGAACGAACATCTGGACCGCCGATTGAAAAGCATGCCGCCCATGATGCACCGTTGCGCCAACGGGTGACATGGATTGAATACCTCATGTGCACCGTAACTCTTTGAGGGCCGTGCGCCTTTTCCTGCGCCTTGCGAGTTTGCATAACGGGAGCGGTTAGCGCGCCTCCAAGGGTTGCCCTTCAAGAGCATTTCTTTTTCGGTGAATAAACAATGACATCTTTACGCATCGCCTTTCTCGGTATCGGCCTGATGGGCCGGCATCAGGCCCAGCGCATTCTCGAAGCCGGATATGACGTCACGGTGTGGAACCGTACGAAGACGAAGGCCGAAGCGCTTGAGCCCCATGGGGCGAAGGTGGCGGATACCGCCAAGGAAGCCGCCGACGGCGCGGATGTCGTCATCACCATGGTCGAAAATGGGCCCGTGGTCGGACAGGTTCTCTTCGGTGAAAGCGGCGCCATCCAGGGCTTGAACCCCGGTGCGATGGTTGTCGACATGAGTTCCATTCGCCCAAGCGAGGCGAGGGAACATGCGGCAAGACTGATCGATTCTGGTATCGGCTATGTGGACGCGCCCGTTTCCGGCGGAACGGTGGGTGCCGAGGCGGGAAACCTCACCATAATGTGCGGCGGCGCGGCGGCGGACTACATACGCGCCGAGGCGGTGCTGAAAACCATGGGCTGCCCGACCCATGTTGGACCTACCGGGAGCGGTCAATGGACCAAACTCGCCAATCAGATGATTGTCGGCATTACTATTGGTGCGGTTGCAGAGGCTTTGGCTCTGGCTGAACGCTCCGGCGCCGATCCCGCCAAGGTACGCGAAGCCTTGCGTGGCGGTTTCGCCGACAGCCGCGTTCTGGAACTCCACGGCAAGCGGATGGTGGAGCGGGACTTCGTCACCAAGGGCCGGACGACGACACAAGTGAAGGACCTTGAGAACGCCATGTCTTCTGCCGCGGAACTCGGCTTTCAGGCCCCGCTTCTTGAAAAGGCGGCGGCGCTTTTCCGTAGCCTTGCCGCGCATGAAGGCGACCCTGACCACAGCGCGCTCATTCTCGAAATCGAGCGGCTAAACCCGAAGAGCTAGTTCGTGCTCTGACAAGCGGTCTTCGCGGCAGCGTGGAGCTGAGCGGGACAACGGCCGCATGGCAAGCATTACACGCGAGCAGTCAACACAACGTGACAACACGGCTCCGTTCGGCCTATCGTCTGGGCGGTTCGAATCCGTTTCCAGGTGCATGTTTTGCGCGTCAGCTTTCCCTTCTCCGCCATTGTCGGCCAGGACGAGATGAAGCTGGCGCTGTTGATCGCCGCCGTTGAGCCGGCAATCGGCGGCGTGCTTGTTTTCGGCGACCGGGGGACGGGAAAATCGACAGCCGTGAGGGCCCTTGCAGCCCTCCTGCCGAAGATGCGGGTTCTGGCTGACGATCCGTACAATTCTGATCCGGACAAGCCCGCCGAGGTCCGGAATGCCCATGCGTTGTCTGGCCATGACGGCGAAACGGAGAAGCCGAAGATAAAGCTTGTTCCCGTGCCGGTCGTCGATCTGCCGCTTGGCGCGACGGAAGACCGGGTGGTCGGCGCTCTTGACCTGGAAAAGGCGCTCACACAGGGCGAAAAAGCCTTCGAGCCCGGATTGCTCGCGCGCGCCCATCGCGGCTTCCTTTATATCGATGAGGTGAATCTGCTTGAGGATCACCTGGTGGACCTTCTCCTTGATGTCGCGGCCTCCGGTGAAAATGTCGTCGAACGCGAGGGGCTGAGTGTGCGTCACCC
>JAKSCL010000093.1 GCA_022360615.1 Hyphomicrobiales bacterium
ATGATCAAAAGGGTGGGCCTTGCACGGGCGCTTGCTCTGGATCCGGAGATTCTTTTCCTTGACGAGCCGACCTCGGGGCTGGACCCGATTGCCGCTGGTGCGTTCGATGAGCTCATCGTGAAATTGCGTGAGACCCTGGGCCTTACCGTATATATGGTGTCCCATGATCTTGACAGCTTATACGCGATTTGTGACCGGTTAGCCGTTCTCGGAGACAAGAAAGTTCTTGTGGAAGGCCCGATTGAGGAGGTCGTTGAGTTCGATCACCCGTGGGTCAAAGATTACTTTAGAGGCCCGAGAGGGCGCCACGCGGAGGAGGCATACGCGCGATAATGGAAACGCGGGCCAACTATGTCATTATTGGCTTGTTCACCCTTTTGGTGGTGATCGGCGCGTTCGGCGCGATCTTCTGGCTGGTTCGCTCCGAGGGCGGCGGCGATCGCGATCTCTACGACATCGTGTTCCGGGGCTCCGTCACGGGTCTGGCGCAGGGCGGGGCCGTGCATTTCAACGGGTTGCGTGTCGGAGACGTCGCGCAGCTTGGTTTCGACCCGGCGGACCCGACCCAGGTGGTCGCGCGCATTTCGGTGAGACCGGATACCCCGGTCCGGCTGGATACGCGTGTCCGGCTTGAGTATCAAGGGCTGACCGGGGTCGCCTTCATTCAGATGAAGAGCGGCGAAAGAACAAGTCCGCCGCTTGAGACAAGCGAAACCGATGTTCCGCGGATCGTTGCCGAAGGTTCGGCCGTTGAGGATTTGATCGAGGGCGCGAGGGATGTCCTCAGCATCGCAAACACCACTCTGCGCCGCCTTGAGGAGGTGGTCGATGCCAATGAGGAATCGGTCACGCGCACCGTAGGCAACCTTGAGACGTTTTCATCCGCCCTTGCTTCGAACAGCGAGCACATCGACACCTTTTTGGAGAATGTGGGCGAGGCCGCGCAAGAGATCGGCCAAGTCGCCGACACCCTCGATACGATTTTGGGGGACAATGCCGGTGAACTGCAGAGCACGTTGCAGAACATCGCGACGGTTACCCGGACCCTGGCGGAATCCGACGAATCGATTAGAGCAACCATCCAGAACGCTGAGAGGTTCAGCGAAACCCTGGCCGGCAGCTCGCAAGCGATTGACGGTTTTGTCGCCGATGCGTCGTCTGCTTCTGAACGTATCAATACGGTTGCCGGATCGCTTGAAACGCTAATTACGGCCAATCAAGCGTCGATCCAGAACACGATCACCAATGTCGAGACGGTGACAAACGCGCTTGCCAACAACGCCGATGGCATCGATCAGTTTTTGGGGGACGCGCGGGCCCTTTCGGCTCGGTTCAACGAGATCGCCACGCAAATCGACGGGGTGATCGCCGAAAACCGTACGAATTTCCGGGATACGCTTGCCAACACAAGGGTGTTAACAGGAAGTCTTGCGGACAACGCCGACGATATCTCTTCGATGGTGTCCAATGTCAGCGAGGTGGCGCGGCGCCTAAACACGGTCGCGGGCCGCATCGACCAGCTGACGGAAAGGGTCGATGCCTTGGTGAACGGAGAGGGCGAGAGCTTTTTTGTCGATGCGGCCGCCGCGGCAAAGAGCGTCCGGAGGGCAGCAGAAGAGGTTGAAGCTCAGATCGGACCGGCGGTTGCCGGCTTGTCGCGGCTTTCCAGCCGCAGCGTGGGCGACCTTGAGGCGTTCCTCGATGAGAGCCGCAATGCCGTCTCACGGCTTGACAGGGTCCTGAGCGACATCGAGAGCAATCCGTCGCAGTTTTTCTTTAGTGGGCGTAACGTGCCCGAATATGGACGCGGGCGCAGGTAGACGTATGGGATTGGCGGGCGGGCGTTCACGCGGGGTTTCGCGGCGGCAGCTTCTGGCTGGCGTTTCGGCGTGCTTGTTGACCGCGGGATGCGGGGGCAGGGCGCCGGACATCTTCGATCTGAACGCGCCGGTGTCTTTTGCAAGCAGCGCCCGTTCGGGCGCGCATCTGGTGGTCATGGAGCCGCGTGCATTGTCGGCTCTCAACACCGAACGTGTGGTCGTGCGCGAGGCGAATGGCCAAATCTCCTATTTCGCGGGCATTCAGTGGAGCGACCGGCTAACCGGTCTGGTTCAATCCCGTATCGTTCAGGCGTTTGAGAATTCGGGCCGTATCCGCTCGATCGGCCAGCAGGGCGACGGGCTGAAATCGGACTACATTCTGGTGACCGATATCCGCCGCTTTGAATTCTTCGCGGGGCCGGAGTTTGCCGGCCGTGTGACGCTGTCGGTGAAGATCGTCAACGACAGCAATGGCCGTGTTGTTTCCAGCCGTGTCTTCGATGCCGAACAACCGGCGGGCGACAACTCCGGGCAGGCCGCTGTGGCCAGTCTCGATGCAGCCTTTGACACAGCTCTCCAGGATATTGTCGCTTGGACGCTCCGGACGATCTGAGACGTCGCGGCCGTATCGTCCGGAAATAAAAAAGCGGGGTTTGGACAACCCCGCTTTTTTGTTCGATTGCACGCCGCCTCAGGCGGCAAAACGGCCAGCGGCGTGCGCGAGCATCAAATACACCTTGCCCGTGTCCGAGTTCAGATAGGTCCGGGCCAATTGATGGTCGCGGTCGTCGCGCGAAATCTGATCGAGAAGGGCCTCGAAGCTCGAGATGTAATCGCTGACTTCCTGACGGAAGGTCTTGTCCTGTTCGAACCTTTGCTGGATGGCATCGAAGGTGCGGCGACCGTCCACGGTATAGACCCGGCGGTTCAGCGCCCGTCTATCGCCCTTGCGCGCCTGGAACCAAAGGTCGAACGGATCGAGATCGTTCATGGCCCGCGAAATGTCCGCCGCGAGGCTGTTCAGCGATCCTTCGGCGGCACCGCCCCGGCCCGATGAGCCCGTCTCGCGGCGTGAGACGATTGGCGTGACGTTGCTTGTGCTTTCATCGGACGCGCGTGCAAGAATGTCGGAAAACGGTATGCGTTCGCCGGCGCTTCTTGCCGTTGCCTGCTCACGGCGGGACGGCAGCGTGAAACGGGGCGTATCGGATACCGGCGCGGGGCCCGGCGTTTCGTCGCGCGCCACGCTGATCCGGCTTGCGCCGCCGCCGCCTTGCGAGGCGGATCGCGTGACGTCGATGCCTTTGCCGTAACGGGTGACGATGTCGGAGAGTTCGTTCAGCGCGGTGATCTGTTCGGCGACAGTGCGGCGCATGGCTGCGGTGCTTTCCCGGGTTTCTTCGGGAAGGGCAGACATGCTCTGCTTGATTTCAGCGCGTGTCGCCTCGATCTCGTCGGCAATTGTCCGCGTCACGGTGTTCATGTCGCCAAGCGTATTGCCGAGCTTTTCCGCAACCTGGGTGAGAAGGCCGGCAACAGTCGCGGTCACCCTGTCGGACTGCTCCGTCATGCCGGCCACCGTCTTGGCGCTTTCATCGGCCACGTTGGCGCGCATGCGCTCGAATTCGGAAATCACGGCGTTCGTCGCGGCGGTCGCGCGTTTGTCGATCTCGCCGCCAAAACCGTGCGCCCGCTCCTCAGCCGACTTCAAGGTCTCGTCGACAGCCGTTGTGAAACGGTCCATGAACCGGTCGATTTCATTTGCCCGGCTCACGAGAAGGGTCGTGAGTTCCTCGATCCGTTTTTGCCGCTCGCTCAGGGTATCGTCGATACCCTCACCGCTTTGCGTGAGCGTATGCAACGCGTCTTCCAGCGAGCGGCTTTGCCGGGTAAGGCCATCGGCGACGCGCTCGAAGTCGGTGACCATGTTGCTCGACGCCGTTTTCAGGACCTCTATCTGATCGCTGACCAGCTTGGTCGAGACTTCGGTGCGGTTCATGGCCTCATGGGCGGAGTGCGAAAAGCTATCGAACTGCGTACGCAGGTTCGTCTCGACATTGGAGAGGCTGTCCGATGTGGTCGAGATGATCGTGTTGAAGGCGCTGCTCGCCTCCGATAGCCGGTCGACGAACGAGGAGAGCGTTGCCGCCGCGGTGTCGTTGATGTTGACCATCTCCTCGACGGCGTTGCGTGTTTTCGTTTCGATGGTCTCCGCAACACGTGACGTGCTGGTGAGAAGACGCTGTTCGATCTCCTGCGACTTGGCGTCGATATCGCGGGTCTGCGCATCGAGCGCCTCACCGATTCGGCTGCCCGATGCGCGCAGCGTTTCATCGATTTTGGTAATCTGCGCGGCGAAGCTGTCGCGTAGCTTTTCTCCGCTTTGTGTCGCTGCGTCGATCGAGGCCGTCGACCATTTGGACATGGCCTCGCTGAATCGCCCGGTCTGCTCCTCAAGCGACCCGATAAGGCGGGTGCCTTTCTCGTCGATGGTGCGGGCCATTTCATCGCTGCGTGCGCCGAGTGTCTCGTGGAGCTTCTCGGTGCGGGTCTGCAAAGTCGATGTGATGTCGCCGAGACGGCCCTCGATGGTGTCGACAAGGCGGGCGCCTTTCTCGTCGATGGTGCGGGCCATGTCGTCGCTGCGCTCGCTCAGCGTCACGTTCAGCCGCTCGGTGCGCGTGAGAAGATCCTCGCTGACTTCTTCAATGTGGCCGCTGATCTGCTTGGAGACGGATACCGCGCGTTCCGAGAGAACGTCGGCAACGGCTCCGATCTTGCCGTCGACGGTCTGTGCCAATTCGTCGCGCTTGGCCGACAGCATGGCGTCCGCCGAGATGCGCTGCTGATCGAGCTTCTCGACAGTCTCGCGGGCACCGTCGGAGAAGGTGTGGGCGATTTCTCCGATCCGCTGGGCAAGGATTTCGTTGATCTCCGCGCCGCGGGTTGAGAGCGCGTCCGTGATCTGGCTTGCACGGGTATCGAGCGTCTGGCGCAGATCGTTCGAACGCCGGTCGAGCATTTCGTCCATCGAACGGGCCTGGACATCCAGCGTTTCCGCGATGGCTTGCGACTTTTCGCCCAGGGCCTCGTTGATCTCGGCGGTCTGCTTGGTCCAGGTATCGGTAACGCCCTTTGCGTGAGCCGACAGCGATTCATTCATCTCCGTGGCACGCTTCGAGATTGTCTCGTTCACAAGACTGGTGCGCTCGTCGATTGCCCGTGAGATGGTGTCCAACTGCTCGGTGAGCGTTCCGGCGACGCGCTCGTGCTGATTGCCGAGATCGGCTTCGATGCGTTTGCGCCCGGTCTCCAGCAGCTGGGCCAGCGTTTCGGCGCCGACGCGCAGAGCGTCGCCCATGAACTCGGAACGCACTTGAAGCGTTTGTTCGAGGTTTTCGCCACGTTTGGCGAGCACCTGGTCGAACCGCGTCTGATAACCGTCGAGCCGTGTCTCGATTTCGACGATCTTGCCGCTGACCGCCTCTTCCATCCGGACCTTCGTTTCGTCGAGTGTGTCCTCGACGCGCGAGGCGGTCGCCTGCAGGGCCTCGCCGATCATATTGGCGCCGGTCGATAGGGCCATCTTCAGGGATTCGGCGCTGTTGCCCACGGAGGCTTCAAGTTTGCCGCCGTGCTCGGTCAGCGTGCTGTCCATCGCATCGAGATGTGTTTCAAGGGCATCCTGGAGGGCGCCGCCGCGTTCGCTAAAGGCGGTATCAAGCCGCTTTGCGTGAATCCCCAGCACTTCGCCAAGCGCGTCGACGCGGGAGCCGAAGGTCTGGTCGATGTTCCGTGCGCGGTACGAAAGCGTCTCGTTCAGATTGGCTGTGTGTTTCGAGAGCGAGCTATCGATGGTGGCTGTGTAGCCCTTGAGCGCCGTTTCCACCTCGTCCGAATAGGTACTGACCGTGTCCGCCAATTGCTTGGTGTTGGAGTCCATCCGCTCGATGAGCTCCGTGCCGTCGACCGTGATGACCTTATCGAGCTGCGTAACGCTCGCCGTCAGGATATCCTGGAGATGGGCGCTTCTCTGTGAAACGTCGTTCACGACCGTTTCGAGTTTGTCGGCCGACTGATTGACGGATTCAGCGATCCGGTTTCCGCCAAGCGACATGGCCTGGGCGATTTCCGCGCCGGCCGAAATCAGACGCTCTGCATAATCCTTACCCTTCGTCGAAAGTGCTTCGGACAGCTGCGCGCCGCTTTCGGTCAGGATATCTTCGATGCGCGTGCCCGTGGTCTGCAGAGCTTGCGTGACGGTCGAGCCCTGCGACTGCAGCATGGTTTCCAGCGCGGACGAGGATTCAACCAAATTGGCCTGGAGATGGTTGGCTTCCACCACGATACGGTTCGCCGCCTCTTCCCCGGCCGAGCGCAGGGTGGTGGAGATCGACGAACCCCGCTCCGCCAACATGGTGTTGATTTCGCCGCTCTGGCGCGAAAGCGCATCCATCATCTCATTGCCGGAAACGATGAAATGCTGCGTGATTTCGCTGCCCGTCGTCGAGACGCGGTCGACAATGGTCGAACCGCGGTCGGTAAGCGTTTCCAGGATTTGGTCGCCAGCGGCTGAAATTGCCGTCGTGACCTCGTCGCCCTTGTTGAGGAGGGTGCTGGTCAGAAGAGAACCGGACTCTTCCACCGTCTGGGCCAGGCGGTCAGACAGAAGCGACAGATCCTCGCGCAGATCCTCCTGGGCGACCGAAATCGATGCCCGCACGCGCTCGGCGTTGTTGAGGATCGCCTCACGCTCGTTGACGAGTTGTTCGACAAGGCTGCGGATGCGGATTTCGTTATCGTGATAGGAGCGCTCAAGGGTCGCCACTTCGCTGTGGACGAGCGCTTCCAGTTCGCCCGCGCGGGCAAGAGCGCGTTCGATACCGTCGCCCATGGCTGTGACTTCGCGGCGCACGGCCTGACCGACCGACATGACGGCGTCCGTGCCAAGGTCTTCGGGTTCGACCAAGCGCATGGCCATTTCGGTGACCGATTGCGTTGCGAGTTGCATTTCCTGGGCGCGCCGGATCATCACCGCCATGACGAGGAAGAAGAACAGCGGGACGGCCAGAACAACGAGAAGGGTGACAGCCTGCGGAGAGGCGGCAAGCACGCTCGGATTGAAGATCGAGGATGGCGCGATGCCGAAAAGACTGGTGCCATAGCCCAGGACGAAGCCGGCCCAGAGGACCGAAAGGACCGCGGTTATCCAGTAAACCGACGAATTCGGCTTTCGGTTCAACCTCTGCGTGAGGCCGCTGAGTGTGGGGCGGTCGTCGTTGGCGGGCAGGGCGGCAACCGTGTCCGGCCCGGCCGGTGCATGCTCATAAGCCGGATCACGTCCCGCCTGCTGACCGATATCGGACACCGCCTGCTCGATCTTGCGCTCAAGCTGCCGACCTTCGAGATCGTAGCGGTCTTGCGTCTCCGGTTCCAATAGATCGAGATCCAGCGTCTCGACACTTTCCGGAGTGTCGTTCGCGGCAAAAAGCTCCGCGTTCAGGGCCTCCTCGACAGCGGCCAAACCCATTTCGTCGGCCGACCTGTCTGCGCCTGCACCTTTTCTAGCCATTCCCGAGCCTCGCGTCCGTACTCAAAACTTCTCATACCGGGCGCAGTGACCGCGTGCGGTGAACAGTGCCGCATCCAACACCGTCCACGCCATTAAAATGGAGTGTCACGTGGTCCCCGTTTCCGTGCGGCGATCAATCGTTAACCTATTGTTCACCAATGTGTCCCCACCGCACGGATTGCTGCAAGGTCATATTAGTGGCAAAATTGCGAAAACTAAACGGCATAAATGGAGTTATCAAAATTCAGTTAACGGGCTGGGGATACCGATGTCGGACGCATTGGCACGGTTGACGCAAAAAGCGGACCGCGTTCCAAACCAAGAAAAAACCAAACAAGATCGGCGTGGCGGCAATAAGGCAACTGTTAATAAATGCGGCAAGGATTTGTTCCGTGGCGCGTATTCTCAAATCATGCCGTCGGCGGCTCAGTTGAGATATTTGCGCCGCGGATTGCGGGAACCGGGCGGAAAACTGCCGATTTTCGACCGCGACGGACGGGCGGTGCCCCGCCGGGTGGTGGAAAGCTGCATCATGCACGGCTGGGCTGAGGCCTGGTTCAAAAATCCCATCAAGCCGGATTGGCTGGTCTGCCGTTTAACGTCTGAAGGGTTCCGGATCGCCCGCGATCTGACGCCGAGGCCGCTTCCGGCCCGCCGTCAGAAGGCGGGCGCGATTTAACCTTCTGTTACGGCGGATGCGCTAACTTTCAAGAAGTCGTCAATAACCGGCCCGTTCCAGGCGCGCTTGCCCTGCCGTTGCCGTGACCGAGAGGAGCGGACCCATGCAGCCGTTACATGCAATCCCGCCTGAAACCCTACAACCGAGCGTCGATTGCCGGAAGGGGCCGATCGACCTTGTGCATCTTGCAAAACAAACGCTTGGCGACCGCACACTGGAGCGTGAACTGCTTGCGCTTTTTGAGACCCAGTCGACCAATTGTCTTGCCAAGCTCGGCGAATTGGTGGCCGATCAGTCCGAAGAGGGCGGCAAACGCTGGCAGATGATGGCGCATACGCTTAAGGGTTCGGCGCGCGGGATTGGCGCGTGGCACGCGGCTGAATGTGCGGCCTCAGCCGAGAATGCACTTCCCTCAGGCGGGCGCGACGCCGCAGTCGGCGCACTTTCCGTGCTTGCCGTTGAGATCGAGCATGTGAACAGTTTCATTGCGTCGCTTCTAAGCGACAAATGACATGTCCTGCCGGTTGAGTCCTGTGATCCAGCGCAGGCGTTAGCCCCGCCACTCTCCTGCGGGAAAACCGCTTGAACGCCGCGCCGCCGCCGTGCACCCGGTTGCCCGACATCCGGGCCGGGCTGATATTCTCACCCCGACCTAGCATTAAGGCTCGATTTCCCCTATAGGCGGTGGCCGTCGCGTTGGATGCATGCGCGCCGCCGAATGCGCTTGTCAACACTTCCCGGAAAGCGAGTGGGTTTTTGTCGGATGCCGAAGATTACGTTTATCGAACCAAGCGGGGAAAAGAAGACGGTCGAGGGCGAGGTTGGCTCGACGGTGATGGAAGCGGCCATCAAGAATCTTGTTCCCGGCATTGAAGCGGAATGCGGCGGGGCCTGCGCTTGCGCCACCTGCCATGTCTACGTTGACGAGGCCTGGATCGAGAAGACGGGCAAGGCCGAGCCGATGGAAGAGGATATGCTCGATTTCGCCTTCGATGTACGCCCGACAAGCCGCCTTTCATGCCAGATTAAAGTGACAGAAGAGCTTGACGGGCTTGTGGTGGAAACACCGGAACGTCAGGGCTGAACGCCGGAAACGTTTTCCGCCTCCCAACGGCATCACGGCCTTTTTTGTCAAAATGACTTGCCGATGTATGACCTGAGCACGATTTTCGCGAACACGGTGCCTGGACCGCTTGGACAGCGCGCACGGCAAGACATAACGGAACTTCAAGCACCTGAAATCTTCCACCAAGGCAAGACGCTATGAGTGAACCGATTGAAACGGATGTTGTGATCATCGGCGCTGGACCGGTCGGCCTGTTCGCCGTGTTCGAACTGGGCCTTTTGGACATGAAGGCGCATCTGATCGACATCCTCGACCGCCCGGGCGGACAGTGCACGGAACTCTATCCGGAAAAACCGATCTACGACATTCCGGCCATACCGGTCGTTTCCGGACAGGAACTCACCGACAGCCTGATGCAACAGATCAAGCCGTTTTCCCCGCAGTTTCATTTCAACCGGATGGTCA
>JAKSCL010000318.1 GCA_022360615.1 Hyphomicrobiales bacterium
CCCCCTTTCGAGCCTTTTCGACAGTGAGGACCGGTTCGGGCACAGCCCGGCAAAAGGTCCGGTGGACCTTTTGAGGTCTGAACGTCCGAAGGGCAGGAGCGATTTTGGCCCAACCCATGAGGGCCGGGCGCAAATCCGCCATTTCGGCCTCACGCGTCCTCGAATATGCGCAAAGCATGTCCGTCGTCCTCGTTCCTTGCACCGACGAATTCTCGCTCCGGCGCAGCCATTCGCTAAATCCTCACCACGACCTAGGCCTCCACACGCACCCAGCCGTTAGCGCCGAGGCGTTCCTGGGGCAGGAAGCGGGCCTTGTAGTCCATCTTCTGCGAGCCTTTCACCCAATAGCCGAGATAGACGTAAATGTGGCCCATCAGCCGGGCGCGGGCGATGTGGTCGAGGATGATGAAGGTGCCAAGGCTGCGCCGGTCCTGATCGGGGTCGAAGAAGCTGTAGACCATGGACAGACCGTCTTCGAGCTCATCGGTGAGGGAGACGGCCAGAAGGCGGCCTGAACTCGTGCCCGTAATGCCGCTATCGGGATCGCGCTCTCGGTATTCGACGATCGATGTGGTGACGTAGGTATCTTTCACCATCATGGCGTAGTCGAGCGCCGTCATATCCGCCATGCCGCCATCGCCGTGGCGGGCCTCGAGATATTTCCGGAAAAGCGAGAACTGCTCCGATGTGGGCTCTGCCTGGCACGGTACGGCGATCACATCGCGGTTTTTGCGCATCACACGCTGGTTGGAGCGCGACGTCTCGAAATCATGGACGCAAACACGAACGGAAACGCATCTCTGGCAGTTCTCGCAGGCTGGCTTGTAAGCGATGTTCTGGCTGCGGCGGAAGCCGCTTTGGCTGAGCACATTGTTCATGGCCGAGGCGCGCTCGCCGACCAGATGGGTGAAAATCTTGCGCTCATGACGGCCTTCTATGTACGGGCAAGGGGAGGGCGCCGTCAGATAGAACTGCGGAATGTCGCGCTTGAGTTCGGTCAATCTCGTCCTCGCTCGAGTCCCGGCAAATGGATGGAAGTCCAACCGTCTCACCACCTGCCGAGCTTATGAAAGCCTTGTTTGGATGGCTAGGAGTTTGCGCAGAAGAGACCCGGCCTGCGGCGTTTTGCCGATCACAATAAGCGTCAGGAAGCGCTTAACGCGCCCGGATCATCCGCACATCGAGGACAATGTCGTGGAGAAGGCGCTTGTTCGGCGTCATCAGCGCGAAAAGCAGCACCAACGGGGTCAAAAGACCGACCGAGATGTAAAAGAGAAAAATATGGACCGCGCCGAGAATGGCGTCCGGGCGTCTGCCGTCCATGCGCCGCAACGCGATTCCAGCCATCCGCATGCCGATCGTCGCCGACTGCGGTCCGCCTATGGTCACGCCCGCATAGATCAGGACGACGGCGGGGTAAAGGATTGCGAAAAGAATGAACCCAAAGCCGAAAGTGATGATGCCGAGGATCAAGACGCAGATCGAGGCGAGGGCCGACAGAATGAGAAGAATAATCAGATCGACGAAAAACGCGCCGACCCGGCGGGAGAGGATGTCGCTGTCATCTCTGTCTTGCGCTGCCCCGGTCAACGGCGCGTCAGACGGTTTTTCCGTCCATGCCTCATTCACGATCCGCATCCTTCCGTTTGCGGGGAACCGTCTTTAAAGCGTTGCGAGAAGCTTTGCCGCCCGTGGCGCGAAATAGGTGAGGACACCATCCGCACCGGCCCGCTTGAAGGCCGACAGGCTCTCCAGCATCACGCGATCACCGTCCAACCAGCCGTTTGCCGCCGCCGCCGTGATCATCGCGTATTCCCCTGACACCTGGAAAGCAAATGTGGGAACGCCGAAGGTGGCCTTCAACCTGTGGACGATATCGAGATAAGGCAGACCAGGCTTCACCATCACCATATCGGCGCCTTCGGCGATATCGAGTTCGGTCTCGCGCAAGGCTTCGCGGCCGTTTGACGGATCCATCTGATAAGTGCGTTTATCGCCCGTCAGGGTTGAGGAGGAGCCAACCGCATCACGGAAAGGTCCATAGAAACCGGAGGCGTATTTCGCGGCATAGGACATGATCAGCGTGTCGCAAAAACCGTTGGTTTCGAGCGCATCGCGGATGGCGCCAACGCGTCCGTCCATCATATCGGAGGGCGCGACGATATCCGAGCCCGCGTCGGCTTGGACGAGCGCCTGCTCAACCAGGACCGCCACGGATTCGTCATTCACGACGGCGCCGCCGCGCAGAAGGCCGTCATGACCATGTATGGTGTAGGGGTCGAGCGCCACGTCGGTGATGACGCCCACTTCGGGGACCGCGCCCTTAATGGCCCGTGTCGCGCGGCAGATGAGATTGTCGGGGTTAAGGGCTTCCGTGCCCTTTTCGTCCCGCAAATCGGGGTTTGTGTAGGGGAAGACGGCAATTGCCGGAATGCCAAGCTGGGCGGCTTCTTCCGCCGCGCGCACGGCGTTGTCGACAGTCAAGCGCGCTATGCCGGGCATGGACGGGATGTCGTCACGCCGGTCTTGACCTTCCATGACGAAGACCGGCCAGATGAAATCGTCGACGGTCAGCCGCGTCTCGCCGACCATGCGGCGGACCCAATCCGATTGCCGGCAGCGGCGCGGTCTGCAATGGCGCGTCTTCGCCGCGTCGCGGTTGTCGCTCGTGTCCCATGCGATTTGTCCGGCCAGTGTGCCTGAATGGGTGGGTTTGACCCGTTCGTCCATTGCATCCTCCGCTGCCCGCCGGTTCCATGCGGACAAAAGCTCGTGATTCAGCATGAGGCTAATGCGCTTTAGAATGATTTCAATCCGTTAATACGCGGACAAGCCATTCCGTCATCTACGCCTTGGCTTGACCGTCAAGGCGAAGTGACGCATGTCGTGCCAACCCCGGTGGCAAGGAGGCGCTCTTTGGCGGTTGCGGAGACAAAAGAAGACGAGGTGCTTTTCGAGCGCCTTGGCCATGCCGGGATCGTCACGCTCAATCGCCCCAAGGCGTTGAATGCGATCTCGCATGCCATGGTCCGGGCGATGACGGCGCAGTTGGCCGCCTGGGCGGTGGACGACGGGGTGAGAACGGTCATCATCCGGGCGAGTGGCGGACGTGCTTTTTCCGCGGGCGGCGATATCCGCCATCTCTATGAATGGGGGCGCGGGAAAGATCCCCGTTTTCTTGCTTTCTATGTGGACGAGTACCGGCTGGATGCGATGATTGCCCAGTATCCGAAGCCTTATGTCGCCTTGATCGACGGCATCGTCATGGGCGGCGGCGCGGGCGTCTCCATCAACGGATCGCACCGGGTTGGCAGCCAGACACTGCAGTTCGCCATGCCCGAGGTGGGGATCGGCTTCTTCCCCGACGTGGGGGCCACCTATTTCTTGCCGCGGCTGGGGGGCGTTGCAGGTCCTTATCTGGCGCTCACCGGTGAGCGGATCGGCCCCGCCGATGCGCTCGATTGCGGCCTTCTTGAAGCGGTGGTGCCGCAAACGGCCTTCGGCGATGTGATCGACCGCTTGTCGCAAGGCGACGACGTCGACGCCACCCTGGACCGCTTTCGGTCAACGCCGGAGGGCGGTTCGCTTTCGGAGCGGTTGAAAGCCGTCGCGCCATGTTTCAAGCAGCCGGATGTCGAGGCGCTTCTGGCGGCGCTTGAGATGGATGGCGGTCCCGAAGCGCTCAAAACCCATGAAACGATCCGGCAGAAAAGCCCGACGAGCCTCAAGATCGCTTTCCGGCAGATGCGCGAAGGCGCGGCGCTCGATATCGAAGCGGCCCTTCAGCTGGAATACCGTATCGTCTCACGCGTCCGCGACGGCCATGATTTCTATGAGGGCATCCGGGCCGCCGTGGTCGACAAGGACCGGACGCCGCGCTGGGTGCCAGCCCGGCTTGAAGATGTGCGCGAAACGGATGTGGATGCCTATTTTCAGCCATTGCCTGATGGTGATCTGACCTTTCCGGGGCTGACAGGGTGAGTATGGGAGAAATGCTTTGCGCCTGCCGCTGATTGGTTATGTGGACGGCAACCGCCTTGAGGCGTTGGAACGAACCGCTTTCCTCGTGTTCATGCGCGTGGTCGGCATCTTCCTCATCTTTGCCGGAATGCGCTACTGGTCGTCGATCGTCGGCTATGTTGGCGATGAGAGCGAAGCGCTATGGATGCTGTCCGCGCCCCGCCAAGTGGTGACGGTCTTTTACGCCGTGCTGCTTCCGGTTGCCGGCGTCGGCATGTGGTTCGGGTCCTCCTGGGGCATCGGCCTTTTGTTCATCTCGCTCGTTATCCAGTTCGTTTTGGAGTTCGGCTTCACTGCCGACTTCCCGTCGCAATGGCCGACCATCATCATGCATTTCTTGATCATCGGAACCTATGCGGCCTTCCGCATTCTCAACCGGTGGCAGCAGTAAACGATAAAAGAAAAAAGCAAGGGAGGATGGAACAATGGCGCCTGTCGCGTTTATCGGCCTTGGAAATATGGGCAATCCAATGGCCCGCAATCTCGTCAAGGCCGGCCATGATGTCCGGGGCTTTGACCTTTCGCCGGATGCTCTCAAGGTTTTTGGCGAGGCGGGCGGAACCATTGCCGACAATGCTACGGCCGCCGTTGAAAGCGCCCGGATCGTCGTCACCATGCTGCCAGCGGGCCAGCATGTGAAGGCTTTGCTTACGGGAGTGGGGGGCCTCTTCGCCGCCGCGCAAGCCGGAACCCTTTTTATCGATTGCTCGACCATCGATGTTGAGACCGCGCGGGAGGTCGCCGAAGCCGCGTCGGACGCCGGGATGCTGATGCTGGATGCGCCGGTCTCCGGCGGCGTCGGCGGGGCGGAGGCGGGAACGCTCACCTTCATGGCCGGCGGCCCAGCCGATGCCTTTGCCGCGGCGAAGCCGCTTCTCGACATCATGGGCAAGACCATCGTCCATGCCGGCGGTGCCGGAAACGGGCAGGCGGCCAAAATCTGCAACAACATGATCCTCGGCGTGTCGATGATCGCGGTTTCCGAAGCCTTCGTTCTGGCGGAAAAGCTCGGTCTCGATCACCAGAAGCTGTTCGATATCTCTTCCACCGCATCCGGCCAGTGCTGGTCGCTGACCACCTATTGCCCGGTGCCTGGGCCTGTGCCGGCGTCGCCCGCGAACCGGGACTACGCTGCCGGTTTCACCGCCGACATGATGTGGAAGGACTTAAAGCTTGCGCAGGACGCGGCCCGGACCTCGGGCGCGGCAACGCCGCTTGGCGCGGAGGCAAGCGCGCTTTACGCGCTGTTCTGCAACCGCGGCGGGGGACCTACCGATTTCTCCGGGATCATCCGTTTCTTGCGCGGGGAGGCATAGCGCCCCGCCTTTTACCGCAAGGACAGGCTGTGCCGGGGCGCCCAAGCGCCAATCGGCACGCCCGTTTTTGACGTTTCAGTCACCGGCCCAGCAGAACGCTTGGCAGCCACAGAGCGATCTGTGGGAACGTGGCGAGCAAGAGCAGTCCTGTGAGTTGTAGGGCAAGGAACTGCACCATGCCGAGATAGATGTCCTTGAGCTGCCATTCGGACATCACGCCCTTGAGGAAATAAGCCGACAGGGCAACGGGCGGCGACAGCCACGCGGTCTGTAGACAGACGGCGACCATGGCGCCGAACCAGACCATGTCGATGTCCAGTTCCTGAATGACAGGGAACATCACCGGGATGAAGATCAGGACGATGGGGGCCCAGTCGAGGAACCAGCCCAGCAGAAACATCATCAACATCAGCAGAAGCAGCAGCATGGCGTTGGACAGGCCAAGCTCCAGCAGCCACTCGGTGATCAGAAAAGGCGTTCCCAGAAGCGAAAACACCGATCCGAAGAAGTTGGCGGCTGCGATCAGGATCAGCACCATGCTCGATGTCTGCAAGGTTTGCAGCATCGCGCCGCGGAATTTCTCCCAGGTCATCCGCCGGTAAAGCAGCGTCAAGGCAAGGGCACCGGCAGCCCCCATGCCGGCAGCTTCGGTCGGGGTCGCAAGCCCTGCGAGTATGCTCCCCAGCGTCGCCGCGATCACGACGGCCAACGGAATCACGCCGATGGCGAACTCGCGCGCGATATGCATGCCCGATGGGGCGCGCTCTTCCACGGGGAGCGCCGGACCGAGATGCGGCTGAAAATAACATCGCACCATGCAATAGACGACGAAGAGGGCCGCCAGCATCAGCCCGGGCATCACCGCTGCGGCAAACAGTTCAAGAATGGACACGCGCAGGATGGGGCCAAGCACCACCAGCATGATGCTGGGTGGGATCAGGATGCCCAGTGTGCCTCCCGCCGCTATGGCACCGGCCGACAATCGCGTATCATAGCCCGCCCGGATCATCATCTTGCCGGCCATGAGACCGATCACCGTCACCGATGCCCCAACGATGCCCGTTGCCATGGCAAAGACCGCCGCGGTCAGAATGACGGCGAGATAGAGGGAGCCGCGTACGGGCGCAAACAGCATCCGGAAGGCGCCGAACAGCCGGTCCATCAGGGCCGCGCGTTCAAGGATCAGCCCCATGAAGACAAACAGCGGGATGGCCGCCAATGTCGAGAGTTCCATGGTGTGCTCGAACTGCACGACCATCATCTGGAACACGCCGAGACCGATCCCCAGATAGCCAGCGATCGCCGCGACGAAAATCAATGTGAAAGCGATCGGGAATCCGAACAGGATCAGGAGGAATAGCCCTGCGAGCAGGAACAGGCCAAGCACCTCGGGGTTCATGGCCATCTCGCATAAATCACGGCATGGATGCTTTTCAGGCTCTCCGAGATGCCTTGCAGGATGAGCAGAACGGCTGTGATGGGCAACACGGCCTTGAACGGATAGATCACCGGTGCCCATGGGCTGGTGATGGCGCGTTCGCCAAGCTGCCAGGATGAGTGGAACGATTGCCAGCCATACCAGAGAAAGAAGGTGATGGCGGGCAGGAACAGCAGCAGATAGGCGATCGTGTCGATGATGCCCTGAACCCGGACGGGGAAGTTGCTGTAGAGGAAATCGGTGCGGATATGGCCGCGATGGCGCAAGGTGTAGGCCGCGCCCAGCATGAAGAATGACCCGTACAGCATATAGGTCATGTCGCTGGCCCAGATTGTCGGGCTTGAGAAGAAGTACCGGGCAACGACCTCATACACCATGGTCGCGATCAACCCGATGATCAGGTAGCTGACGATATGACCCGATACTTCCGAAACAGCATCGATTGTGCGGATCGCACGATCAAAGGGCTGCCATGCAGGTGACGGTGGAGGGGGATCGGGCTGGTTGCGTGTGGATGGTTGTGAATTGGTGTCCATGTTGCCTGGTTGCCCGCAAACCGTCAGCTTAGGAGATGCAAGGCGTTTCGTGGCTTGCACCGCTTTTCAGCGCCCAACGGTCAGCGTGTCTCGGTCCGGTTTTGTGGCGGGATGATAGTGCGCGGCGCGCACTATCATGATTTCGTGTTGCGGCGGCTGGCCACGGAAAGGTTGCCAGTCCGGCTGAGGGCCGCAGCCTACTCGGCTTCCAGATCGCCGTAGATCTTCAGAACCTCGCCCCAGGACGGCCTGATCTTTTCAGCAAAAGCTTCCTGGTGCTCGACAACTTTCTTGAAGAACGCGTTCTCGGCCGAACCCTTCTCAAGCACAGCGCCACCGGCTTCCATCAGCGCATTGTGAATGTCAGGCGGTGTTGGCGCCACGGTCACGCCGTGCTCGGTCCGAAGGGTCTCGATCGCTGCGGCATTGCGGGCAATGTCCGCCACATAGGTATCGATGATGGTCGCACGCGCAGCCACGCGCACCACCTCCTGAAGGTCTTCGGGAAGATTGTTCCAGAAATCGCCATTGATGACGATTTCGCCGACATCGACAAATTGGTGCATGGAAGCGAGATAGTAATGGTCGAACACCTGGTGGAAACCAAAGGGCAGGTCTTCAACCGGGTTGATCCATTCGGCTGCATCAATCACGCCACGCTCGGCTGCGGGCAGGATCTCGGAGCCCGGCATGAAAACGGCTGTCACACCGGCTTCCTGGAAAATCTGACCGGCAATGCCCGGCGGCGACCGGTATTTGATGCTGCGAAATTGCTCGATTCCTTCCAGCGGGCCCTTGAACCAGCCCAGCGGCTGCCAGCCGGATGGCGTCACGAAGAATGAAACGACATTGACGCCGATCACCTCTTGCAAAAGTTCTTCATAGAGTTCGGCGCCGCCGCCCTCATACATCCATGCCAGATGCGTCAGTTGATCGAGGCCCGCGCGCGGCCAAACCGGGGTGTTGCTAAAGAGCGCTGTGGCCGAGTTCTTGCCCGCCCAGAATTGCGGCCAGGCAAACCCGGCCTCGATCACCCCCGAATCCACGGATTCCAAAATCTCTTGCGATGGAACGATCGCGCCGGCAGCCAGGATCCGGATGTTGAGCCGGTCGCCCGACATGGTGCCAACGCGGTCGGCAAACCGCTCCAGCATCTCAAAAGACATCGCGCCTGAGGGAATGGCTGTCTGAACGCGCATGCGATAGGTGTCTTGCGCGCAAGCATATGAGGCCGCAGACAACACCATGGCTGCAGCTATCGTGGCTGCGGCGGAAGACAGCCAGATTCGTCTGAACATTTTCGATCTCCCTAGAGAGGTATGATTGGGCATTGCCCCTTTGGAAAAGCCCTAATAAATAGTGAATGGGTAAAAGTGGAACGGAGCAAGTCAATTATTGAAATTCAACGCCCCAAAAATGGGCAAATGCGTCTTACACCGTGTGCACTTTCAGGATTGCCGCGAATGGGCAAAGCAGATTCAGCGTTGTTTTTTGAGGACAGCCAACGGTGTTCTTGACCGTCCCATCCTATGGGGTGACCTATGGGAACGTATAGTGCCGCACATCATCGGCGGTGAGCGGACGCGCGGTTCGCCAGCGGGACGATTGCTTGTTGATCGAAGGGGTTCTTTGGATCGTGCGGACCGGTTCGAGAAAACCCCCAGTCACTATCCGGCCATCGTCGCAATTGCGGCAACCGTCTTATGGATTAGGTAAATGTTCACGCTGCTTCATCTATGCAGCATTCCCGTAGAAGGACCGATAAGCTGGTTTACCGGTATTCCAAGGAGCCTATTATTTAGGCCAACGCTTTTCCCGGTCCGCTCATCTTGGCATTTTTAGCCAAGTTTTTGAGATCATTCTCGACGCGAAAAGCATCGCAGCACGTTGCAAGCGTGGTGCCCGATCTCTCGTTCGCGCCGATTGATCCGAACAGAAAGAGGTTGCAGCATGCTGGGGGCAAACGCACGGTCTGGGATTGGGCGGTCATTGATCGGGCAGGCTGCCGAAGCTCTGCGCTCGGGCGGGATGTCCGCTCAGGCGTTAACCCAATCCTGCCTCGACGCCATCGGCCAGCAGGGCGCCCGACTCAACGCGCTCATCACGGTGCTGGGCGAGCAGGCGCTGCAGATTGCCGCTGAGCGAGACCGTGAGCGTGCGCGAGGCCATTTCCGTGGACCGCTGCATGGCATACCGCTCGTCATCAAGGACAATATCGATCTTGCCGGATGTCCCACAACGGCGGGTTCGCGCCTGTTTGCCGGGCGTACAGCCAGGACAAGCGCTCCAATCGTCAGCCAGCTTCAGAATGCGGGAGCGATCATACTCGCCAAGGCGAATATGAACGAGCTTGCCGCAGGGCTTTGCGGCAGGAACGAAGCGTTTGGAAACATCCGCAACCCATGGGACGCAACACGGTCCGCCGGAGGATCATCGGGAGGCGCTGCGTCAGCCGTTGCGGCCAATCTGTGCCATGCCGGGATCGGCACGGACACAGGCGGGTCGATCCGTTTTCCCGCGGCCTGTTGTGGCGTTGTGGGCCTACGGCCAACCCATGGCCTCGTAAGTCAGGACGGCATTCTACCGCGGGCGCCCAGTTTCGATATCGCGGGTCCGATCACGCAATACGTCGCCGATGCTGCCATTCTTCTCGACGCATTAACGCAGAATAGCGCTGATGCCCGGCACAAAACCGCTCAGGATCGTTCGTCGTCCTACACTCGCGAACTGGGGGAGGGCATCGCCGGACTTAGACTTGGTGTGATCAAGGATTTCGGTTCGGGCGAAATCGCCGCCGACATGCGTACCACCATGGAGCAATCGCTGGCCAAGCTATCGGAACTGGGCGCTGATGTGATTGAAGTCGAGACCGGTATTGAGGACGTCACCGAAGCAGCCAGCGCCTTGTTCAGAACGTTATTGCTGTACGAGTTCAACGAGGCGATGACCGGAATGTGCGGCGATGATCCGGCGGCGCATCCGGCGATTGGCGCGATCGCTCGCGCGGATCTTGAGGCGGCGCGGGATGTTCACAGTGCCGGTTTTGAAAGCGCAAAGGCGGAATTGCGGAATTTCACCAAAACACTTAGACGCGCATTCACCCATGTCGATGCTCTGGTTAGCCCGGCGATGGACCGGACCGCTCCCCGCTTTGAAGATTGCGGCGATGCTTTCGAGTCGGCCCGCCGCTACATGCTGCCTTTCACCTGCGCGGCATTGCCTTCGATTGTCGTGCCTGCCGCAATGGGCACGGGCGGCCTTCCGTTGGGGCTGCAGTTTGTGGGCGATCGGTTCGGCGAGGCGCGTCTCCTGCGGATCGCGTCGGCATTCGAGGCCAGCGTTTCGTTCCGGGAAGCGCCAATCATATGCTAGGCGTTGAAAACCACTCGCACCTCCTGCCGCCTGAAAGATGTTTTCGCATTCATCGGGTTGGAAGCAATCGAAGAGGCGTTCATGACCTTTACCGATGCAATCGCGCTGTTCTTCGTGATGGGAGCTTTGGCGGCGATTCCAAGCTCTAGCGTTTTACTCGTCGTTACCCAGTCTACAGCGATCGGCCTCCGAAATGGCGTTGCAACGGCAGCCGGTGTCGTCGCGGGCGATCTGTTTCTTATGACGATCGCAATTCTGGGTATGACCACTTTGGCCCAGCAGATGGGCGCTTTTTTTGTTGTGATCAAGTATCTGGCTGCAGCCTATTTGATCTGGTTTGGCATCGGACTGATCAGAAACTGCCGGCGCAGAGCCAATCAAGCTCGATCCGCCGCAGGGTTTAAGAGACTAAAGGGCAGTTTGCCGGTTAGCTTTTTATCCGGTTTGTTTCTTACGCTGGGGGACATAAAGGCGCTTTTCTTTTATGCAAGCTTGCTTCCGGCCTTCGTGAATATGGAAAGTCTGTCCGTATTGGATGTCGTTTTGCTATCGGGCATCACGGTGATCGCAGTCGGCGGCGTCAAGGTCGCATACGCCTATGGAGCTGGAAATGCCATCCGTTTAGCCAATGGTTTCGCCTATGAGCGGGAACTGAAAATGGCTTCAGGCGGGGTATTGGTCGGAGCCGGTGCATACATGCTCCTGCGAGACTAGCGGTTCTCACCGCATCGGCAACAGGCTCGAAGTCCGTGTCCCGCCGAATGGGCCGGTGCTGGGATCATCCGCGCATGTGTGATCGCGAAAATCTCATAAAGACACCGAAGCGGGTTTTGGTCTGCTGCCCATGTTATGGACCTATAACAAAGAAAAACTGTCGTTGAATGGAGCTTGTCGAAGGGGCTTGGAGACCACGGTTATCGCCGGGGATCAAATCCATTTCGAGACGTGCACCGCAGCAATGACCGGCCCGGTTCCCGTGGTTGGCTCGAGGCTGTTGCGGATTATGACGCATCTGGATGCCGGGCGGCCTACCGCTGAAGCGCCTCTCCAAGCCATGGCAAAGCTCACGTAGCGACGGCTCGGGGCTGGCACGCGGGGACATAGACCGCTTCGCGTTTCGCAATCCGCAAGCTTGGCATTCAGCGCAGGCTGGATGAGACGCGGCGCCTAAAGGCGAGCTAAGCGGACAAGGCGGACATTGCCGCCATCGAGAAAGCTATCAAACTCTAGTGACTAAGAAGGATGACCTTCAGACTGAGGAGCATCGTCGCAAATCTCGGACCAAGTGGGCTTCTCGGATACAAACTCGTGAAACTGGTTCTTAAGGCCGATTTCGGTGTCGAGCGTATTTGCGGCAATCGGAAAACTGTCGTTCTCAGAGAGAATTTCACCTAGGGAACTGCCGCAAACTTTGCAGAAACACCTGCCATATTTGTAAGGGGGGTCCGGTTGATACAGGGCCACATGATCCTTTCCCTTAACCCAGTTCAAATCTGCTTTCTTTATGAAAACAATGGTACTGGCCCCGGCCTTGCGGCATCGGGAACAATGACACGTACCCATCGTGGATGGCTCGGATGTCAACTGAAATCTGACCGCCCCGCAACAACAGCTTCCTTCAATCATCCAATGTGTCTCCTTGCTCACAGCGAGTGTGAGAACAATACAGGAACATTTGGAGTGGCGCAACGTCGCTATCGGGCTCAATGCGGTAGCCGGGATGCGGTCACTATTTAACGCCGTCGGCCCGCGCGGATTTCATTTCGCGGAACCGTTCGAAAAGCATCGCATACTCTGCGGGAATATCCCGATAAGATAAAACGCCGACGACTTTCCCCTGTTCCACGACAGGAAGATGCCTGAACGGCCCTCCGATCTTCATTGCCAGAGCATCGGAGATTGCGTCGTCGATCTCGACCGACACAGGGTCTCTTGTCATGATCTCGGCGGCGGTCATCTTGTCTACCGAGAACCCGCATCCGATACATCGGAACACGATGTCCCGCTCCGTTAGAATACCGGCCAGCGTGCCGTCATCGATCACCGCGACCGCGCCGACAACGTTCTTCGACATCTCTATTGCGGCATCGCGGAGCGTTGTCTGCGGCCCAACGGAAAACAGGGGCCGGCTTCCAAGGATTTCACGGATTGTCTTCATGCTCATGGAGTGCGTTTGGGAAGAATCTGCACTCTGTTACGCGAGTTGGATCAAAAATCCAAAGCAACGTCCACTTTGGATTCGAAATTGCCGTACCGTCTCGCCGGAAAAATGGCTTCAGAGTCCAGCTCGACATCCAATTTTTGATAACGAAATTTTCATGAAGACGCTTAAGCGGATTTTAGTTTGCTTTCCCTATGGTGCGCCCACAACAAAAGAAAAACTGTCGTCAAACAAGAACGGGACAGAGATATGACTATGGTCGCAAAAGCATTCGACAACGCAGCTGTCGAAGAAGATGATTCGCTAAAACCGGAATACCTCGAATCACTGCGTTTGATCGAGCGGTTGCACAGGCGTTTGCTCGACGTCATCAAGGACGAATTCGAGCGCCAGGGCCGCAGTGACGTG
Organism: Hyphomicrobiales bacterium; assembly: GCA_022360615.1. Classification (GTDB taxonomy): domain Bacteria; phylum Pseudomonadota; class Alphaproteobacteria; order Rhizobiales; family JAKSCL01; genus JAKSCL01. Next base: position 13,252 of record JAKSCL010000318.1, read on the forward strand.
AACAGCGTGCAGGCCTTGCTTCTTTTCAACATCGGCGACAACGAGTTGACGGCGGGCGAGTTGAAAAGCCGCGGCTACTATCTGGGTTCGAATGTATCGTACAACCTGAAAAAGCTTGTCGATATGGGCTATATCCATCACGAGCGTTCGTCGAAAGACCGCCGTTCGGTGCGCGTCCGGCTGACCGAAAAGGGGCTTGAGGTCCGCAACGTGGTCGAGCTTCTTTACAAGAAGCATCTCAATTCCATTGAGCCCGTCGGCGATTTGAGACAGGGCGATCTGCAGCATCTGAACAAATCGCTGCGCCGCCTGGAGCGCTTCTGGACAGACCAGATCCGCTACCGTCTCTAAACTCCCGTTCCGTTTATCGACTTCCGGCCCCGGTCCGCTTCTGCGGCCGGGGTTTTAGCGCATGTTCCGGAAAAGCCTACGCGGTTCTCCGCGCGCTTGCAGAGCCGGACATCGCCATGAACGTCGGCATCCTCGCGATCGCCGCGCCCAATGGCGACCGGATCGACGTGGTGGAAGCGAAGGCCGGCATCAACGGGCGGCACAAGGACGTTGCCACGAACTTCGGCGAGGCCTGGCAGGTCACACTCGGTGCGGGCGGTTGCATCGTCAAGGTGCGCCGGAAGGACCAGTCCGTGGCCGAAGCGGAGGCCTCGGTTCAAGCCGGCGAGCGCACGGAAATCGCAGTCGGCGGATAAAACACGCGAGTCTGAAGGCAACCTTATTCTTGCCACCGATGCCTGCTCATTTCGCAGCAAATGGCAGTCTTTTTTGATGCGGAAAAACGGTGTCAGCCGTCTTGGATTTCCGTTGCGATAATTATGCATCGGTTAATTTCGTATTGAGAACTACGTGTTGTTTTATCGACATCAGGGTGTAAGTTGGATTCATGGTTGTTTGAGGCGAATTTCCGGGACATGTGCGAAAAATCTCTGCTCAAAATGATGGGGGAATCAGTGCAACGGTTTGGTGTCGTGGCGGTGTTCGCGGTCGCCCTTTTCGCGTCGGCATATTCCGATGCATCCGCTGAGAATCCGCAGTCGCTGCTGAATTCCACCAGTGAGTGGAACGACGGCTTTGACGCCACGCCGCGTTCTCTGCGAAACCAGAACAGAACGGACCGCTCGCCCATTCTCGGTACGCATGCCGTCCCGTATCTGATGAAGGCGATTGAGCATTACTCCGATATCGTCGCGGCCGGCGGCTGGCAAGCCTTGCCAAGCGGTCCCGTCCTGCGCCTTGGAACCCGCCATCAGAATGTTCTCCTGCTCCGCGAACGGCTGGCGGTTTCCAGCGACCTTTCCGTTTCGTCGGGCAACTCCAATGTGTTCGACTCATATGTCGACGCGGCCGTGCGCCGGTTCCAGGCGCGACACGGTATCGTCGCGGACGGTGTTGTCGGCGAGAACACACTTGAGGCGCTGAACGTGCCCGCTTATGTGCGGCTCGCCCAGTTGCGTACGAATCTTGGCCGGCTTGCGAGCTTCGAGGGCTCGCTCGGCGAACGTTACGCGATGGTGAATGTGCCCGGCGCTGAAATCGAGCTTGTTGAAAACGGCTGGGTCGAATCGCGCCATACTGCGGTCGTCGGCAAGATCGACCGTCAGACGCCGCTTCTCACGAGCCGCATTCACGAGATCAATTTCAATCCCTTCTGGACGGTCCCCAAAAGCATCATCCGCAAGGACATCATCCCGCTGATGCAGGAGGACCCGGATTATCTCTCGAGCTATAATATCCGCATCCTCGACAACCGCGGTGGTGAGATCGACCCAACTGCCGTCAACTGGAACACGGAGGAGGCGGTAAACTACACGTTCCGCCAGGATCCGGGCGCGATCAACTCGCTTGGCCATGTGCGAATCAACTTCCACAACCCGCATTCGGTCTATCTCCACGACACACCGACGAAGAGCCTTTTCGCCAGTAATTCGCGCTTCCATTCCTCAGGCTGCGTGCGTGTCCAGAATGTGCGTGAATTCGTAAACTGGCTCTTGCGCTCGAACGGCGATTGGAACCGGGCCAAGGTGGATGCCGCGGTCCGGTCCGGCGAACGCCTCGATGTGAAAATCAAGAGTCCGGTTCCAGTGTATTTCGTCTACATCACGGCATGGGCGACGACGGAAGGCACCGTGAACTTCCGCCCCGACGTCTACAACCGCGACGGCTTTGAGCAGACGGCGCTTCAGCAAACCCCGGTGACGACCCAGTAACGCAAAGCGGACCGCGAGATGACCGGCTTGTTGCGGCTAATGGACGATAACAGTCTTTGTCGGGAACCGGCGGTTTGCCATTGAAGGTGCATATGCACCGCCAGGCGAGATGCACAGAGGATGCGTATGACGCATTCGAAGGAAAACGCCGAGCAGACGGATACCGGGTTTCTCATCGAGGCTTATCGTTTAGGGGATATGGTCAAGGTCTCGGCTATCGATCCGGATACCGGTACCGAGGTTTTCGTGGTCGGTCCGGCCAAGGCCTCGTTGCGGGACCTGGAGCGTCTGGCGCTTCAAAAGCTCATGAAGAAACTGAGGCCCGCCCCCGCCACCGGAATGCCGAAACGCGGCAGGCTCGCTTAGAGCAATTCCGCTTTTTTTCAGAAACGCTCAATCGCTCTCAGTCCTTGTTTTGCCGCAAATCCACGGAAAACCGGTCTCCACTCTTCCCGGATTTGCGCTAGATATTGGGGCAACGCCTTCAAAGAACACATTTTCTGCCGCAATGCCTTTTCAACGGGGGCGGGCCGCGATAGTTTCCGCTTTCCAAAACAATCAACGCCGCAGAAGCATCCCGATTTCTGGCCCTGTGACCGGGAACGCAGGCCTGTCTGAAAAAACGATTGAGCGAGGAGTCCTCCGCCCATGTCCGTTATCGACAAGTCGTCGCAAAGCGCCGACGACAATCCGTTTTTCACGAAAAGCCTGTCCGAAGTCGACCCCGATATTGCCGATGCCATCGGCAAGGAGCTTGACCGGCAAAGGGACGATATCGAGCTGATCGCATCGGAGAACATTGTCTCGCGCGCCGTTCTTGAGGCGCAAGGGTCCGTTCTCACCAACAAATACGCCGAAGGCTATCCCGGCCGGCGCTACTACGGCGGTTGCCAGTTTGTAGACATCGCCGAGGAGTTGGCGATTGGCCGCGCCAAGCGCCTGTTTGACTGCGAGTTCGTCAATGTTCAGCCCAATTCAGGTTCGCAAGCCAACCAGGCGGTCATGCTGGCGCTCGTTCAGCCGGGCGATACGGTGCTCGGTCTCAGCCTCGATGCGGGCGGGCACCTGACCCATGGCGCAAAGCCGAACCTTTCCGGCAAATGGTTCAATGCGGTGGCCTATGGCGTCGATGAGAATGGCGTCATCGATATGGATGAGGTCTTGGCAATCGCGCGCCGGGAAAAACCGAAACTCATCATAGCGGGCGGTTCGGCCTACGCACGGATCATCGATTTCAAGGCGTTCCGGGACGTTGCCGATAAAGTGGGCGCCTATCTGCTCGTGGATATGGCGCATTTCGCCGGTCTTGTGGCCGGCGGTGTTTACCCAAGCCCGCTGCCGCACGCCCATGTGGTGACGACCACGACCCACAAGACGCTTCGCGGTCCGCGCGGCGGCATGATCCTGTCGAACGATCCTGAGCTTGGTAAAAAGTTCAACTCCGCTGTTTTTCCGGGCTTGCAAGGCGGACCGCTGATGCATGTGATCGCGGCAAAAGCGGTGTCCTTCGGTGAGGCGTTGAAGCCTGATTTCAAGATCTATGCCCAAAACGTCGTCGACAACGCCAAGTCGCTTGCAGCCACGCTTCAGTCAGGCGGTCTCGATATTGTCACGGGCGGTACGGATTCCCACGTCATGCTGGTCGATTTGCGGCCCAAGGGGGTAACCGGCAAGGCGACTGAAGCAGCGCTTGGGCGGGCCAACATCACCTGCAATAAGAATGCGGTTCCCGACGATCCCGAGAAACCGGCCATCACGTCCGGCATCCGGTTGGGTTCCCCGGCTGCCACGACGCGCGGTTTCGGGGTAGCCGAATTCAAGACCGTCGGCGAATTGATCATCGAGGTCGTGGATGCGCTTGCGGCAACAAAAGGCGAGGGCGATCAGAGTGTTGAGGCAAACGTCAAGACCAAGACCGGCAATCTCCTTTCCCGGTTCCCGATCTACTGATGGCAGGTGCCAGTATAAGGGTCTGATTGGGTGAAGTGCCCGTTTTGCGGCAACATTGATAGCCAAGTGAAGGATTCGCGGCCTGCCGAGGAGCATGCCGCGATCCGCCGCCGCCGCTTCTGCCCGAATTGCGGCGCCCGCTTCACCACGTTCGAGCGGGTTCAATTGCGCGAATTGACCGTGGTGAAGCGCAATGGCAGGCGGGTGCCGTTCGAAAGGGATAAGCTTGCGCGTTCCGTCGAGATCGCCTTGCGCAAACGCCCGGTGGAGCCCGAACGCGTCGACAACATGATCAGCGATATCGTACGCAAGTTGGAGAGCAGGGGTGAATCGGAAGTCGATTCCCAGACGGTGGGCCGCTTCGTGATGGATGCGCTGCGCGGCGTCGACGATGTCGCCTATGTCCGTTATGCCAGCGTTTACAAGGATTTCCGCGAAGCGAAGGACTTCGAGGATATCATCGAGGAATTGTCAGCTTCCGATCCGGTCAGCGACAATGCGGCATGACTGATCTCTTTCAGACCAGTAAGCATTGGAGCGCAGAGAGTGCGCGCAAACCGCTGGGCGGCGGCGATCTCGCACTGCTCGAAGCCGCTTTTGCGCTCGGCGATTGGGGGCAGGGCACGACATGGCCGAATCCCTCGGTCGGCGCGCTCATTGTCCGTTACGGTGCGGGCCGTCCCGTTATTGTCGGGCGCGGCATCACGCAGCCGGGCGGTCGCCCTCATGCTGAACGGATCGCGCTGAAACAGGCGGGCCAGGCGGCCCGCGGCGCGACCATGTATGTCACGCTTGAGCCGTGCTCGCATTTCGGCCGCACCGCGCCTTGCGCCGATGCCTTGATCGAGGCGGGGATTGCCCGTGTCGTCAGTGCGCTCGAGGATCCAGATCCGCGTGTCGCCGGGCGGGGTCATGAAAAGCTCCGGGCCGCCGGGATCGCGGTTGACATCCTGAACAGCGCGGAACCGGCGGAGCGCTTTCACGCCGGGCACATTTCGCGCATCCGACGGGGACGCCCGCATGTGCAGTTGAAGCTCGCCGTGAGCGCCGATGGGCGCATCGGTGTTCCGGGGCAACCGCAGGTTCCGGTTACCGGGGAGACTGCGCGTGAAGTCGTGCACATGATGCGGGCGCGCGCCGACGCCATCATGGTTGGGGCTGGGACGGTCCGGGCCGACGATCCGCAACTGACGGTGCGCTTGCCCGGACTGGAGGAGCGCTCGCCGGTTCGCGTTATCGTCGATAGCCAGCTTTCAACGCCGCCCCGTGCGCGGCTTTTAAAGGAGGCGGATCGTCATCCGGTCTGGATCGTCGGCACGGAAAACGCGTCTGAAGCGAATGCGTCGAGATTGCGGGATGGCGGGGTCGATGTGATACAAGTCCCGGCGGACCGCGATGGCCGTGTCTCTTTACCGTTTGCGCTTGCCAATCTGGCCGCACGCGGCATCACCCGGCTCTTTTGCGAGGGCGGTGCGCATTTGGCGACGAGCCTTGCGGCCGGCAATCTGGTCGATGAATGGGTTGTGTTCAAAAGCCCCCGTATTCTGGGCCCAAAGGGCATCCCGGCTCTGTTGGGCACAAACATAGACCAGCAATTGCCGGAAAAGAGGTTTGCGATCACCGAAAACCGGCTGATCGGCGAGGATCGCATGACGATCCACTGGCGCCGCGTCGAATAAACGCTACAACACCCGGTCATGTTCACAGGCATTATCACCGATGTGGGACGGGTGCTCGCGCGCGAAAGCGGCGATGCGGGCGTGCGCTTCCGTATCGCGACGGCGTTTACGGCAGATGGGATTGCGATAGGCGCATCGATCGCCTGCGCGGGACCGTGCCTCACTGTCGTCGAGAAAGGAACGGACGCAGGCGCGCATTGGTTCGCCGTCGACGTGTCCCCGGAAACGCTTGAAAAAACCACGGCGGCAACCTGGCAAGCGGGCACACGGCTCAATCTTGAGCGCTCGCTGAAAATCGGCGACGAGCTTGGCGGCCATATCGTGACAGGCCATGTGGACGGGGTGGCGGGCGTCACTGCGCGCGGCGACGAGGGCGGTTACAGCCGGTTTGAGTTCGCGGCTCCGGAAAGGCTTGCGCGCTATATCGCGAAAAAGGGCTCCGTCGCGCTCGACGGCACGTCCCTGACGGTGAACGAAGCCGATGGCGCGCGCTTCTCCGTAATGCTGATCCCGCACACGCTTGAGGTGACGACCTGGGGGCAAACCGGACCCGGCGGCCGGGTCAATATTGAGGTGGACCTCATGGCGCGCTATGCCGAACGCCTCTTCACAGGCGCAGACAAAATCCAAGAAAAAAGCGACGCCGATGGCTGACAACGCTCAAATCGCTATTATCGAGGCCCGTTTTTACGCCGACATCGCCGACGCGCTTGCCGAGGGGGCGATTGCGGCGATCGAAAAAGCAGGCGCGACCTATGAGCGTTTCGCGGTGCCGGGCGTTCTGGAGATCCCCGCTGCGCTTGCGATGATTTCAAAGACCCGCCGCCATGAATTCGATGCCTATGTGCTTCTTGGTTGCGTTATCCGCGGAGAGACGAGCCACTATGAGATTGTCGCGAACGAATCTGCGCGGGCCATCATGGCTTTTCAGGTGAAAAAACGCTTAGCCCTCGGAAATGGCATCTTGACCGTCGAAAATGCGGATCAGGCCTGGATACGGGCGCGCAAAGGCGAAAAGGACAAGGGTGGCGGCGCGGCTGAGGCCGCGATGGCGCTGATGCGCTTGCGGCGCTCGCTTGAAGACGGCTGCGAGGAATGACTGTGGAACCGGCACCCAGCAAACGCCCGCGCGGCAAGGGAAGAAGCAGCGCGAGGCTCGCCGCCGTGCAGGCGCTTTACCAGATGGATATCGGCCAGATCGGCCGCGACGCCGTCCTGACGGACGGGGAAGGGACGCTGCCCGTCATCGATGGGGAAGATGCGCGCCCGACATCGGCCGATCGCGGCTTTTTCCGGGCCATCGTCATCGGTGTCGTTGACGATCAGCGCCGGCTCGACCGTGTTGTTGCCGAAATCCTGGAAAAGGACTGGCCGCTTTATCGCATAGACAGCACCCTCAGGGCGATTTTCCGCGCGGCCGCGTATGAGTTGATGGCCCGCGGCGACATCCCGGCCCGGGTCGTGATCGCCGAATATGTGGATGTTGCAGGCGCCTTTTTCGGCGACGAGGAAAGACGGCTCGCCAATGGCGTTCTCGACGCGCTTGCCCGGAAAGTGCGGCCCGATGATTTCGCCGCGCCTGCCGAGGAAGCCTGAGAGCTTTTTGAGCGCATCATGGTCAACGGTCTCACTGGCGAAGACGATATCATCGCCCGCTATTTCGCGCCGCTTGCGGGTGAGGGCGCGAATGCATTGCGGGATGATTGCGCGGTCTTCGAAGCACCCCCAGACCGGCGTGTTGTCGTCACACTGGATACGCTTGTGGCAGATGTGCACTTTTTTGCCGATGATCCCCCCGAAGATATCGCGCGCAAGGCTTTGCGGGTGAATCTTTCGGATCTCGCGGGCAAGGGCGCCACCCCATTCGGCTATCTGCTCTCGCTCTCCTTGAACGAAGGCTGGACGGCAGGGTGGCTGGAAGCCTTTGCCTCGGGCCTTGCATGCGATCAAAAGACGTTCGGATGCAGTCTGCTCGGCGGCGACACCACACGAACGCCCGGGCCGTTGACGCTTTCGGTGACGGCGTTCGGCCACACAGCTGCTGAAACGCCGCCGCGCCGCGAGATGGCGAAGCCGGGGGAGCGCCTCTTTGTGACCGGGACTGTGGGCGATGCGGGGCTTGGCCTTCTTTTGCGCCAGACGCCTGAGCTTACCGGCTGCTGGGGGCTGACGGACGCCGAACGTGACCATCTTCTTGAACGCTATCGGGTCCCGCAACCGCGCATGGGTGTCGTTCAAACCCTCGGACGGCTCCTTGGCGGCGCCATGGACATTTCCGATGGCTTGGCCTTGGATTCGTCGCGCATGGGTCTTGTGTCGGGAACAACGCCGGTTTTGCTGTTGGACCGGCTTCCCCTTTCGACCGCCGCCCGCACCGCGCTTTCGCAGGACCCAGCCCTGATCATGCCGATTGTGTCCGGCGGTGACGATTACGAGCTTCTGTTTTCCTCATCTGCAGAGGCCGGGACGCTTGCGCAGGCCGTGCGCGGTTGTGACGTGTCCATCACGGAGATCGGATATTTGCAAGACGGCGCGGGGGCTGCGCGTCTGATCGATGCCAAGGGGCAGTCGCTCGACCTCGATCATACCGGCTACCGGCATTTTTAGACACTTTTGCCTGCTCGGGCAGCCCGGCCGATCCGGAGCGGGCTTTCTCAACCTTTTGTCTCTATCCGCACCAGTTGCGTTGCACACTGGTTTTTGGCAATGTCCGCGCGATTTTCGCAAAGCGGAGTTTGGGGGGGCTGCCTCGCCGGGCAGCCGAGACGGACGCGATATCACCCGCCAGACACCCCGTGTTCTCAACCAAGGATAACGAAGAATGGAACTCTGGATCATCATCGCCTGCGGCGCCCTGTCGATTTTCTACGGGGTGTGGGCGATCCAATCTGTCATGGCTGCCGACGCCGGCAATGAGCGGATGCAGGAGATCGCGCGCGCGGTGCAGGAAGGCGCGCAAGCCTACCTCAACCGGCAATACACGACGATCGCCATTGTCGGCGTCGTGATTTTCGTCATTGTTGCGCTGCTGCTCGGTATTCTGGTTGCCATTGGGTTTGCCATCGGTGCGATTCTGTCGGCGGCTGCCGGGTTCATCGGCATGCTCGTTTCCGTCCGCGCCAATGTGCGCACCACGCAAGCGGCTTCCGAGAGCCTTGCGGCGGGCCTTTCGATCGCCTTCCGGTCGGGCGCCGTCACCGGGCTTCTGGTCGCCGGTCTCGCGCTTCTCGGTGTTGCGGTCTACTATCTCGTGCTGACCGGTTTCCTCGGTTTTGATCCGCGCGCGCGGACGGTTATCGACGCGCTGGTGGCGCTCGGTTTCGGCGCGTCGCTGATTTCGATTTTCGCGCGTCTCGGCGGCGGCATATTCACGAAGGGCGCCGATGTCGGCGGCGACCTCGTTGGCAAGGTGGAAGCGGGTATCCCCGAGGACGACCCCCGTAACCCGGCGACGATCGCCGACAATGTGGGCGACAATGTCGGTGACTGCGCCGGCATGGCGGCCGACCTTTTCGAGACCTATGTCGTGACCGTTGTCGCGACCATGGTTCTCGGCTCGATCTATTTCGCGGGCCAGGAGATTCTCTCGGCCATCATGGTCTATCCGCTCGCCATTGGCGCGGCCTGTGTCGTGACCTCGATCGCGGGCACCTTTTTCGTCAAGCTGGGGCAGAACAACTCGATCATGGGCGCGCTCTATCGCGGCTTCATCGCAACCGCCCTTCTTTCCGTCGTCGGCCTTGCCGTCGTGACCATGCTTCTCCTCGGCTTCGGTGAGACGATCACCACCGCGGACGGCATTTCCTTCACCGGGCTCGACCTTTTTCTCTGCGGCGTTGTCGGTCTCGCCGTCACGGGCCTCATCATCTGGATTACAGAGTACTACACTGGCGTGAGTTTCCGTCCCGTGAAATCGGTGGCCGAAGCATCGGTCACCGGCCACGGCACCAATGTGATCCAGGGTCTCGCCGTCTCGCTTGAGGCAACGGCCTTGCCTGCCTTGGTCATCATCGCCGGTATCATCGTCACATATTTGCTTGCCGGTCTTTTCGGGATTGCGATCGCGGTAACGACCATGCTCGCGCTTGCCGGCATGGTCGTGGCGCTCGACGCCTTCGGCCCGGTGACCGACAATGCGGGCGGTATCGCGGAAATGTCCAACCTGCCGGCTGAGGTCAGGGAGACGACAGACGCGCTCGATGCCGTTGGGAACACGACAAAGGCCGTCACCAAGGGCTACGCCATCGGTTCGGCCGGTCTCGGCGCGTTGGTGCTTTTCGCGGCCTATACCGAGGATCTGAGGTACTTTATCGCCAATCCGGATCAGTACCCATTTTTCGCGGACGTCAATCTCGACTTCTCGCTCTCCAATCCTTACGTCGTCGTCGGCCTTTTCTTCGGCGGCCTTCTTCCTTACCTCTTCGGCGGCATCGCCATGACGGCCGTCGGCCGTGCGGCCGGCTCGGTCGTCGAAGAGGTGCGGCGCCAGTTCAAGGAAAAGCCCGGTATCATGGACGGCACGGAGAAGCCGGACTACGGCCGTGCGGTTGACATGCTGACCAAGGCGGCGATCAAGGAAATGATCGTTCCGTCCATGCTGCCGATCTTCTCGCCGATTGTCTGCTACGTTGTCATTTTCATGATCGCCGGCAAGTCGGCGGCGTTCTCGGCCGTGGGCGCTATGCTGCTTGGCGTGATCGTGACGGGGCTCTTCGTCGCCATCTCCATGACGGCGGGCGGCGGCGCCTGGGACAACGCCAAGAAATACATCGAAGACGGCAATCATGGCGGTAAGGGCTCGGAGGCTCACAAGGCGGCCGTCACCGGCGATACCGTAGGCGACCCTTATAAGGACACCGCCGGTCCCGCGGTGAACCCGATGATCAAGATCACGAATATCGTGGCGCTGCTTCTTCTTGCCGTGCTTGCCCAATACTAAGCCGCCATTTGCAAAAAACGCAAAAGCCCCGCGCAAAGCGCGGGGCTTTTCCATTCCGGTCCCCGTCAAGCCAGTTGCAGGACGGCGGCCAGAGGCGCGTGGGCATCCGGCCTGTTGATTCTACAACTTTGCAGTGCACAATTGCATATTAGAACTGATACAGATCAAAGCACTTAGCCTTTGAATATACTAGAGATTCCTCGCTTATATAGGAGGAAAAAATGAAGCGTTTCATTTCGACGCTTGTGATTTCCGCGTGTCTGTTGAGTTCGGCGACGGCGAACGAAGTGCGCGAGATGGCCTTGGAGTTTTTCAAGCCATTACCATCGACGATCCCGAGCGTTAGGGACAACCCCATAACGCCGGAAAAGATCGAGTTGGGGAAGGCGCTTTTCTTCGACCCGCGGCTCTCGGCATCGGGGGTGTTTAGTTGTTATTCATGCCACAACCTTGCAACGGGAGGTGACGACAACCTTGAGACTTCGATTGGTCACGGCTGGCAGATAGGGCCCCGTAACTCGCCCACGGTGTTCAACGCGGTTCTCAACGAGGCGCAGTTTTGGGACGGCCGGGCCGAGGACCTTAAGGAGCAGGCCAAGGGACCGATTCAGGCCAGTGTCGAGATGGCGAACACGCCGGAAAACGTCGTGGCGACCCTCGCGAGCATGCCCCAATACATGGAGTGGTTCACTTCCGCCTTTCCTGGCGAAGACGCGCCAGTCAGCTTTGACAACATGGCAAAGGCCGTCGAGGCCTTTCAGGCGACGTTGATCACCCCCGGACCTTTCGATTCCTTCTTGAACGGAGATGACAACGCCATAAGCGAGGAAGCTCAAAAAGGACTTGTGCTCTTCGTCGACAAGGGGTGTGTGGCATGCCACAGCGGCGTTAACGTTGGCGGGCATGGCTATTATCCATTCGGGCTGATCGAAAAACCTGGCCACGAGATCCTGCCGCCCGATGACAAGGGGCGCTATCAAGTGACCGCAACCGTGGATGATGAATATGTCTTCCGCGCTTCTCCGCTCCGCAACGTCTCCGTGACTGCTCCATATTTCCATTCCGGCAAGGTTTGGGATTTGGAGGTCGCCGTGCAGATCATGGCGGAGTCGCAGCTTGGCGAGGCTCTCGCCGACGAAGATGCGGCTGCGATTGTCACCTTCTTGGATACGCTGACCGGCAGGGTGCCTGAGGTGACCGTTCCGCTTCTGCCTGCGGAGACGGCGGGCACACCCCGTCCAACCGCCGAGATCGTGCGCTAGCACAGGATTTTCGGACCTAAACAGAAGCCCCGCGTTTTGCGCGGGGCTTTTTTCCTGTGGCGGGCTCTCAGGCTTCGGTCAGAACGGCGATGCCGGGCGCGTGCTGCGCAGGATCTGACGGATGAGATTTGTCCGGTTGCCGCCCGTGGGCGTCGTCTCGGTGGTGAAATCGAATACCTGGCCGTCTTTCAAGCCGAATTCGGCAATGCGGGTGACGGTTTCCGAATCGTCGAATTCAACGACGACAACGCGCCGGTCGGTTTCCCTCGGGCGGAAAAACGCACGTTCCTCGATCCGCTGCGAGATATAATAAAACGCCTCGCCATCGACCGAGGAGGTGGTCGAAGGCGAGCCGAGCGCAAGGCGGACCTGCTGTTTGCTCGAGCCAATCGGGACCTGGGTAAGCGCATCCGATGAAATCACGGCGCCATGCTGGCGCACATTGCTCGTGCAGGCCGCAACCGCGCCCGCGAGAATGACCACGCCAACCAGGGACTTTACTTTACTTTTCAACACAACGTGCCATCTCAACGTTTCTGTGCGGTTCAAACCTGGACGGGCATCGCCGCTTATTGCAAGCCGGGAGCGTTCCGGGGTCATCAATCCGGGACCATCCTTTTAAGGCCTAATCGAGGCAGCGGGTTCACTGCAATGATATTCGGATTGTTTCAGCGTTCGTCAAAAAAGGATTTTCCCCATCATATATACACGGCCATCGTGGAACAGGCGCGCAATCCTGCATTTTATACCCGTTACGGCGTGCCTGACACGATCGATGGCCGTTTCGAGATGATCGTCCTGCATTTGTTTATCTATTTTTCGCGGATCGATGGAAGCGATGCCGCGTTGCGCGCGCTGCGGCAGGATGTTTTCGACGTTTTCACCAGCGATATGGACCGGTCCCTGCGCGAGATGGGTGTCGGCGATCTCTCCGTTCCGAAGAAAATGAAAGTCGTCGCCGAATCGTTTTATGGCCGCATCAAGGCCTATGAAGCGGCGTTGAAGGATGGGAATGGTGCGTTCATCGAGACGATGGAGCGCAATGTCTTTCCGGAGATGCCCGACCGGGAGGAGCATGCGCGTCTTCTTGCCGCCTACGCAAAGGAAGGTATCGTCTTGTGGAAGACAGTCGATGACCATGCCTTGCTTCAAGGCCGCGTCGCTTTTCCCGATCCGGAGACGGTTCAAGCGGCATGAACATCATGTCCGAACGCGTGCCCTTGGGCCCATGGGCTCATCCGCTGGAGGTTGCCGATCTTCCCCGCACGGGCACGCATCTTAGCATCGAAGCGGATAGCGAGGCGCGCGGCCGGATCGGCGAGGCGCTTGATCTTTCCTCGCTCCACAGCCTCATCGTCGATGTGGTTCTGACACCCGATGCGCGGGGTGGTGTGCTTGCAAAGGGCCGTATTTCAGCCGCCGTGACCCAGAGCTGTGTCGTGACGCTGGAACCGGTGAC
>JAKSCL010000319.1 GCA_022360615.1 Hyphomicrobiales bacterium
GCCCTGCGCGAAAGACTGTCCTGTGAGCGCATCTCTGCATGCCCGTCACTACGGCCTAAAGCGTACGGGAATTGAGCAGGCGGCGCGGAGGCGGCGTGTGGAGCCTGCGATCAAGATTTATAGGGACGGATCAACATGAATGTCATGACAAAAACAATGAAGGCCACCGTATTCATCGAACCCGGGCGTATCGCGCTCGAAGACAAGCCGATCCCCGATGTGGGGCCCAACGATGCGTTGATCCGGGTGACCACGACGACGATCTGCGGCACCGATGTGCATATCCTTAAAGGAGAGTATCCCGTCGAGAAGGGCTTGATCATCGGACACGAGCCCGTCGGCGTGATCGAGAAGCTCGGCGCCAACGTCACCGGTTACGAGGAAGGCCAGCGGGTGATCGCTGGCGCCATTTGTCCAAGCGGCTACTCCAATGCCTGTCTCGACGGGCTCTACGCGCAGGACGGCCAGAGCTGCCGCCACGGTCTTAAGCCCATGGGCGGCTGGCGGTTTGGCAATACGATTGACGGCACCCAAGCCGAATATGTTCGCGTTCCGGACGCCATGGCCAATCTCGCGCCTGTCCCCGACGGGCTGACCGATGAGCAGGTTCTGATGTGTCCCGACATCATGTCGACCGGTTTTGCCGGGGCCGAGAGCGCGAACATCAAGATCGGCGATACGGTTGCCGTTTTCGCCCAGGGGCCCATCGGACTTTGCGCGACGGCGGGCGCCAAGCTGAAGGGCGCGACCACCATCATCGGCGTCGACGCCGTGCCTGAGCGGCTGGAGATCGCCAAGCGCATGGGCGCCGACCATGCGGTGGACTTCAACAAAGTGGATCCCGTGGACGAGATCATGCGGATCACCGATGGCCGGGGCGTCGACGTGGCGATTGAGGCGCTTGGTTTGCAGCAGACTTTCGAGAGCTCCCTGCGGGTGTTGAAGCCCGGTGGGACGCTTTCAAGCCTCGGCGTTTATTCGGGCGATTTGACCGTGCCGCTCGATGCGTTTCATGCGGGTCTCGGCGACAACAAGATCGTTACCTCGCTCTGCCCGGGCGGCAAGGAGCGCATGCGCCGGTTGATGAACGTGATCGCGGGCGGACGGCTCGACCTCGAACCGCTGGTCACCCACCGGTTCAAGCTCGACGACATCGTTGAGGCCTACGATCTGTTCGCCAATCAGCGGGACGGCGTGCTTAAGGTTGCGGTGACGCCGTGATCTAGCCCGTGCAGATGCCCGGCCATACCGAGGGGGCGGGGAGTGCCGGGCGGAAACCGTCCGTCATCCGTCCCGGTGTTGCTGCGGTGATTCAGGACACGAACGGGCATGTCCTGCTGCATCGCCGCCGCGCGGGGGAAGGCTGGGCGCCGCTGAGCGGCCATGTCGAGCCGGGCGAAAACATCGCCGCGGCGATCCATCGGGAGATTCTGGAAGAGACCGCTCTCCGTGCCGATGTGAAACGGCTGGTTGGCGTTTACTCCGATCCCGCCTATCAGATCGTACGCTATGCGGATGGCTCGACGGTTCACTTCGTCACATGCGTTTTCCTGTGCACGCCAACCGGCGGTCGGTTCGAGGGATCCGACGAGGGTGCTGAATGGGGCTGGTTCCCGGAGAATGCGCTGCCAGACGGCATGACACCTTACGGGTTGGTATGGCTAGAAGACGCATTCAGCGCATCGGCTTCGCCCTTCATCAGATGATGGCTTCGTCCAGCGGACTTGCCCGGCTGCCTAAAGCGGCAGCTTGGTCGTTGCCTTCAGCGTCTCAAGCGAAAAGCTCGAACTCACATTGTGGATGCTGACCCGCGAAATGAGCCTTTTGTAGAAGGTGTCGTATTCGCGCGTGGAACGAACCTTGACCTTTAAGATGTAGTCGAGATCGCCGGCTAACCGGTGGGCCTCCAGGATTTCCGGTGAATCTTTAATGGCGTCGGTGAACGCCTTTAGCCAATCGGCGCTGTGTTGCGAGGTGCGAAGCACGACGAACACGGTCTCCGATAAACCGACCGCTTCTTCATCGACAATCGCCACGCGCCGCTGGATCACCTTGTCCCGCTCAAGCCGCTGGATGCGGTTCCAGACCGCCGTTTTCGAAATGCCCACACGCTCCGCGATACGCTCAAGCGGCCGCGCGGCGTCCTCTTGCAGCAGCCGCAAGATTTCTTTGTCGGTGTCATCGAGCGCGATTTTGGGCGTGTGCGGTGTTTCTGACATGGGGGAATGTGTTCATCGCTTCAGTTTTTGAGGGGCATATTGCGAATAACGTTCGCAGATTTGCTGCTGAAGTGAAAGGCGTTCGGTGCGGCCTTCGGCTCAATCCACACCTGGATTTGCGGTGCGCGACATTTATGCCGTTGTGTAGGGGGCAAATACGTGCTTAATGACATAAAGATATCTTTATATGGAAATGACGTCATGGCTCGCTTGCGGGTCATACAGAACGGTTGAACGGGCATGCCGGTTTTCAACGACAACGACGGGGTAGCGGTGAGGATTGCACTGGAAC
>JAKSCL010000322.1 GCA_022360615.1 Hyphomicrobiales bacterium
CATGGCGCCCGACACCGGCCGCCCAGAATTGCCAGTATTTGAGAATGATGATTGAGAGGGAAATGACCGAGATCACCAACAGGAGCGCGACCACAGGCCCGCCAAGCACGAGAAACTCAAGGGCTTGCGAAAACCCATTCAAAAACATGTCGCTCATCCCGAGATCTCCACATCAGTTCGGCTGGAGACGGAAAGCCTGTCGATGCAGTCGCTTCCCGTGATCCCGTTGCCCTCGCAACTCGCGGCGCCATTGATAAGAACGCGGCCGATGGTCTCGCACTGCGTGTTGTCGAGATCGAATTGCCTGACACGGGTTCGGTCCTTGGGCAGGTCCTTGAAATCGAAAACGGTGAGCCTGTCGACCACCCCGTCCGTGTTCACCAACACGGTTTCAAAGGAAACGCCTGTGAGATCGCTGCTCAAGGTGTTTTGCGCCATAAAAACCATGCGGCATGCCGCATCGACTTGCTGGAGTGCATTCAATTCCAGAAAGAGGCCGGAAGCGGGGCCGCCGCTGTCTCCCTCATGCGCATTGGCTTGCGCTAGGGCCGGCCCACTCAAGACCATCCCGAGTAAGAAAGCTGAAGAAATCATGGCAATTGCCATTCGATGCTTTTTTAAGGAAATCGCAAGTTTCATTGCTCTCATGCAGGTCTCTGATATTTTTACTTATGAGATGTGATGATAATAAATGATAAGATGCAGGTGATCACATAGCTCTACGGCGCTCCGAATGACAGGTTCTGTTTATTTTAATAATTCTAATTCAACAGTACATCCGATCTTCTCAGGTGAACTATCATACAGCTTACAGGAGCACCATACGCGATAGATGCTATGTCAGCATGCGAACGGACGCGGGGGGCAAAAAGTCGCATCTATTTTCACTATGTAAGGTCGGAATGGTTACCCTTAGTAGCGGGCCGGGACCTGTCCGGTCACCGTTCTGCCAATGCCTGCCAGCGAACGGCATCCAACCAGAGGAGCCGCCGCATGCCGTTTTCCCTGGAAGCCCGCACGCCCGCTCGGGAGCATATCTGTCCGGCCAGTCACGGTTATGCCTTTGAAGTCAAAAAAGGCGACGTCTTCCGTTTGACAGACCTGGAGGGGCGCCAGCCGATCGATTTCTGGGCGTTTGCGGCTGATGACCCGTATGAATATCTGTCCGTTGCCCATACCCGCGTGGGCAATATGAGCATGGCCGTTCGGCCTGGCCAGTGTGCCCTCACGAGCAAGCGCCGGGTTATCGTCAAGATGCTTGAAGACAATTCGCCCGGCCAGCACGATATGCTGCTGGCCGCTTGCGATAAAACGAGGTTCGAAACCCTCGGTCACGAGGGATACCATCGCAATTGTCAGGACAATTTGCACGAGGCGCTAGCGGCGCTTGTGGTCGAGATTCCGTTTGCACCGCAGCCCTGGAATCTCTTCACGCATTTCCCGTGGACATCCGACATGCGGATCGAAATGCTTTCTCCCGACACAAATCCTGGAGATAGCGTCGTTTTCGAAGCGCAGATGGATGCAACCGTCGCGATCTCCGCCTGTCCGCAAGACATCGTTCGGATTTGCGGTGACGAGAACACGCCAGTGAAGGTGGAGGTGTTCGCCTCGTAGGGTACTTCCAACGCAGCAGGCAGCAGAACCGTTTGAGGACAGGTGATGAAGAAAACCCTCTACAGTTCGGCAATCGCCAGCATTCTCATGCTTGGCAGTGCGGCTGCGGCAGATTATCGGCTTAAACTGGTCGACGTTGGTAAGCGGGGCTACTACTGCACCATCACGGTTGAACTGGAGAACCTTTCCGAGGCGCCGCTTGCTGATATCAACGGGTTTTTTCTCTCCTATGTCGACCAAGAAGAAGTCGGCCGCAGCAAGGGTGCGTCGTTTCTCAATGTGGAACCGGGCGGCACCGCGTCGGCCGTCTTCGAGACGCCGCACGCGCCCTGCACATCGGAGGCGACAGACGTCACCAGCTACCGGTTCATGGTCGGTGCCTGCCGCATCGGCCAATCCTTCATCGACCGGTCCGATTGCGCCTCCCGGATTGAAACGGCGGGCCCCATTGCGCATGCGGTCGCACGCTGACCCCCTTTGAAGTCGCAGATTTTGCAGGCTCTTGGCGTGTTATCACATTGAACGGAGAAGCTCGCGGATAAACAATAGTTTAGAGAGATTGTCTGATTCAATTTGCAAGAAAGTCACCGTAACCGCCTCTTACCCAGGTAAGGGTCGCACTTTCCTCTCCATCACCCCAACGCATGGTGCGGGAGATTCGGCACTCCCTTGTGGTGCGCCGGCCGCCAGTCCATCTGCCGGAAACGTAAAAGAGCCCGCATCTGGCCGGGTGCGTCCGTCACCGCACCGGCTGTCATATCGTCACCAGGACCCGTTCGTTATCTTCGGCAACGTCGAAGAAACGCAGCCGCATGGACCGCGCTGAAGGTGGCGCGACGGCCGGTTCGCCGGAGACAAGGTCGAATTCGAAGCCGTGCCAGGGGCACCGGAGGATTTCGCCCTCGCGCTCCATTTTCATCGCATCGCGTCCGATCGCCTCGGTCAGCCCGGTGATACAGCCGAATTCGAGCCGTGCCCCATGGTGCGGACAGCGCCCGCTCACCGCGCGCAGCGACCCGCAAGGAAGGCGCGCCAGAACGACGGTCATCCTGCCCACTTTCACGGGTTTAAGCGTGCCAATAGTGACCTCCTTCGACGCGCAGACGTCATGCCGTGTCGACATGGCGCCTACTCCGCTGCGGCGGCGCGGGCGCCGGCGCCCGGAATATCGAAGCCGTAGAGTTCAGCCGCGTTTTTCCAAAGTATTTTCTCCCGCAAATCATCGGGCAGGGCGCGCGGGACGGCGGCATTCGGATCGTCGAAATCGAAATGCGGATAGTCGGTGGCGAAGACCAGGAGATCGTCCGTGCCGATGAGATCGATCACCTTGAGAAGCTGATCGGTTGTCAGGTCCTCGGTTGGCTGGGTGGCAAGGCGCAGCCTTTCGCGGGCGTGCTGGCTCGGTAGCTTCTTGATCCACGGCACCTCGACGCGGCCTTGGCGGTATTCGCGGTCCATGCGCCACATCACATGAGGCAGCCATGAGAACCCGCCTTCGAGGACGATAAAGCGCAGTTTCGGGAACGTGTCGAAAACCCCGTTGAGGATGATGCTGATGACTTGGCCCATGATGGCGAGCGAAATCAGCGAATGGCGCTCGATATAGTGGAGCCCCATCCCATAGGGTCCCTGCGCAAAAACCGTGTGGTGAAAGGCGACGACGAGATCATTGCGCTCGGCAGCTTCGAAGATGGGCCGGTAGTAAGGATGACCATAGGCGATGTCGTCCACAACCGGCAGCATGACTTGAACCATTTGCGGATGCGCCGCCATCCGGTCGATCTCGCGGGAGGCGGTCTCTGGATCGCGGGCGTTCACCTGGATGGAGCCGACGAAACGCTTGTCATAGGTGAGCCATTTCGCGGCGACCATATCGTTGTATGCGGCCGCCATCGCCGATGAGAGGCCGTACTGCATCTTAAGGCCTGTTGGATAGAAATAGCCGGTCAGGACGGCATAGGTGACGTCGTATTCGTCAAGGAGCTGCCGCTTGATCATGGCTGGATCGGAGACCGACGGCGAACCGTCCTCGTTTTGCACATCCGCGCGGTTGCCGTTGCCGGGCGATGTGTAAGCGAAGGGCTGGCTGAAGCCACGCCATGCGCCGTTGGCAATCCAGCTTTTATAAGGTTCGGCGAGATAGGGAGTGAGGTCTTTGACGCCGGAAAAGCTCTCGTGCACGTCGGTATCGATAAGCGGCATGGTTTCCTCCCGCGCCATGAAACGCCTGCGCCGTGGCGCTATTTGGCTGGTTGTTCCGATACGCTAGTATAATTAAAAAATCGGAATAATATATTCCGAAAAATAGAATGGGATGGAGAAAAGTTATGAGAGCGATGGGCATCCGCGCCTTCGGATGCGCGGACAGGATCGAGCCTCTGTCTCTGGAGATTCCAACGCCCGGAGAAGGAGAGGTGCTGGTCCGGCTCACGCGGTCGGGCGTCAATTTCATCGATGTCTACATGCGCACGGGCGTCTACCAACGATCTGACACCTACAAGACGCCCTTGCCCATGGTCTTGGGGATGGAAGGCGCGGGTGTCGTGGAGACTGTTGGGAAGGGCGTTTGCCGTATGAAGCCGGGCGACCGCGTGGCCTTCTCGCTCACGCGCGGCAGCTATGCTGATTATATCTGCGTCCCCGCGTGGAAGGTCGCCATCGTTCCTCGCGACATCAGCGATGACATTGCCGCGTCTCTCATGCTGCAGGGCGCAACCGCGCACTATCTCACCCATTCAGCCTATCCCGTGAAGGAGGGCGACCGTTGCCTTGTTCACGCGGCCGCCGGTGGCGTGGGGCAGCTTCTGGTCCAACTGGCGAAAGCGCGCGGGGCCGAAGTCTTCGCAACGGTCGGCTCGCCTGAAAAGGCTGAAATCGCCAAGGCGCGCGGCGCCGACCACATCATTTTTTATCGGCATGAGGATTTCCGGCGGCACATCATGGAGGCGACCGGCGGCGAAGGTGTGTCGGTCGCGTATGACAGCGTCGGCAAGGATACGATTGCGCGCAGCATCCGGAGCCTCAAAAGGCGGGGCACGTGCGTCCTCTTCGGTGCCAGTTCAGGCGTGGTCGAAGCGGTCGAACCCTTGGAATTGGCGGAGGCGGGTTCGGTTTTTCTCACGCGGCCGCATCTTGCCGACTACATGGCCAGTGGGGAGGAAATCTCCTGGCGTGTTTCGGACCTCTTCAAATTGGTTCAGAGCGGCCATCTGCATGTGACGATCGACCGCTCATGGCCATTGGACAAGGCGTGCGATGCGCACCGGGCTTTGGAAACGCGCACCAGCCGCGGCAAGCTCCTGCTTAAGATATCATGAGCAGGGGGCAATACGGTCAAAGATCAGGCGTGTGCGGCAGCGTCGCCGCGATCTCCCTTGCGCCTTCTTGAAGGATCGGCACAGCCGAATCGACGGCGGCTTCATTGAACCGCGAGACCGGAGCATGGAGAGCAAGGCCCGCAACAAAACTACCTTTGGCGTCGAATACCGGCACGCCAAGCCCGACAAGCCCGATGACGGATTCTTCCCAGTTGATTGAGACGCCGGTCGCCCGGATTACAGGGAGTTGGGCAAGAATACCTTCGCGGTCGAGCGTGTGCTCGGTCAGGCTCGGCATCGGAGCGGCGTCCAAAAGACGCCGGCGTTTCTCGGCCGGCGCGAAAGCAAGCACGAGCTTTCCAATCGCGGTCGCATGGAGCGGCACCCGGGAGCCAGCCGTCAGATGGACCCTTAACGGCTGGTCACATTCAACCCGCTCCAGATAGAGGATCTTGTGGCCGTCAAGGATACCGAGATTGCAGGTTTCGCCGATCCTTTCCACAAGTCCCGCTATGATGTCCCGGACGGTGCCTGCGCGGGTCAAAGCGCTGACGGTGTTCATGGCGAGATTTGCAAATGTGTCGCCGATAATGAAGCGCTTGCCGGTGAGATCTCTTTTAACGATACCATTTTCTTCAAGTTGGAGCAGCATACGGTGGGCCGATGGCTTCGGAATGCCGGTGCGTTCGGCAAGCTCGTGGAGCGCAAGCGTGCCTTCTGCGTCCACAAGGACGTCCAGGATCTTGAAGGCCTTCCCGATCGCACTTCCCGGCCGGTCATCTGCTGCTGAATCGATTGCTGCTTTCTTGATGCTCACTGTGTTCTGTCCCATTCAGGGTGCCCGATGGCCTCAGTTCTTATTGACACGCTCACGATTCAGGTCGTGGTGTTCGCCGTCCCGCTCGCCATGCCGGTGCCTGGGCCGCAGGTCGCAGCCACCAGGGTGATCGAGCCAATGAACATAGGCGATTTTACCTGAGGCATCTTTATCGGGGCGCTGCTCTCTGCTCAACTGTCCAACGGGTTTATTGCGCATTGGGGGTTGGATGAGAGCAGGCGAGGGCGCGGTGGTGGCAGCACAAGCAGCCGGTTTTCTTTGCAGCGGCCGGCTCGTTTCCCAGCCCTCCGCAGGGCAGAAAAAGTGAGGAAACGGTCAATAAAAAGGAGGCTAAAACCGTGTCAGGTGACGAGAATTGGATTGAAAGTTTCCAAGGTCTCAAAACACTTCCCGATGATGTCCGCGCCGATCTGATCGCAGGCAGTCAGGTCGTTAGCCTGCCGCAGGGTACGCAGGTCTTCGCACCCGGCCAATCGGCGGACAACCTGCTGTTGCTGCTCGAGGGAACCGTGCGCGTTCAGCAGAGGTCCGAAACCGGCCGTGAGATCTTTCTCTACCGCGTCCACGCCGGCGAGAGCTGTGTTCTGACGACCGCCTGCATGCTGGCATTTGAGGATTATTCGGCCGATGGCCTCGCCGAGACCGATATACGCGCCGTTGCGATCCCGCGCCGGACTTTCGACGATCTTGCCGGGCGTTCCAAGGATTTCCGCCAGTTTGTCTTCCGGGCCTATTCGCGGCGGATCACCGATCTGTTCACGCTTGTCGACGACATCGTTTTCCGGCGGCTGGATGTCCGGCTGGCGGCACGGCTGCTCGAGCTGGCAGAGGGCGATGTCGTCCATGCGACCCACAAGGTGCTGAGCACCGAACTCGGAACCGCCCGCGAGGTTATTTCGCGCACGCTATCGGAGTTTCAGCGGCGCGGCTGGGTCGAGCAATCGCGCGGCGAAATCCGCTTGGTTGGCCGGACGGCGATGGAACGTCTGGCCCGTTCGTCGGGTGAAAGGTGACGAAGTCACCGAGCGTGCGAGCCGGTATGCTGAATAATACCGTCGTGGATGTTTCCCCGAAGGAGACGATCGATGACGATAAACATGGGTAAGCTTGATCGTGCTTTGAGAGCGGTCGCCGGACTAGTGCTTTTGATTGCTGCTTTCACCACGGCAATTGGCGGCGATGGCTGGCTCAACTGGATTGTGATTGCGGCCGGGGCGGTGCTGCTGGGCACGGCGGCTGCCGGCATCTGCCCAGCTTATTTGCCGTTCGGTATCCGTACCTGCCGGAGCCGGTGATGCCGACCGAATTCACCCCATTCGCCTCGCTCGCAGGTGGCGCGCTGATCGGCTTAGCAGCTGTGTTGCTCATGGCGCTGCACGGACGCGTTTTCGGCGTGACGGGCATTCTCGCCGGGTTGATGCGCTTTGGCGACGGCGCGGACTGGCGTCTGCGCGCCTTTATTGTAGCCGGCATGGCGGCGGCGCCGGGCGTTCTGGTGGTCCTGACAGGCCTCGGACCTCAGATCGAGATACCCGTCGGACGTGGCGAAACCGTTCTCGGCGGTCTCCTCGTCGGCCTTGGCGTTGCCTTCGGCGGCGGCTGCACTTCAGGGCATGGCGTTTGCGGCAATGCGCGCTTCTCGCGCCGGTCGATCGTCGCGACCCTGAGCTTCATGGTTGCGGCCTTCGCCACTGTTTTTGTAAGCCGCCATCTGATCGGGGGGTGAAATGCGTCTTCTTTCTGCTCTGGCCATCGGTCTGATCTTCGGCCTGGGGATCGTGATTTCCGGTATGGTCAATCCTGCTAAGGTCTTGAACTTCTTCGACCTTGCCGGACATTGGGACCCAAGCCTCGCGCTTGTCATGGGCGGCGCGCTGGCTGTCGCTATACCGGGCTATCGTTTCGTATTCCGCCGCTCGAAGCCCATTTTCGCGCCCCTCTTCGATTTGCCGGGCACAAGGCGGATCGATACGAGCCTCATTGGCGGTTCGGCGGTTTTCGGTATCGGCTGGGGCATTGCCGGGTTCTGCCCTGGCGGGGCGCTGCCTGCGCTCGGCACCGGTTTGCCCGATGTGTTCCTCTTCGTTGCCGCCATGACCGGCGGTCTCCTCCTTGGCCAGACGATCAGGCGGCGGGTGCCAGGATTGGCTGCAAGATCCACCTGAAAAGGAGATTATCGATGACCTACAGAACCCATATCGATGTCAAACCGGATGTGACCGGCTTCTTCGACCCCGTGACGAACACGATCAGCTATGTCGTGAAGGATCCGGCTTCAAATGCCTGTGCCATTGTCGATTCCGTGATGGATATCGACTACGCCGCCGGGCGGATCACTTATGAGCATGCCGATGAGATCATCGATTTTGTCCGCCAGCACGGCTTGCAGGTCGACTGGTTGATCGAAACCCATGTTCACGCCGACCATCTGAGCGCCGCACCCTATATCCAAGACAGGCTGGGCGGCAAACTGGGCATTGGCAGCAAGATCACCGTCGTCCAGAACACCTTCGGAAAGGTCTTCAACGAAGGCACCGAGTTTCAGCGAGACGGTAGCCAGTTCGACCGGCTGTTTGACGGCGGCGACACCTACACGGTGGGCGAGATGGAATGCTTTGCCATCCACACGCCCGGCCACACGCCGGCCTGCATGACCCATGTGATGGGCAATGCGGCCTTCGTTGGAGACACGCTTTTCATGCCCGACGGGGGTTCAGCCCGCGCCGATTTCCCCGGCGGGGACGCCGGCGTTCTCTATGACAGCATTCAAGAGGTCCTGAGCCTTCCGGACGAGATGCGTCTGTTCATGTGTCACGACTACGGTCCCAACGGACGGGACATCAAATGGGAGACGACCGTGGCCGAGGAGAAGGCGCACAACATCCATGTCGGCGGCGGCAAGACAAAGGAAGAGTTCATCAAGTTCCGCACGGAACGGGACGCCCAGCTCGACATGCCGAAGCTCATCATCCCTTCGCTTCAGGTGAACATGCGTGCTGGAGAGCTTCCGCCGGCCGACGAAAGCGGCAAGCGCTTTCTCAAGGTCCCGGTAAACACGCTCTGAACAAAAAGGGGGGTGATGGGATATGGAAGAGCAGGACTGACCGGGAACTCGGCGTAGGCTCCCGGGACGTGACGGCGTTGAAAGCGGAAGGGAGTCGCCCGGTCATTTGCAACCGGCTTGACGGAGACAGGGCCGGTCGGGCGAGCTTCGTGGGATCGAGGTTGCAGCCAGATGGCCGGCCTTGGGACGCGCTATATTCCCACTACCTCCGGTCTCGTCCAAGCCGTCGAATGCGAGGCCTTTCGGGCACGCTGTTCGCCGTTACGGGACGGCCTTAAGCTGAGCTAGAACCGCTGTCCAAAAGCTATAGTCTTCATCCCGATCATCAGCGAGTGCGGCATCGGCGCAACTTGCGGCGGCATCGGCGGCGCACTCACCATAGAGTTCGAGCATCCCAAGTGCGCCCTCCTCAGGGCTGGCAACGCACCAGAAACTCTCCCACGTCAACGACTCAGCCATGATCGGTACACTCGTTCTATCTTGTTAGAAGATGATCGTGCGAGACGGTTCACCTCGTCGACCACGTCATTCAACTTTTATTCGCACCTCGGTTCATCCCGCGATTTTATGAGCGTACCAACAAAACATGCACCGGATGGGCATCGCGAAGGCGTTCTGTCCAATTCATCTCAACCGGCCTGTCACCGCATCAGGCTTGGTAACCAAAGCGAGAGCTGTGGGACGAGGACGATGATGACGAGGGCGACGATATCCATGGCAATGAACCACAAGACGCCGCGAAATACGTCCTGGAGTCTCACGAGGTTTCCGAGCGCGCCCTTGATCACATAAACATTCAAGCCGACTGGCGGGGTGATGAGCCCGATTTCAAGCAGCTTGACGACGACAATGCCAAACCAGATGAGGTCCATGCCGGCTTCACGCACAACTGGCAGGATAATCGGCAGGGTCAGCAACATCAGACCGATCGAATCGACGAACATGCCGAGGACCACATAAAGGACAGCGATCAAGAGTATGATCATCAGGTCGCTGCTGCCCCATTCGATGAACATATCAGCAAAAAATGTCGGCACCCCCGAAAGCGCCATGAAGCGTGTGAGAAGGACTGTGCCGATTACCACCATGAAGATGCCGGCTGTGCCGCTTAGCGTGTGAGTGAAGGCTTTCTTGAGAACATCCCGCGTAAGACTGCCCTTCGCGGCGGCGATGACCATTGCGAGAAAAGCACCGACAGCCCCAGCTTCGGTTGGAGTGAAGACGCCGAGGAAAATTCCGGAAAGCACGCCGACGATGAGAACCGGTAGAGGCCAGATTTCACGGAGCGCGGCAAGCATCTCTCGCATTGTTGGGTGATCATCGGCAGGTGGAGCGATTTCGGGATTGGCAATGGCCCGTCCAACGATCATCGCCATGTAGATCAGGGCAGATATGATCCCTGGAATAATACCGGCAATAAACAATTGGCCGATTGATACCTCAGCGAAATAGCCGAACAGCACCATCAAGATGCTTGGAGGGATTAAGGAGCCAAGAGTGCCGGATGCGGCCACAACGCCGCTTGCAAGACCAGGATCATACTTGTAACGCAGCATTTCTGGTGTTGCGATACGTGCCATCGCCGAAGCCGTTGCAACGCTCGATCCCGAAGCTGCTGCGAACAATGCACAGGCGCCAACGCTCGCCACGCCAAGCCCGCCCGGCAAGCGCGATAGAAAGAGCCGCATCGCGTTGAACAAGCCTGCCGTCAGCCCCGCCGCCGATGCCACGTAGCCCATCAACAAGAACATGGGTACAGCGGTCAGGTTCCAATCGCCGACGAAGTTGAAGGGAACCGCCGTCACAATCCCCCAGGCGGCTTTCCAATTGAGGATCATGGCGATCCCGACAAAGGAGACAAGACCGAGTGCCGCTCCAATCTGCATGCGCAATGCCATGAGAAGGAGGGCCAGCGCCAGCCCGGCAAACCCGATTGTAAGATTATCCATCAGCAGGTGTTGTCAGTTCGGCTCACCGCCAACTTCGGGAGATGCCGGTGTGGGGTCAAAGTCATCTCTCTCCAGAAGCGCGCGGCAGGTATGAAGTATGGTGGCAAGGCAGATCACAAGAAAACCAGCAGGCAATGCCAAGCGGCTCGGCCATATGGGGACGAAGTTTGTGCCCATCATTACTTCGCCGACGCGTGTTGCGTTCACCGCATCGAGAAATGTCTGATAGGTCAAAAGCGCAAAGAAGAGGGCGGTCACAAGGGATCCGGCGGCATAGACCAACTGGCGGATCAGGTTCGGCAGCATCAGGAAGAAGAGATCGACGCTGATATGTTCATGGCGCAATTCCACCATTGCAAGCGGCAGGAACACCACAGCGACCATGTAATAGAAGGAGACAATCTCAAGGTTTCCCTGAATAGGGGTGTTGAAGCCGAACTTCAGGACAACATCGATGACGATCTGCGCCATCATGAGGAACAGGCAGACGGCGGCAATGAAAGCGAGTGCGCTCGCGCACCGCTCAACAAGTGCTCGAAACACCGCCAAACCGTTGGGAATCTCACGGTTCTTGATATCGTCAGTTTGCTCGGTTTCATCCAATGATTGCGTATGTAAAGCGGTCTCAGTGGGCGAGGGCATCTGTGTGGTGTCCGGAGAACTCAGAAAAACAAAATAAAAGAGCGCTCAATGAAGATTAAATCATTGAGCGCTCTTCAGATTTAATTCACGCCATAGCTCTCAACGTCGATTTTGTCGTAAAGCTCTTGTTTAAGGACGGCCACGAGAGCTGACTCATCCGTGCGGTCGATTCCGTCGAGAAGTTTCTCCCATTTGGCCACGACCTTTTCAAAGCGCTCGACGAGTTCTTCTGAGTTCTCAATGCCGAACTTTTCGGTCCCGAGCTCGACTGCAGATTTTCTGGCAACAGCGCGAAAATCAGTAATTGATTTGGCGAGCGCTGCATCCGGTTCATGGATGACCACATCGTGTTCTGCGGCTTCCGCTGCTGCTTCCGCGCCCGCCTCATCGTACCGGATTTGGGTTCTGACAATGGCCACTGCCATCGTGTCAAGAAGAATGCGCCGCTCCTCAGCTTTCAGCGTTTGCCAGAAATCTTGATTGATACCGTAAAGGAAACCCGCATAGTAAAGGCCAAGGTCGACAATGGTCGTGTGTTTCGCGACATCCCACAGTGAACTGCTTTTTAGCTGTTCCATTGTGTTGGCAGCGCAGTCGAGCTGGCCTTTTTCAAGACCGCTATACATTTCCGTTGACGGAACGTTCACGGGGACTGCACCGACGCTTTGAGCCCAATCGGACATCATGGCGCCAAGCGTGCGGATCTTTTTGCCCTGGATGTCCTCAAGGGTTACGACGGCGTCAGTGCAAAACAGGCGATAAGGAATCGTCGAGTAACCACCGCCATAAACGACATTATGAGACCGCCACATCTCGATCAGTTCAGGATCGGTCATATTGATGTCGGACATCGCGAAAGCGGCGACGAACGGATCGGTGAAGCCGATACCGAGCTGTGCAATCACGTTATCGCGCGGAATGTCTGCGGGCGTATATGTGCCGGCATGGTAGGTGATTTGGGCAACACCATCGCGCAGCCCGCTCAAATGCGCGGCCGGCGGCAGCAGGACAGGCCCCGTAAAGACATTTGCCTTGAGAGCGCCGTTTGACGCCTCTTCAAGATCCTCAGCCCAATTCACATAGGCGTGGCTGACGAGCGCTGTTGATTCCGGCAACCAGTTGCTTGCGTTGAATTCCTTGGTGTCCGCATTGGCCGTGGTCACGGCCAATGCGGCGCACAGGCCGGTGATCGCGGCCGAAAGGCTTGTTCGAGCAGCAAAATATCCCATTTCTCGTTTCCCTTTTTTAACGACTTCCCCTCTTTCAGCGCCTTTTCAGGACGTTTGCTGAAAGCCTCTTTTGGCGTCTCTTTCTGCGCGCCATGTTCTGAATTGCTTTGCGATCGCTGCCCGGCAAAACCTTGGTATTCTTTAGCTTTTCACACATTCAATTGGTTCTTGACGAAGGTGCCGCCCTTCATGATGGCTGGCATGTGCCGCCCTTGTTCCGTAAGAAGCTTGATGTTTTTCAGCGGATCACCGTCAACGATGATCATGTCTGCGCGCGCGCCTGGGGCAACGCACCCGACTTCGCCTTCCATGCGCAAAACCTTTGCAGCATCGAGGGTTGCTGACCGGATGACCTCGTGGGTGGGAAGAACGTCGGCCCGAAGCAAAAACTCTTCCGATTGATAGGCGTGAAGCGAGCCAAGTAGATCCGTCCCGTAACCCATAGTGACGCCGGCGTTTCGCAGGGTCTCGAGCGACGCTGGTCCGTTCAACCGCACGTCATCGATCTTCGCAACGGAGTCGGCCGGAAGGCCGAGTGCTGCACCTTCCTTCTTCAAGCTCTCAAAAATGATGAGCGTCGGGACAGCAACGCAGTTCCGCTCGACAATAAGCTCGGCGGCCTCGCGGTTGACGAGGTTGGCATGCTCGACACAAGCAACGCCGCACTCAACCGCGCGAACAATGGACTCAGCTGTATAAAGGTGACTGGCGACATAAGTCCCAGCCATCTCGGCCTCTTCGACAGCCATCGTGAGCTCAGCTCGCGAGAAACCGAAGAAATGAATCGGATCGGTCGGTGAGGCGACGCCGCCATTTGCCATGATCTTAATGAATTGTGCGCCGCCCTTGATCTCTTCACGGATACCGAGGCGAAGACTTTCCACGCCATCGACAACCCGCCCGAGCGCCCCGAGCTTGTGGGCTAGCCAATCCGAAGGCCGGGTGTCATAGCGACCGCGAAAGTCGGAGTGTCCGCCCGTCTGTGAGAAGCCTTTCCCGCAGATCACCAATCGGGGACCAAGAACGGCGCCCTCTTCGACAGCCTTCTTCAGGCCAAAATCAGCGCCGCCAAGGTCGCGAACCGTCGTGAAGCCCCGCATCAGCATGTCATGCATGATTTTGGTTGCGCGAATGGCGACCAAAGAATCGGGAAGAAGCGCATTTTCACCGAGCGCTACCGTCGTGGCCACGACATGGGTATGACAGTCAATCAGGCCGGGCATCAAGGTTTTGCCGGCAAGATCAATCATTCGGCCGTGTTGAGATTGAATGGGGCGATCCGAGACTTCTTCGATTGTTCCGTCCTTGACGAGGACGTGCGTATCTTCCCGCCGAACGTCGGTCGCGCCGTCAACAATCGCCGCGTTCTGAAATACGATTATGTGTTCCCGTTCATCCATTTTCAGTCTCCTCTTTCTCTCTGAGCCAGACCTCTGACGAATGTGAATTATAGTCTAAAATAATGTCTGGATTAAGTATTGAGTGTGGGTCAAAAACACTCTTTATTTTTTGAAGAATTGAATATCGGGTTGGATTGGTGAGTCTTTTAAGTTCCTTTGTAAGTTTTCTTCCAATTCCATGTTCGGCGCTGAACGATCCATCATGTGAAATTGCAATGTTATGGATAGAGTTTTGTATTTCTTGCTCTGTTTCTCTAGCATTTTTGATGCAAGACCAGTCATTTTTTGGAAACATGACGATGTAGTGAATGTTTCCATCGCCTAAATGACAAGTGACGACGGGATATGAGGAGGGAAATTTTTCTGAAA
>JAKSCL010000206.1 GCA_022360615.1 Hyphomicrobiales bacterium
ACCTCCAAATGGAGCCGGATCTTGATCGGGTCGAGGCGTTGTCACTGCGCCGGGAGATAAAGCAGAACGCGACCGAAAAGCTCTTTCGTGGCGGGATCATCAGTCGCAACGAGGCGAGGGAAGCGCTTCAGTATGAGCCAGAAGACATGGCGGTGCAGAACCGATTTGAATCTTCGGCCTTCACTGCTTTGGCGCGCGCTTATCGCGAGGGCGATACACCTGTTGAACCGCTTTTCAACTACCTGAAATGGACCGGCCTTTTGCCTCAAACGATGACGATCGAGGAATTTGAACAAGCTGCTGGCGGGACAGACAGCGAGGAAGAACTGCTGGCGGCAGTCGGCGTTTCGCCGGGCGATGAAGACACCGAAGAGGACGAAACCGATGAAGAGTGAGCTTTTCAGGGAAGAAAAGGGCGCTCCGGTCTCTGACCTTAAGACACTCACCGATGAGGGCGAATTCGAAGGGTACGCGTCCGTATTTGGTGAAGTTGATCATGACAATGACATTGTAATCGCTGGCGCCTTCCAGGAATCCCTGAGACGGCGTGGACCCGGCCAGATCAAGCTGCTTTGGCAGCATATGACGAGTGAGGTCATCGGCAAGTGGCTAGAAATTCGTGAGGATCGGCGCGGGCTTTACGTGAAGGGAAAGCTTCTGCTCGGTATCCAGCGCGCTCGCGAATGCTACGAGCTAATGCGCGAAGAGGCGCTTGACGGGCTATCCATTGGCTTTCGGACCATTGACGAAAAGTTGGACCCCGATACGGGGGCTCGCCGTTTGGTCGAGCTCGATCTTCGAGAAATATCCCTTGTGACATTCCCGGCGTTGGAAACAGCGACCGTGTCTCGGGTAAAGCGGGGACACTTGCCAACAGAAAGAGAATTCGAACGCTGGCTAACGCGGGAAGCGGGATTCATGCGTTCAGAAGCCAAGGTGATAATCGCCAAAGGCTTCAAGTCACTCCAGGTCGAGCGGGATGCCGAGGTGGGTGATATCGGCGGTCTAAGAGAGGCCGTCAGCGAACTGTCGCGAACTCTGCGCGGCTGACGTTTATCACACAATCCAAAGGAACTATCGCGATGTCCAGAAACGCTCTGGAGACCGCCACCCTTGCGCTTGAACACAAGAATGAGGGGGGCGCAGACAAAGGCGTGCTTGATCAGATCACGCGCGAGATCAAGCAGTTCGGCGGTGATCTGAAGGGTCTTAAGGATTCCATGGAAAAGGACCTTCACGATGTCCGCAAGGTCGCAGAGGAGGCCAAGGGCGCAGCTGCCGAGACACCTGAAGTCAAGAAGCTGATCGAAACGGTGCAACTATCTGTCACCGAGAAGCACGCGGCAATTGAGAAGATCGTCAAGGACCTCCAGGAGCAGGCGGATCGTGTTGAGACCGCAATGAAGCGGAAGCCGCTCGGTGGGCCTGATGCTGATAAGGACGAGACCAAGCACGCTGTGTCGTTCTTTGAAGCCAAGGCTGCCGCGGCCGGCAATCTAGCCTGGCAAAACCGGCCCAATGCCGAGACCGCTGATATCGAGGGCTACCGAAGCTGGGCCAAGAATTACGAGACCTATCTACGCAGCAAGGACGAGCGCGCGATTGAGCAAAAGGCGCTTTCGGTCGGATCCAACCCTGACGGCGGTTACTTGGTGCCCACCGCACGCTCGGCGCGGATCATCACGCGGGTATACGAGAGTTCGCCCATCCGGCAGTTGGCAACCGTCGAGACGATCGGGACCAGTGAACTGGAAATCCCCATCGATATCGATGAAGCTGACGCCGGTTGGGTCGGTGAGACCGAAGCACGACCTGAAACGGGCAATCCCGACCTCGGTCTCCAACGCATCCCGGTGCACGAAATCTACGCGAAGCCCCGCGCATCTCAGAAGTTCTTGGAAGATGCGTCGGTGGATGTCGAGGCCTGGATTGACCGGAAGGTCAGCGAAAAGATGGCCCGCGTGGAGGCAACGGCTTTCGTCATCGGAAACGGTGTCAACAAACCGCGTGGAATCCTAACCTATCCGGCCGGCTCCGCCGGGGATCGCAAGACCATTCTACAGTATGCATCTGGCGGCGCTACTACCATCACTGCGGATGCGATTGTCGGCATGCCTTTCCAGATCAAGAGCGAGTATCTGGCGAACTCTGTATGGCTCATGAAGCGTTCGACGGTAGCCGCTGTCATGCTGCTGAAGGACGGTCAGGGGCAATATCTGTGGCGCCCGGCGCTTCAACCGGGTCAACCCAGCATCCTTGGCGGGCATGCGGTCAACATGGCTGACGACATGCCAATCATCGGTGCCGGGAACCTCCCCATTGCCTTTGGTGACTTCCAGCGCGGCTACACGGTAGTTGATCGGCTGGGCATCACTGTGCTTCGCGACCCCTATTCCGCAAAGCCTCTCATCGAGTTCTACACGCGCAAGCGTGTAGGTGGCGATGTCACCGACTTCGAGGCATTCGCGCTGATGACTATCGCTGCTTCCTAAGCGGCTCTCAGTGGGCCGTGGCTTTCGCTGCGGCCCGCACCAGTCTCCAACTCAAGGAACACTCCGATGCACATGAATTTCCTTTATGATGCGCAGATCATCCCCGTTGAGGCAGCCGCCATAGCGGCGACTACAACGCTGACCACCGATGTGGTCGACACCCAAGGCTTCGACAGTGTCGCTTTTGTCGCCTTCCTCGGTGATGTGACAGCGACTTCAGTGTTGACACTGACCGGGTTCACCAATGACACAAACGATACGGATACACCGACGCAACTCGGTAGTCCCGTCACCTTCACCGCCGGCGCATCCGATGCAGACGGCAAGCTGATGGTCCTTGATCTTCACAAGCCGCGACAGCGCTATGCATACGCCACTCTGGCACGTGCGACCGCCAACGCTGTCGTGAACGGTATCTTGGCGATTCTCTACAACGCGCACGACAAGCCGGTGAACATTCCGGCGGATGTTATCGCCTCGGGTTTCATCAACGATCCTGCGCCGGCCTGATCGTGGCCAACCCGGTCGGTTTTGAAGGCGCGAACTTCGTCTTTCTTGCGCCAGAGAGCATGAGACCAGACCAGTGTACGGATCTTCAGGTGCACAGGACATCTGATGAGATCATCAGTTGCTGGCGCTTGTCGCCGGAAGAAATCGCCGAAATCGTCAGAACTGGTGTTGTCTGGGTTTCAGTCCTTGGCCAACAGCAGCCACCGATCCGCGTGGGTGGAGAGGCATTCGTAACGGTCGACGGTCAGCCCTCAAAGGCCGAACCGTTCATTCAGCCCGCACCGAGGGCCCGGAGCAATAGCCGGTCGTAGGAATCGGAAATGTCAAACACCGGAAACTACAAGGAACACGAAGGCGACAAGTGGATCATCACCGGAATTGCCGGTCTCAACGCGCTGCCCACCATTGCACTGACCTGACAACGGAGATCATCACAATGCTCTGCAAGATTCTGAAACCCTTCCCGTTCTCGCGGGATGGGATCAACGCCGAACACGCTAAGCCCAGCGATCAGATCAACATTCCGGACAATCTCGTCCCGGGCTTGCTCAAGGAGCGCTATGTCACGGTTCTTGATGAGGAAGGGGCAAAATCGCTAAGCGGTTCGCCCGAAAACAAGGCAGATGATGTTCCCGAAAACAAGACGGACATGAGAAAGCTCCGCGCCGATTATGAGCGTGTTGTCGGGAAGCCTCCTTGGATGGGCTGGGACGAAAATGAGCTTCGGAAAAGAATGGCAGAGGCAGAAGCTGAACAGGTTCAGCAGACGCCGAATACCGAGCCGAATCTTCAGACCGTGCCAGAGCAGCAGCCAGTTCAGCCGACCCCCGCCAATAATCCAACCCCGGTTGAACCGAACGCATGATGGCTGTTCGCCAGGACTTGCACATCAACCAGGGCGAGACCTGGAGCTTTTCATATCCCTGGGAGAATGCGGGGTCGCCCGTTGATCTCACCGATTATAGCGCCCGTATGTCGATCAGGGACCGCATCGGCGGAAGCCTTTACGCCTATCTATCGACCGGTGGTGACGCCGATGGAGGAACAATCACGCTGGGTGGCGTGACAGGTGTCGTTGCGTTGTCCATGACCGCTGAAGAGACCACCGCGCTCTATGATCCGGTTGACCTTGAAGAGCTCAAGAAGCATCGGCGCGAGCCGGAAAAACGCACGGTGAAATGGCTCTACGACTTGGAACTTGAAAGCGCGGGCGGTGTCGTCACACGGCTCCTGCATGGCAGGATCTTGCTGCAGCGCGAGGTGACTGAATAATGGCGCTCACCGCTGAAGACGGTTCCGGTGTGCCGAGCGCCGAGAGCTATGCATCCGTTGCGCTTGCAGACGCCTATTGGGCGGCACGCAGTCATGATGCTTTGTCGTCGACCTGGGCAGGGGCGGCCGAGGCGGACAAGGAAGGTGCATTGCGAGAAGCAACGGGCTTTGTCGAGGGCACCTACGGCCCGTTTTACATCGGGCAGCGCCGGGGCTTTGTACAAGGGCTGATGTGGCCGCGCACATTCGCCAAGGACGAGGCCGGTTACGAACTGCCCGCTCTGCCGAAACAAGTCATCGAGGCGACCTGCGAGCTTGCGGTAAGGGCTTTGTCAGCGCGGCTTGCTGGCGATCAAGACTTTGGCGGTCGTGTCAAACGGATCAAAGAGAAGGTCGGGTCTCTTGAGACCGAGACCGAATATGTCGACGGGGCTCCGTCAACGACGCTTTACGGGAGTGTGGCGGGTCTTCTTGCATCCGTTCTGAACGGGCTGCAACCGGATGCCGCGCCCGGCATCACGAGTGCCAACATCTGCCTGCGGATGAATCGGAATCCCGTCATCGGCGACAAATTTGCGTCGCGGGCGGGCCAGAAGGGAGTCCTGTCGCAGAAATGGCCCGACACGAACTTCCCGTACTGCGCGACGACCGGCATGCGGCCGGATCTGATCA
>JAKSCL010000073.1 GCA_022360615.1 Hyphomicrobiales bacterium
CCGCCTTTTCCTCAACAGGATCGGTGTGGCGCTCATCCATCTGTGCGATCTGGCGGTAAAAGGCAGGTTGGCCGACAGGCCCAATCCACGGTGCTTTGAGGGCGTTGAGTGTTGTCGCGTCGAATTGACGGAATACCGCTGTTTGCAGATAGGCGCCTAAAAGAGCCTCATGCATGTAAGCGGGCATTCCAGCGAATGCCGCCTCGTGCTGTTTCACATGCCGGACGAAGGGTGAGCCCCAGGGGCGAACCGCAACCGGATCGAAAAGTAGAAGACGGTTGAATTCAACACCGTCAAGGAGATGGCAGCGCAGGCTCGTCGCGCCGCCGAAATCGTGCGCGATCACCCCAGGCGGCTCAGGAAAAGCCCAGTGATCGAAAAGACGCCCCATCACGCCATTCTGGATGCCAAGCGAAACATCGAAGCCGCCCATCTCCGACTGTCCGTAGCCAAGGAGATCAAAGACATGACAGGTGAAATGCCCGCGTATCGCATCAATCACCCGCTTCCAAACGAAGGACGAAAAGGGCGTCCCGTGGACAAAAACGAGCGGCGGGCCTGAGCCGAACCGGTCCCAGGCGATTTTGCGTCCTTCGATCGTCAGGGTTTCGCGGAGCTTCCAGTCCGGCAAACCGTCATAGCGATCCCCAGATGCCGCCGGCATCTAGACGAAGTCGCCGGGGCCGACGGCCACATCGCGCCGGGCGGAACGGATGGTCACTGAATAGCCTGCGACCATGTCGATGAATGCGATGAGGGTGATGATGAAGAAGGTCGAAGTGGCAGCTTGCGACACGAGCAGGAACTCCACAAGGCAGCCCACGAAAACCAGCGTCGAAAGGGCATGGTCGATAAGCGAGACCGTGCCCGTGCGGGTTGCCTTGACGATTTCGACGAACAGTGCAGCAACGGCGATCGAGACAAGTAGGTCCGCCACGTTGAACGGCCAAATGGCCCCGGACATCATCTGAACGCTGAAAAGAACGTTCGACAAGTCCGTCGCCGAAACGAAGACAACGACATTATAGGCAATCACCGGGACAAGCAGGAGGGGGACCGCTGTCAGCATGGTATGACCTCCAACGATTGCCTAATTAACGGTTGCCGCCCCCGATGATGCCGCTTTCTACTATTTAGGCGTCCTCTTTGGGCTCCAGCACCTGCTTGCCGCGATACATACCCGTCTTCAGATCGATATGGTGCGGACGGCGCAACTCACCGGAATCCTTGTCTTCCACATAGGCCGGTTGCTTAAGGGCATCGGCAGACCGCCTGTTGCCGCGTTTCATGCGCGAGACTTTTCGCTTCGGGACAGCCATCTGGCTCACTCCTCAAAAATCGTGTTGCCGGATAAACAGCGCCGCGCCGCGCCGGTTGGCCTCCGCGCGAATGCTGCAATCGCCGTTTTCCGGAAATTGGCGGGGTTATAGCTGTGGTTTGCCGCGAAGACCAGCCCAAAATCCTGGGCGAATCAAAGGCAATCCGTCCAGGGGGCTGCGCTGCGCATTCGGGTTTGCACAATCCCTGCGATCCGGCGCGTGTGCGGTCCGGGCCGGCCGGCATTGCGCACGAAGGGATTGGGCAGAGCCGCGGCTAGAAGCGCAGCTTCGCGGCGCGTGAGGTTGGCGGGCGTCTTACCGAAATGGTGGCGTGCGGCGGCTTCCACGCCGAAGATACCAGGACCCCATTCGGCGAAGTTCACATAAACCTCCATCAGCCGCCGCTTCGACCATACGATATCGATATAAAGCGCAAGCGGGATTTCGATTCCTTTCCGGATGACGCTCCGGTTGGGCCAAAGGAACATATTGCGCGCCGTCTGCATTGCAATTGTGCTTGCGCCGCGCTCGGGCAGGCCGTCTTCAGCCTCTTTGATCACGTCTTGGAGCGCTTCCCAATCGACGCCGCCATGGCGGCAGAAGCGCGCGTCCTCAGACATGATGATGGCGGCGGGGAGATGCGGGCTGACCGCGTCAAGTGAGACCCAGCGCTGATCGATCGGATAGCCTTCAGCCTTGCGGATGAGCATCAATGCGGAAAAAGGCGGCGGTATAACCGAATAGATGAGTCCGAGGCTGAGGGGGACGAGAGCAACGATGCCAAGAACAAGCGCGATTACTCGGAAAAGTGCCGAACCCTTCCGCTTGTCCCGTCCTTTTTCGATCGCGAAGATCATGCGGCTCACTTGCCATGTGTGAGGCATGGCGGCAAGCCAGACATCGGTGGCTCTTGGCAAAATGGGGCGGATGCGGCAAATCGAATGGTCCATCCTCGCGGAAATTAGAAGGGACGGTGGCCATTGGTAACGCCTGTGGACATGACTGAAAGCGAAAACCGGTCGTTTCACGCAGCTCTTGGCGATGCGGCGGCACGTATCGAGGCCTTTCTCGAATCCCATTTGAGTGCCGAAGAAGACGATGCCGTCGGCCGTCTGATCGCGGCGATGCGGTACGGCACACTTAACGGCGGCAAGCGTTTCCGGCCTTTTCTCCTTATCGAAGCCGCCCGTCTTTTTGGCGCAGGCGGCGCGGCGCCCTTGCGGGCGAGTGCGGCGCTTGAATGCGTTCATTGCTACAGTCTGATCCATGACGACCTGCCCGCCATGGACGATGATGATCTCAGACGCGGCAAGCCGACCGTCCATATCGCCTTTGATGAGGCGACAGCCATTCTTGCGGGCGATGCGTTGTTGACGACGGCCTTCGATATTCTTGCGGATCCAGCGACGCATCCCGATGCCGGCCTGCGCTGCCGTCTTATCAGCGAATTGACGGCTGCGTCCGGCTGGAACGGGATGGCGGGCGGGCAAGCGCTCGATCTGGCGGCAGAGGCGACGACGCTGGCGGAGGCCGACGTGCGCCGCCTTCAGCGCATGAAGACGGGCGCGCTCATACGCTATGCCGTGCGGGCGGGCGGTCTCATCGGAGGTGCGGACGATGCGGCATTGGCAGCTCTTACCGCCTATGCCGAAGCGCTCGGTCTTGCCTTTCAAATCTCCGATGACCTTCTTGATGCTGAAGGCGCTACGCACACGATCGGCAAGCGCGCCGGTAAGGATGAAGCCGCTGGCAAGGCAACCTTCGTTTCTCTTTACGGCGTTGAAGGCGCGCGCCAACGGCTTGCCGGCATTGCGGAAGAGGCTGTTGTAGCGCTTCAACCTTTCGGCGTCAAGGCGGACATCTTCAGTCAGACCGTTGCCTTCGTGACCGAACGAAAAGCATAGCAGGGTCAACCCAAAACACTTCGGTTGGCACCGAAATGTCTGGCATATCTGCGCGTGTTTCGCCTTCCTATGATCCTGCCCGCGATGATGGATTTCCTCTCTGGTCTCGACATCACCCCGTTTCAGCTTGCGCTCGCGGGGTTCGGTTTTCTGTTTGCCGCCTTCGTGAAGGGTGCGACCGGGATCGGCTTTGCCACGACCTGTGTACCGATACTGGTGCTCGCGGTCGGTATCGAGCGGGCATTGCCGCTTGTGCTTATCCCGTCACTGACCAGCAACTTTATCCTGATGGCGCAGGTGGGCGGGTTCGTGCCGAGCGTGAGACGGTTTTGGCCCATGTTTGTGGTCACGCCGCTCGGTCTATTCGCCGGGCTTTATGTCCTTGCAACAGCCGACCGTGCGGTGCCGACCGCCATTTTGGGTGCGGTGCTGATTGTATACGGCCTTTACGCACAGGGCCGGACCGATCGCGAGCTTCCGCCCGGCCTTGCGCGCGCGCTCGCGCTGCCCACGGGTTTTTCAACGGGGCTTGCGAACGGCATCACCGGCTCGCAGATCATGCCGATCATGCCCTATCTCTTGAGTTTGAAGTTGAGCCCGTCCGAGTTCATCCAGACGATGAACATCTCGTTCACGCTGTCGTCGCTTTTAATGGCCGTCGGGCTTCAGCGTATCGGCTTCCTCACGACCGATCTTGCAGTCTTATCGGTCGCGGCGATCTTGCCGGTTTTTCTCGGTACATGGATTGGCGGGAAACTGCGAAAGCGCATGAATGCGGATCAGTTCCGCGCTGCGGTTCTCTGGCTGCTTGTTGCGCTCGGGGTCATTCTGATTGGGCGCTCAGTGGTCTTCTAAAGAAATGGGGAGGTCGCTGGGGGCAGTGCCCGTTACCCGGCACCTCCCCTCATCACTCCGCCGCGTCGCTCTTGCGTTCTTCGCCGAACCGCTTCTCGATGTAGTCCTCGACGATTGCCTTGAAGTCATCGGCGAGCGCGGGGCCGCGCAGGGTCATTGCCTTCTTGCCGTCGATGAAGACGGGCGCTGTCGGCTGTTCGCCGGTGCCTGGAAGCGAGATGCCGATATCGGCATGTTTCGATTCCCCCGGGCCGTTCACGATGCAGCCCATGACGGCGAGAGTGAGGGCTTCGACACCTGGATACTTCTCTTTCCAGATGGGCATGGAGACGGCGATGTGGTCTTGGATGTCTCTCGCCAATTCCTGGAAGACGGTTGAGGTGGTCCGCCCGCAGCCGGGGCAGGCGGCCACGACCGGCACGAAGGAGCGGATCCCCATGGTCTGAAGGATTTCCTGGGCGACTTTCACCTCCTGGCGTCTGTCGCCGCCGGGCTCCGGTGTGAGCGAAATGCGAATGGTGTCGCCGATCCCTTGCTGAAGAAGAACGGCAAGTGCGGCCGTCGAGGCCACGATTCCCTTTGAGCCCATACCCGCCTCGGTCAGGCCCAAATGAAGGGCATGGTCAGAGCGTTCGGCAAGCGCGGTATAAACCGCGATCAGATCCTGCACCTGACTGACCTTGGCTGAAAGGACTATGCGATCGCGGGGCAAACCGAGGCTTTCGGCATAGTCCGCTGATAGAAGCGCCGATTGAACGATTGCTTCCTGTGTCACCGCCTGCGCGCTCATCGGGCTATCGGATTTCGAATTCTCATCCATCAGATGGGTGAGAAGTTGCTGGTCGAGCGACCCCCAATTGACGCCGATGCGGACCGGTTTGCCATAGGCCATCGCCTTTTCGATGATCGCGGCGAACTGTGCGTCTCTTTTATCCTTGAAACCCACATTGCCGGGATTGATGCGGTATTTGGCGAGGGCTTCGGCGCAGCCTGGGTTTTCGGCCAGGAGTTTGTGGCCGATGTAATGGAAATCGCCCACAAGCGGCACGTCGATGCCAAGCCGGGCGAGCCGGTCACGGATATGCGGCACGGCTTGCGCCGCCTCGTCGCGGTCGACGGTGATCCGGACGATCTCCGATCCAGCCGTTGCCAGCGCCGCGACCTGCTCAACCGTTGCGTCCACATCGGCGGTGTCGGTGTTCGTCATCGATTGAACGACGATTGGAGCGTTTCCGCCGACAACAATGCCGCCCACATCCACGCCAACGGATTTGCGGCGTGCAAGGCGCTCGGAAAGATAAGCCATGGTTCTTGTGCGCTCCGTCACCGCCCATTTTCGCCCAAGGGCTTGTTCATGGATATGTCCATAGCCCAGCTTCGCTTCAACGTCATCACGCGGCCACAACAATCAGAGCGTATAGCGCCCACGTTGTCATTGTGTGTTGTGATTGGACTTGTGCGCTGCACCGCGCCATAGCACCTTACTGCCATTATATTGCAGCGCACCAGAAACGGGGAGCGGGTGAATGGATTTGAAAGGCAAAGTGGGTGTCGTCACCGGATCGACGAGCGGCATCGGGCTTGCGATAGCGCGCGGCTTCGCGGAGCGTGGGGCAGATGTTGTCATCAATGGCCTCGGCGATGCGGACGAAATCGAGGCGACGCGTGCTGAAATTGCAAAGGATTTCAATGTCCGGGTGCTTTATAGCGGCGCCAATA
>JAKSCL010000289.1 GCA_022360615.1 Hyphomicrobiales bacterium
AAATCAGGGGAATGATGAGCGAAGGCAATCGCTGGGATGCCATCCGTGCAGGTGGAGAGAGCGGTTAAGCCCCTCTGACTTCGAGCTCCGGTT
The DNA here is from genome assembly GCA_022360615.1 of Hyphomicrobiales bacterium. Classification (GTDB taxonomy): domain Bacteria; phylum Pseudomonadota; class Alphaproteobacteria; order Rhizobiales; family JAKSCL01; genus JAKSCL01. Next base: position 94 of record JAKSCL010000289.1, read on the forward strand.
TAATTCAAACCCTTTTGTCGGCCCCTTAACCGAAGGTTTCCATGACGCCCATGATGGCGGGCGCCATGATGACCACGAAAAGAACCGGCAGAAAGAAGACGATCATCGGTACCGTCAGTTTAGGCGGGAGGGCAGCCGCTTTCTTTTCGGCCGCCGCCATCCGCATATCCCGGTTCTCCTGAGCCATGACGCGCAAAGACTGGCCGAGCGGAGTCCCATACCGCTCGGCTTGAATGAGGCTCGTGACAACGGCCTTCACACCCTCCAGTCCCGTCCGCTTGGCGAGATTCTCATATGCCTGGCGGCGATCCTGCAAGTAAGACAATTCGGCGTTTGTCAGGCTCATCTCTTCGGCAAGAGAAATCGACTGCGCGCCAATTTCATTCGCCACTTTCTTGAAGGCCGCTTCAATCGACATCCCGGATTCAACACAGATCAGAAGTAGATCAAGGGCATCCGGCCAAGCCCGAGAAATCGATTGCTGACGCTTGGTTATGCGATTCCTGACATAAATATTGGGCGCGTAGAAGCCCAGATAGGCGACACCGAACGCGATGCAAAACTTAAAAATGGCCGGTTGGTCAAAACCCCGCAGTGTGAACAGATAAAGCAACGCAACTAGGAAAAAAACAAATGGCAAGACAAGCCTGAAAAACAAAAACGTGTAAATGGCACTTTGCCCGCGGAAACCGGCCATGCGGAGCTTGTTGACCGTCTCCTCGGTTGCTAAACCTTGTTGGAGCTTAAGCCTTTCAACGACATTACGCACATAGGCTTTCGGCTCCGAGCGCAAGGATGGGCGCTTGCTTTGATTGGCCTGAAGACGGGCCCGCTCGCGCTTGCGCATTTCCTCCCGCTCAATCGCAACATACTTCATACGCGATGAAAGGCGGTCGGTCTGCAGATAAGGCAGGCCGATCGTGATCACGGTCGCGGCGGCCGCGATGGCGGCGAAAACCGCGAAGAGGAACTGCGAGTCCGTGAACTGTGAGACAAATGCATTCATGGTTGGTCCAACCGGCTATTCCGGTTCCGTGCTCCTGGTCAGAAATCGAAATTGATCATCTTGCGCATGATCATGATGCCGATAAACATCCAGATGCCGCAGCCAGCGAGAAGAAGCTGGCCCACAGTCTCGGTCACAAGCGGCGTGAGATAGTCTGGACTTACGAGATAAACCGCGCCGGCAACGAAAAACGGCAGCGCGCCGATAATTATAGCGGAGGTTTTTGCCTCCTGACTAACGGCCTGGATCTTTGCCCGCATTTTTCTGCGTTCCCGCAAGACCTTTGAGAGGTTGCCAAGCGCCTCGGCAAGATTGCCGCCCGATTGTTGCTGGATCGTCACGGTAATCGC
>JAKSCL010000082.1 GCA_022360615.1 Hyphomicrobiales bacterium
CGTCCTCGTTCCTTGAACTGACGAATTCTCGCTCCGGCGCAGCCATTCGTTAAATCCTCACCACGACCTAGGGTCTTTTGAGGTTCACCGCACGGGCCGCGCCGGTCTTTCCGACACACCGGCGAACGAAGGCTGATAACGCTCGCTATCCGGATTGACTCGGTGAGCCGCGCTCAGCATCCATGCGCGCGTGTCTGAAAACACCATTTTTTTCGTTGTACCGCCAAGCGCTTCGGCAGGGGCCGTCGCCGATGCCGCCCTGGCACATGCGCTTGCGCTCCATCGCCGGGGCCGGGATGTGGAACTCATCACCGGTTCAGAAGAACTGAGCAGACGGGCAGCGGCATACGGCCTTCAGAGCCGCTGCTCACCCGCCTTCCGGTCATCCCTTGCCTCTCTGACTTCGTGGAAGGGGCTGCGAAGCGGTTTCGCGCTTCGGCGCAACCCTCCAGCGCGCGTCATCCATGCAACGGGCGGGCTCTGGTTCGGGCTTTGGCCATTCGTTCCGCAGGCCAGGCAATGTGCTGTCTTTTATAGTGAGACGTTGAAAAGCCAGGCGCGCTTCCTGAATTGGTTGGCCGTGACCAGCGGTTTTGCGGAAAAACTCTCAAAGCGGGCTGCGAAGATGCGCAAACCGCGCGCCGTCGCCGTGATACGCAATGGGCTTCTGCCGGATCGCGAGATTCTGCCACGAATCGCACGGCCCAATACCAATCAGGCCGAAGCGGACCAAGCTGCAGTCGACGAACCTGAAACGAACCAACTGGTTGTTGGAACGATCATGGCGCATCGACCTGAGAAACGCACCGATCTGCTTTTTCAGGCAATCGCAGGGCTCCCGGACGAGCTTCGCGCCCGCATCCGCGTCAAGTGCGGCGGCGACGGCCCCGAACGGGATTATCTGGAAACCCTCGCATGGGCCTTGCGCATCGCCGATCGGGTGGAATGGCTCGGCGGGACCACGGACAGACAAGCGTTTTTCCAGGGCATCGACCTGTTTGTTCTGCCCTCGGGACGGGAAGCCCTTGACCTTGTTCTATTGGAGGCCGGCTTTGCCGGCTGCCCAATCATCGCAACACGCACCAACGGTGCCGAGGAGCTTCTGTGTGGCGGCACCTATGGAACCCTTGTTCCACGCGGCCACGCGGAAGCTTTGACCGCGGCCATCATCGCCTTTGACAAGAAAAGTGTGGAGCGCGCGGAACACGCCAAGGCCATTGCAGCCGTGTTCCGCAAACGTTACGGGCTCGATGAGGTGGGGCGTATTCTGGAGGACGCGCTCGGACTGCCGGTCAAGGAAACGGAAACCAAGGAGGAAACCGGCTCGGTCTAACCTGAGGCGGATGGACGCGGAGGCGGTTTCCCGCGCGCACGAACCCTCTAAGGTTTGCTTCATGACGAAATGCGAACTTGCCGGTAAAAGAGTTCGCAGATTAGAACTTGTGCACCGCACGCGTACAGAGGCCAAAACCGGTTCGAACCGGCCTGAAAATGGGATACCGAGAGAATGGTCCAGCTAACACTGCCGAAAAACTCGCAAATCGGGACGGGTGAGACGCACCCGCGGCCTGATGGCGCGGCGAATGTCAAGGAGTTCCAGATCTACCGCTGGAACCCCGATGACGGCAGAACCCCCCGCATGGACACCTATTATGTCGATCTCGACACCTGCGGCCCGATGGTTCTCGACGGGCTAATCAAGATCAAGAACGAGGTGGATTCGACGCTCACTTTCCGCCGCTCCTGCCGCGAGGGGATTTGCGGCTCCTGCGCCATGAATATCGACGGCACCAATACGCTGGCCTGCACCAAGGGGATCGACGAGATCAAAGGCGCAGTTAAAGTCTATCCGCTGCCGCACATGCCGGTCATCAAGGACCTAGTGCCTGATCTCACGAATTTTTACACGCAGCATGCCTCGATCGAACCGTGGCTGCAGACCGCTACTCCGACACCCGAGACCGAGTGGCTGCAATCGCATGAGGACCGCTCGAAAATCGACGGTCTTTATGAGTGCATCCTGTGTGCCTGCTGCTCCACATCCTGCCCGAGTTATTGGTGGAATGGCGACCGCTATCTGGGCCCGGCCGTGCTCTTGCAGGCCTATCGCTGGCTCATTGACAGCCGCGATGAAGCCACTGGCGACCGTCTCGATAATCTGGAGGACCCTTTCCGGCTCTATCGCTGCCATACCATCATGAACTGCGCCCAGGCTTGTCCCAAGGGCCTGAACCCGGCAAAGGCGATCGCAGAGATCAAGAAGATGATGATCGAGCGCCGGGTGTAACCTCATTGCATATCTGGCCCGTAGAGTCCCGGGCTTGCGCTGGAAAACGGAAGGCTGTCCACTATGGGACAGCCTTTTTCATATCCCCGCAAGATGGGAGCCCGAGGATGCATAAAAGCCAGATCGGCGCGATGATCATCGATTGCCAAGTGGATGATTTGGGCGAAGCCGCAACTTTCTGGACGGAAGCGCTTGGCGGCGAAGCCGTCACCTATCCGGACGATCCGAACTATATCGGCGTCAAAGGTGCAAAGGCCGGGCCGAAAGTCCTCCTCCAAAAGGTAGGCCACCCAAGCCACATCCATCTCGACATCGAAACCGACGATATCGAATCCGAAGTGGAACGGCTCGAGAAACTCGGCGCAAAAAGGGTTGATGCGCTCAAAGGCTGGGTGGTCATGGAGGCGCCCACAGGCCACCGTTTTTGCGTGGTGAAGCCGCAGCGGCGCGATTTCAAGGAGAATGCCAAGGTCTGGTATAGTAAATAGTAACTTGGCAAACGGCGACGATGGGAAACCCCATGAGCCTGATTGACCATTACCGCGGCATGGCGCTGAACAACGCTTGGTCGAACCGGCGTCTTCTGGAAGTCTGCCTGAAACTTTCCGAGGAGGATTTTGCAGCCAGGCGCACCAGCTTCTTTCCCTCGCTCCAGGTAACCCTCAACCACATCCTCGTTGTCGACCGGTTCTATCTCGACGCTCTTGAAGACCGGAACCGGGGACGAGCGGCACGCGAGATCGAGGTTCCCTTCCCGAAGGCAGCCACTCTCGCTTCGGCGCAAACCGAGACCGACCACCGGCTGCTGGTCTTTTGCGATGGTCTCACCGAACCGCAACTCCAGCGTACCGTGTGCTTGGACCGTGGCCCGCGCGGACTTCTGCCGGACACGGTTGAGCGGGTGCTCGCCCATCTTTTCATCCACCAGATCCACCATCGCGGCCAGGCGCATGCCATGCTGGCGGGCACGCCCATCGCACCGCCACAGCTGGACGAATTCTTCCTCACCGAAGATAGAACGGCAGCGATGGACGCGTTGAAGGCGGCAGGTTTCGCGTAAAAGCGCACAAGGGCGCCATGGATACCCGTCTCACCTTCGCGGACACGGAGTGGATGCGCCACGCCGACCGTATCCATCTGCATCACGAGATGGCCAGAGGCATCGCAGATGCGGAAGTCCGCGGAACGGGTGCCAAGTTGCGGCTCTACGGTTGCGGTCCGCAAACGGCGGCAAGACTGCGCGGCGACACCGCCCTCTCATACGCTATCGACAAGCCGCACGGCTTGCGCGCGGCGCACACGGTCGACCCTGACGGTTATGTCCAGGCACCAAGCCGGGCCTTCGACCGGGATTGAACGAAGCGGCCGGGCACGCACTCCCCGCACCCGGCCATCACATTCCAGTGATGAAACAGCACTCAGCCCAAATGCAGAAGCCGCTTCTGCCCGTCCCACACAGTGCCGCCAACCGAGCTCAGGTCTTCAAAGACCTCGCGCAGGAACGAAAGGCCCGTTGGCGAGGGCGGTGTCACCGTGCCGGTCACCTCACCCGCGTCCCAAGCAATCTGAGCGTTGCCCTGCTGGGCGAGCGCCCGCATCCGGTTGTTTTCAGGCAACCAGTACATGGTCAGTTCTTTGATGCCACGATTGCGGGCAGACAGAACCAGCCGGCGCAAGAGTTCCTTGCCGATCCCTTTGCCCTGCCACGGCTTCTCCACGCTGAAGGCAGCCTCGGCCTTATCCGGGATGAGATTCCCGAACGGCCTGAGTTCCGCCGTTCCGCGCAAAGCATCATCCGAGAAGAACCCGTGGATGACGCAGCCTGTCCATGGCGTGTGTTCGGCATACTGCCGAACGAACGAATCGGGCACGGGGTGCCCAAAACGAAGCCGGCGGCTTTCCGCATCAAGCCTAAGCAAATGATCGCGGAATGCTTCCCTCTCCGACCCATGCAGTTTCCTGTAGACGCCCTCCCCCAGATTCGGATCACTCATAAGACCCTCCTGAGGATGTTCGACTGTTTTGTGCATTGCAATATAGGTGCCCCGTGCGATTTTGCATCGCAAAAAATTGAGGCGGACATGTGTCACATCGCCATGGCCCCTTGGCGCCGGAAACCCAAGTCTGCGCCTAATGGCCTTGAACAGCGCCCCTTGCCCCTGATAACACAACGAAAACAATCATATGGTTAGCGTCCGCCAGCCTGCTGTGATCCAGATCATCAAGATGCGTAAAGGGAGACGTCCAAAATGACGCGCGAAATCGGCCATTTCATCGGTGGAAAACCTGTCGCGGGTAAGAGCGGGCGAACAGGCGACGTCTTCAATCCCACGACAGGTGAGGTCCAGGGCAAGGTTTCACTTGCGTCGACGGCAGAAGTGGAAGCCGCTATTGCAAATGCTGCGGCGGCGCAACCGGCCTGGGCAGCGCAAAACCCGCAAAAGCGTGCCCGTGTCATGTTCCGCTTTCTTGATTTGGTTCAGCGGGAAAAAGACGAACTTGCCCGGCTTCTCTCCTCCGAACACGGCAAAACGGTCCCCGACAGCCATGGCGACATTCAGCGCGGCCTTGAGGTGGTTGAGTTCGCCTGCGGCATTCCGCATCTTTTGAAGGGCGAGTTCACCGATAACGCCGGAACGGGCATCGATATGTATTCGATGCGCCAGCCGCTCGGAGTCGTGGCCGGCATCACGCCATTCAACTTCCCGGCCATGATACCCTTGTGGAAGTTCGCGCCGGCGATTGCCTGCGGCAACGCCTTCATCCTGAAGCCGTCCGAGCGCGATCCGGGCGTGCCGATGCGCCTTGCCGAACTGATGATCGAGGCGGGCTTGCCAGAGGGCGTTTTGAATGTGGTGAACGGCGATAAGGAAGCTGTCGACGCGATCCTCACCGATCCGCGCATCATGGCTGTGGGCTTTGTCGGCTCCTCCGCGATTGCCGAATACATCTACGCGACCGGCTGCGCACATGGAAAACGCGTCCAGTGCTTCGGCGGCGCTAAGAACCACATGATCGTCATGCCGGATGCCGATATGGACCAGACGGTCGATGCCTTGATCGGCGCGGGATATGGCTCCGCCGGCGAACGCTGCATGGCGATTTCCGTCGCCGTGCCCGTGGGCGAGAAGACGGCGGACGCGCTTGTCGAACGGCTCATTCCACGCGTCGAAAGCCTCAAAATCGGCCCCTCAACCGACCCGGATGCCGATTTCGGCCCGGTCGTAACATCCCAAGCGTTGGAGCGCGTAAAAGGCTATGTGGCCAACGGCATCGAGGAAGGTGCCGACCTCGTGGTCGATGGCCGCGATTTCACCATGCAGGGCTACGAGAATGGTTTCTTTATGGGCGGCTGCCTGTTCGACCGTGTAAAGCCTGACATGACCATTTACAAAGAAGAGATCTTCGGACCTGTTCTTTCCGTCGTGCGCGCCAAGGATTATGAGGAGGGCCTTGCTCTCGCCACGAACCATGAATACGGCAATGGCGTTGCGATTTTCACACGCGATGGCGATTCGGCCCGTGATTTCGCCGCCCGCGTGCAAGTCGGCATGGTTGGCATCAATGTTCCGATCCCCGTTCCGCTCGCTTACCATACCTTTGGCGGCTGGAAGCGCTCCGGCTTCGGCGACCTCAATCAGCACGGGCCGGACTCGATTCGCTTTTATACGAAGACGAAAACCGTGACTTCGCGCTGGCCTTCGGGCACGAAGGAAGGTGCCCAGTTCTCCATTCCGACAATGAGCTAAAAAGGCCTCGTCTCCGTCATGGCCGTTGAAACCGCGCAAAACGGAACAGGAACGGCCATGACGGACAGCGGTCTTGCGGAAAGGCTTGAGCGGTTCGCACGCTTCACGCCTTTTGCGATTCTCGCCTATTTTGTACTGCAGACCGTCATCCGCGTTACGCTTTCGCCGAATCTGGAAGTCGACGAGGCGCAGTTTGTCGGCGCAACTCATTTCGCACTCGGCTATGGCAACGCCCATCCGCCGCTTTACAATTGGCTGGTCGCCACCTTTCTGTGGTTAACCGGAGGCAATTGGCCGCTTGCCGTTGCCATTCTAAAAAACACCCTTCTGGCAACCGCTTATCTGCTTGCTTTCGATTTGGGCCGGCGCGCAACGGGCAAGGCACTGACAGGCGCTCTTTGCGCCGCCTCGTTCCTACTGCTGCCGCAGATCGTGTGGCACGCGCAGATCACGCATGCCCATACGGTTCTGCTGCTGACGGCGGTTGTGGCGACCTGCCATGCACTCACGGTCATTATCCGCGGCGGCGGCATGGGTGCTTTTCTTTGGCTAGGCAGCGCCATCGCCGTCGGCGCGCTTGCCAAATACAATATGCTCATTTTCGTTGCTGCGGTCTTCATGGCCGTGGCGGCGACACCTGAGATTCGGCGGCGCGTCTTGCGCCCGCAGCTTGGCGGGTCCGCGGCATTGTTCGCTGTACTGTTTGGACCGCACGCGGTTTGGGCCCTTGGCAATATCGAAGCGAGCACGAACAGGCTCTCAAAGCTTCAGGTCACCGACGACATTTGGTCACGCTTCGACGTACCGTTTCTCGGACTGGATGGCTTGCTGTCCATGGCGGAGATGACGCTCGCCTGGGCTGCATCGCTAGTTATCGTGTGGTTCGCGATCCACTGGCTGGAGAGGAAGCACGCACCGCTGACAGAAAACGCTGACCTTGCCCGTGCTGCGGTCGCACGCTTCTTTGGGCGCGTGACGCTGATCGGAATGGCGCTGTTTGCGGCCGGTGTACTGGCAGGCGATGTCAGCCTGGTTCGTGAGCGTTACCTAACGCCGATCCTGATGTCGTTGCCGTTTTGGCTTGTCCTCGCCCGGCCAATCGAAAGCCATGGACGCTTTGCCGCAAGGTTTCTGGGAACGGCAGCCATCGTAGCCCTGTTGGTCACCATCGCCTGGCCCATGACCGCGATTATCGGCCCCCACCGCTTTGCCCTGCCTTATCAGGCAATCGCCGAGGATTTTGTTTCAATTACCCCTGAAAACACCGCGATCTTGACGCATCGGCAAGTGCACGCCGCCAATCTCGTTCTCAACATGCCGGAAACATACGTCTGGACGGAGGAAAACAAAGAGCCGGAAAACGTCCTCGCGGTGTGGCGGGCTGACGACGCAGCGCCACCGGATTTTCTAAGGTACAGAATTGAGGGCTACACACCGGAAAGCGACCGCGTTACAGCGCACCATCGCTACATGTATTTTTCCGGGGAATTCGCACTATTTCACGCTCAGCTTTTTAGGCGCTGATGCCGTTTCAAGAGGCACTGCGTTTACGGCGTGTTCGGTAACGCCGCCACGGTGGCTATAGCGGCGGTTGAGCCAATGGACGCCAACCACATCGAGAAAAGCAACCGCCGCGCGGTCGAAAAAGCCGTATTTCGAAACGCCGTGAAGACGCGCCCGGTCTTCAATAACCATTTCGCGGACATCGAGGCCCTCGCGGCGCGCAAGCGCCGGGAAAAAACGGTGCATATTGTCGAAATAGGGAAGGCGCTTGGCGAAAGCCGCCGGCATCACCTTAAACCCGCAACCTGAATCACGTGCCGTGTCGTTAAGCAGCGTACGGCGGATGGGATTAGCGATTTTCGATGTGAGGAATTTAACGAAACCGTCATTGCGCCGCGCCCGGACACCGGCAAAAATCACCGTATTGGGCGCAGACGCAACCTCAGGCCACAACCTGGCAAGATCGGCCGGATCGTTTTGCCCATCGCCGTCGAGCGTCGCGATCCACGGCGCGCGCGCTGCCGTGAACCCCGAGACGAGAGCGGCCGATTTGCCGGCCCGCGCACCGTGCGTGAGAAACCGCAGCATCGCCAGATGCGCCATTGCCGCCTTGACCTGAGCGCGCGTGCCATCCGTGCTACCGTCGTCAACAACGATGATTTCATACGAGGGAGGGTCAATAAGCGCCGCAAAGACGCCGACGATCTCCTCGATCAGAACACGGATGTTCTGCTCTTCATCATGCGCAGGAATAACAATGGATAGCTCTGGAGAAAGCTCCGGCATGCGCCACTCGTTTGCTCTCGTTTATAGGCGTTCTAACTAAAACGGAGAGCGATAGCGAGGCAAAGAAACGCTGAGGTTCACCGCCCCGCCGTCCATGATCAGCCGGAGCCGCGGCCTATCGGGTGACTGCGCCGACGACCGCGCCGGTGGCCCCGCCAACAACCGCACCGGTTGCCACACTGCCGCCTGCAGCCGCCGCAACACCGGCACCCGCTGCAGCACCGATAGCGCCGCCGACAACCGCCCGTTCCGTCCGCGTCGTCGCATGACACCCAGCAAGGGTCACGCCCCCAATCGTAAGTGCACAGACCAAAGCAAAAGACTTTAGTGATACACTTGCCGTCATATTTCTGCCTCCTCAAAAGTATGAGACCGTTTAGCCCCAAATCTGACGCGGCGATCACTAAGAGACTCAGATTTCGGCGAAAACTTGTTCAGCTCACGCGAGTCTCTTACGTAGTAGGTGATATGCGCCTAAAGCAGGTGTGTTAGGATAGATTGATGAGTGCGGCGATTCTTTCCCGATCAACCCCGGTTCGGCTGGCTTCGGTCATTTGCCTGGCATTCGTGCTGGCGGCATGCACTGGAAACCGGTTCCGCGCCGATTCGTTGCCGTCCGCACCCGTGGGTCAGGTACAGGGACAGACGCTCCCCCCGCCAGGACAGCAAACGGCGCAAGGCACCTATGCACCGGGAACCTTCGGGCAGGGTCAATTCCCGCAAAGCGGGCAAGGCCAATTCGGTCAGACGGCCCAAGGCGTGACCGGAACAACGCAGACCGGCCAGCCTGGACAGTTCGGCGCGCAGACGGGCATCTCCGGACAGACCGCACCGCAAGGACAGACGGCGGCGGCCGGCCAAAACACACTTACGCAATTTACCCCGCCCCCGACAGCACTTGATGCAGCTGAGCCCGGACAGCTTTCCGGCGCCTGGACGATTTCGGATGCCACCGGCTCCTGCCAGTTGTTCCTTACGAATACAACCTGGACAGGCGGCCTTAGGGCGTCTACGCGCGGTTGCGCATCGCCTGAACTGCAAAAGGTGAGCGCCTGGAATACAAACGACAAGGAAATTATCCTGAAGGATCTCGATTCGCAGGAGATTGCCCGCCTCGCCCGTACGGCGCAAACCCAGTATCAGGGCGTGCTGGCGTCCGGCGGCGGCGTGGCCTTTTTCCGCTAGGCGGCAAGTCCGATCGGCATTCAAACCGCTTTCAGCCAACTGCGTTCCGGGCGGTTTTGACGTCTTTGTGACAATTCACCGAGAATCCACAGGCTGATTCGGATTATTGTCATCTCGATCAAAATTTTTGCCCGTTTTTTAAGCAGATTCGAAATGAAAGGCGCACTCAATGCGTCTTTTTTCCCCAAATCATGAAATTTTGATGACAATATCCCGAGGAAAGACCTATCTTGGAATAAAGGGAAGGCAGCCGCCGTTATCACTTGAAACCATCGGTGAGCGTCTGGAGTAGCGATAAAGAAACAAGAACGGTCACAAGAAACCTCCATCGCCCGGCCAGTGTGCGCACCGGATTTAGGAGGACCTGAATGACCGGACTGACGAAAACGCTTCTAGCAACCGCGGTTTTTGCCGCCTCGACAGCGGCAGCGCCGCTCATCACCTCCCAAGACGCCTCAGCCTCCGTGTGTGGAACGCACGAACATGTCACGAAGCTCCTCGCGGGCCGCTAC
>JAKSCL010000327.1 GCA_022360615.1 Hyphomicrobiales bacterium
CGCCCCTTGGAGAGGCAGTTGTGACGTAGCGTCACTGAACAAAAAAAGCGGCGATGCGCGAACGCACCGCCTACTTTTGAAAAACGGCTGCCGGTTAAGCAAAGCCGCTTAGTTTTTCGGGGCGAAGACCGTCTCGGTGACTTCACCGCGCGCATCGCTTGAAGCGGTGCGAACAACCGGCGCGACGTCGACCGAAGCAGCAACAGCGCCCTTGTCGTTATCGGCGGCTTCATAACGGCTGAAATCAGACGCAACCGCGGTCAACGGAATGGCCACCAGGCCCAATGCCAGAATCCCTGTCATCATCATTGTTCAATCTTCTTTTTCAGTTCTGCCGCCAAGCGCTTCTCCGTGGCGGCAGATGCCATTAGGGAGATAGTTTATTGGTTTATAATGGCCGTGTTCGTTCATTCATTGATGACAGATCGGACGCAATCGAACATCCGCTTGCCCCGCAATCCTTGGCGTTTGCCGAATTCTGCGGTAGAGCGGTGCCATGGCCGATACGCTCCCGAACCCTGAGACGCTTACCTTCGAGCAAGCCCTGTCCGAGCTGGAGACCATTGTCCAGAAACTCGAACGGGGCGATGTGCCGCTTGAGGAATCGATCACCATTTATGAGCGCGGCGATGCTTTAAAAAAGCGATGCGATGCGCTTTTGAAGCAAGCTGAGGCGAAGGTCGAGAAGATTACCTTGTCTGCCGATGGCGCACCGGCTGGGACGGAACCTTTAGATGTGGAATGAAGCATGAGCTGGCAGCCATGTGACGATCCGCAGCCGGGCGATGCGGGCGCGTGCGACCTTATCGAGACGGTGATCGTGCCGCGCGTCCGCGACCTTGGCGGCTTTGAGGTGCGCCGCGCACTCCCCTCGATCGGCAAGAAAATGGTGGGACCATTCATCTTTTTCGATCAGATGGGACCATCGGAATTCCTTCTGGGCGAAGGGATGGATGTTCGTCCGCACCCCCATATCGGGCTTGCGACCGTCACTTATCTGTTCGACGGCCAGATCATGCACCGGGATTCGCTTGGCACCGAGATGGCCATCGAACCGGGTGCTGTGAACTGGATGACAGCAGGCAAGGGCATCGTTCATTCCGAACGCACCGCCCCTGAGGAAAAGGCGAAAGGTCCCAGGCTTTTCGGCATCCAGACCTGGGTGGCGCTCCCCAAAACCGATGAGGAAACCGCGCCTGCCTTTTCGCATACGGGCAAAAGCGATCTGCCCGTCGTTGCGGGCGATAACGCGTCGGTCCGGCTCATTCTCGGCTCGATGTATGGCGAAAGCGCCCCGGTGAAAACGTTCACGCCGATGTTCTATGGCGACGCCACGCTTGCCGAAGGCACGTCATTGCCGCTCGATCCCGACTACGATGAACGCGGCATCTACACCGTCTCGGGCGAGATCGAGATTGCGGGCGACCGCTTTGGGCCGGGCAAGCTTCTCGTGTTCAAACCGGGGGACCGGATCACGGTCCGCGCCGTCACAAATGCCCGCTTCATGATGCTTGGCGGAGACACCATGGACGGCCCGCGCTTCATCTGGTGGAACTTCGTCTCGTCGTCCAAGGAGCGAATCGAGCAGGCAAAGGCCGATTGGAAGCAAAAACGTTTCGACACCGTGCCGGGCGACGAGGAAGAGTTCATTCCGCTGCCCGACAAATGAGACGGCTACTGGATGATTTTCTCAATCAGGCCGAAGCGGTCCTTGGCGAGCGCGAGATAGTCAAAAAAGCCGGAATGGCTCGGCTCCTCGGCCCACAAAGGCTTGCCGGTGTAAAAGCCCTCATCCGTTGAATGCGGAAAAATACACCAATCCGTTGCTTTATAACCAATAACGCTGTCGCCTTTAATGAGCGCATCGCTCAAAATGACCGTGCATTTGTTGCCCTGCTTCCAGCGCACGAAAATGCGGTTGCGGCAATCGGGATGGGTATCAAGCACATCGCCCAGATAGGCATAGGCCGCCTCATCCGAGCCGAAACCCACCCTGGAGATATCGCGCAGAACGAGGCGGTAGCCACCGTTCTCGTCAGTATCATGAAACGGCCTCGCGCCTGCCGCTGTCACGACATTCGCGATCGCGCTCAAGAACGGTAGGTTCGATCCGAGACGGTTAAAGACAACCGCCTCGTTCGACGCATCCAAACCGGCAAAATGACTGGCGATCAGTTCTGGATCGGGGTCGCAGACCGCGGGGCCCCTGATAAAGCCGTCGGGGCCGGTTTCGTAAAAGCCTCCGACGCGGAGCTCGGAATCTCTGGGCTCAAAATAAAGCCCCGCCAGAAGCCGCAGGTCATCCAGCCTCGCCTGTGAAAACAGGGATGCTGCGGTAAACCCGGCAACGATCAAAACAATCAGAAGCGCTTTCCAAACAGCGGATTGCACTACCCGGCTCTCTCATCCCAAGCGCAAACTGCGCCCGGACGGGCATCGTGACGGCCTGTTCTTCCGGGGCCTATTTTGCCGGGCAGCAACTGTTTTGCGCGCATTTAACGAACCCTTTCGGGCAGGCGGATGCCTCGCCCATCCCCACTACAAATGCTACGCTCAGGATGCCGATCATGACCAGCGTTTTCTTCAGCATATCTCTCACTCCAGCTTTGCCGTTTTTGCATTGCGGGCGTGCTCTGAAGCCTCAAACACGCGGCCACCCCGCCCATCTTGGCGTCATAGATAGTTCAGCGGACCTGAACTCCGTCTGAATGGCTGAATTAGCCTAGCTTTTTTGTTTCGCCATCTCCACCACATCCGTCAACTGGGAAAATAGTGCGTCGGCGAGCTTGATTTTAGGGTTGCGGCTGCGCTCAAGGAGCGCGAGCGCGCGGATGGCTTGCGGCTTGCCAAAAGGCACTTTGCGGATGTCTTCTGGAAATGGATTGCCCACGCGCTCCGGAACGATCGATACGCCAAGGCCATGGCGCACCAATGCCTCGATGGCCTCCAGAGAATCGACCTCCATGAGATCGCGCAAAGCAAGACCGCTATCGGTCAAGCGCCTTTCGATCTGCTGGCCGGCCCAGGTTCTGCGGTTGAACCAGATGAAAGGGTTGCCAGTGATGAGTTCTTCGGCCGTTGCCCCCAGGCTTTCCATCGAAGCGATCACGAACAGGGGCTCGCAAGCGACAACTCTGCATTTCAGCCCCTCGGGCACGCGATCCGGGTCGGTGACGACGGCAACGTCCAAGTCGCCTACCCGGACATATTGGGCGAGATCACCCGACAGACCGGAGCGGATGTGAATCGCAAGCCTCGGGTGAAAACGGCGAAGCGCAGCAAGCGCCGGCGGCAGTAGATGCACCATGGCCGTCGGCACGACGCCAACAGTCAACGAGCCGATAAGCTGCTCTTCCGATCCAAGCGCTGCAATCTCATCGAGAAGCGTCACCATCTCGCGGGCGCGTTCAACGAGCGCATGGCCCCTGTCCGTCAAAACCGGCGGGCGGCGGCTGCGGTCAACAAGCGGCACTTCAAGCTCCGCCTCGAGCGCCTTGATCTGAAGGCTGACGGCCGAATGGCTCAGGCCAATCGCTTCAGCCGCCGCGGAAAGGGATGGCTGTTCCGCAACGGCGATCATGGTTTTGAGCTGACGGATATTCATAGCCAAAGGAACCGGTGATCGAAAAGCAATTTTGTGAATTTTCTTAACATTAAATTCGATAATTACTCGCTTTTGTTCCCTCTCTTAACGATATAGCGTCCTCACAAAATCGTGATCGAGTCCGTTCTAAATACCACACCGAACGGATACACGGCACGGAGAAGACGGCATTCAAAACAAAGGCTGGGTTTCATGTTTCAATTGAGCAGCGAAGAGCGAAACATCAAGGAAACGGCGCGCATGCTTGCCGAGGGTGTTTTCGGACCGAACGCCGCTGACGTCGACCGGACCGAGCGCTATCCTTGGGAGAATGTGAAAGCGCTGACAAATGCCGGCCTGATGGGGATGACCATCCCCGAAGCCTATGGTGGGCGCGGCCTTGGTGTGTTCCACACGGTTCTCGCGATTGAAGAAATCGCCAAGGCCTGCGCGGTTACAGCGCGCATCGTCGTCGAAGCCAATATGGGTGCGATTGGCGCCATCATGGCTTACGGGACAGAGAAGCAGAAACGCCTTGTTGCACCTCATGTGCTCGCAGGTGACAAACCCGCCATCTGCATCACCGAACCCGACGCTGGATCGGCGGCCACGCAAATGACGACAACGGCCGTCAAGCGCGGCGACCACTACATCTTGAACGGCAAGAAGCATTGGATCACCGGCGGCGGTGTCTCGAAGGTGCATCTGGTTTTTGCACGCGTCATCGAAGATGGGGAAGACCAGGGCATAGCCGGTTTCATCGCCATTCTGGGTGAGTCCGAAGGCCTGCGAATCGGCGAGCGCGAACCGACCATGGGTCTGCGCGGTATCACGGAAACCGAAGTCTATTTCGAAGACCTCGCCATCCATGAGGATATGGCCGTCATCCCGCCCGGCGGGGTGAAGCGCGGCTTTAAAGATCTCATGACCGCTTATAATGGCCAGCGTACGGGCGCGGCCACCGTCGCGCTCGGCATTGCCGAAGGGGCATTCGAACTCGCCACGGCCTATGCGAAGGAACGCGAACAGTTCGGACGCCCTCTTGCCGAATTTCAAGGCCTGCAATGGATGATTGCCGACATGTCGATGGGCCTCGCGGCGGCGCAAGCGCTCGTTTATAAGGCCGCGCGCGGCGCCGATGACGGTTTCCCCGACATGACCGAAGCCGCACATGCGAAAATCTTCGCCGCTGAAACCGCGATCAAGGTCACGAATGACGCGTTGCAGCTCCACGGCGCGGCAGGCTATTCGCGCAACAATCCGCTTGAGCGCATGGTGCGCGACGCGCGTATGTTCACCATTGGCGGAGGTACCGCGCAAATCCTGCGCAATCAGGTGGCGGGGGCCGTGCTTTGTATGAAACTGCCGCAAACGCGCGATGGCTTCATTCCGCGTGAAGGCGAAAAGATGCAGCCGGCCATCCGCCGCGTCGCCTAAGGATTTCCGGACGTTCAAACGCGACCGTGCGGGTCGGGCTGCCTACAAGCTTGGTCCCACCTTTTCAGGCGCGGTCAAGCATGCTGGCAGGATGAGGATGTTGTGCGTATCTTGCCGCGCCTCACATCTTGCCCATGGCACAATCCGGTGGACCGTGTCGAAACCGCTGCTTGTCATGGCAGTCACGCTATCTATTCTGATCCACCCCGAGCTCTCCAGCCTGACACTGGATCGCGGCCATTGCCCCGCAACACTGTGTGAGACCGCTGAAAATCTCCTGCAAGTCCTCAAAGGATAGTTCGGTTCTGCTTCACCGCCAGCTTCATCTGATCACCATCGAAGACTAAGGGCGGTCGGGCTGTCTGGGCGCGATATACGTATGGCTAGATCACTTTTCCGGGGTTCATGATGCCGTTTGGATCGAAGGCTGTCTTCATCCGGCGCATAAGGTCCATTTCGACCTCGCTCTTGATACCGAGCATCAGATCGCGCTTCATCTGACCGATACCGTGCTCCGCTGATATCGTTCCTCCATAGTCCAAAACGATGCCGTGGATGAGTTCATTCATCTCTTCCCATCGGCCGAGGAAGGCTTGCTTATCCGCCTCCAGGGGCTGCGAGATGTTGAAGTGAATGTTGCCGTCGCCCAGATGGCCGAACGGCAAAGGCCGCGAGCCAGGTATCAGTTCCACCGCTGCCTTAGAGGCGTCCTCCAGGAAATCGGGAACGGCCGCGACCGGCACAGCCACGTCGTGCTTGATCGAACCGCCCTCTTCGCGCTGCACCTCGGACATGCCCGTGCGCAGATGCCAGAACGCTTTCCTTTGATCCTCGGACGACGCAAATGCCGCATCCTCCATCAGCCCGTCTTCAAGCGCCTCCATGAGCAAATGTTCGACCTCCTCCCGTCTCTGGTCGTTACCGGATGAAATCTCGATGAGAACATACCAGGGGTGGGCAGCCTCGAGCGGATCACGGGCTCCGGACAGATGTCTCAGGCAAAAATCGATACCTATACGCGGCATGATTTCAAAACTGGTGAGAGACGTGCCAAACGCACCTTGCACTCTGTTGAAGAGTGCAAGAGCATTATGCGGCGACGCAACACCTGCAAACACGGTTTCGCGCGCCTTCGGTTTCGGAAACAGCTTCAAGACTGCGCCGGTGATGATACCGAGCGTGCCTTCCGCACCGATGAAAAGATGCTTGAGCGCGTAACCGGTGTTGTCCTTGCGCAGCGCCCTCAACCCATCCCAGACATCGCCATTGGGGAGTACGACCTCAAGGCCAAGCGTGAGGTCGCGTGTGTTGCCATAAGCCAGAACGGCGACACCTCCGGCATTCGTCGAGAGGTTCCCGCCTATTTGGCAAGTACCCTCTGCACCGAGGCTCAAAGGAAAGAGACGGTCGACGCCATCGGCCGCTTCCTGACAGGCCTGAAGCGTGACACCGGCGTCGACGGTAAGGGTATTACCCTCGGGGTCGATCCCGCGGATGCGGTTGAGGCGGGAGAGCGAGACGACGATCTCGCTTCCGGATGGGATTTGACCCCCGACAAGCCCGGTATTCCCCCCCTGCGGCACGACCGCTGTGCGTGTTTCGCTGGCGAGCGCCAATATATGCGAGACCTCGCCAACCGTGGCGGGCTTGAGCACGAGCGGTGAGCGCCCATGATAGCGATCGCGCCATTCACGCATATGGGGCTCCATCTCGTTTGCATCGGTGATGGCGTGCGCCGCGCCGACGATGGCGATGAAGCGGTCAATCAGGTTTTTCGATAGGACGGATTCCAAAACAGCATGTGACATGAGCCGACTATTGCATAGGGCGGTCAAGCCTGCCATAAGCGCCGCCTTTTTTAGACACCAGGATGCACCGTCATGATTGAAATCCGCCCGCTTGCCGGCTGGCCGGGCTCGCCACCGTCCGCTGGCGATACACAAACGCTCACAGCGCTGTGGGAACGTTGCGGACTCACACGGCCATGGAACGATCCCAATGCCGATATCCGTCTCGCCTCATCCTGCGAAAACGCCGTGATCCTTGTCGGCTGGCAGGCGGATGCGCCCATTGCCAGCGTCATGACTGGCCACGACGGCCATCGCGGCACGGTCTATTATGTTTCCGTCGATCCCGGCCATCGCGGCAAGGGCTACGGACGCTTGATGATGGATGCAGCGGAAGGCTGGCTGCGTGACAAGGGTATCTGGAAGCTCAATTTGATGGTGCGTGCGGACAATCAAGCCGCCGTCGATTTCTACCGCGCGCTTGGCTATGCGGTCGAAGAGCGCATAGCCATGGCGAAATGGCTCGACCCCGCCAAGAACCCACAAAACCGCCAGGAAACGGCGTGAAATGGCGGCGGCGTGCGCTGACGCCAATGTGACCCTCGTGCCCGTTGCCGCTTGCCCCCCGGCATCTTAAAGATCGGCCGATCAAACGACTTGCGGAGCCGCAATGACCCACGAGACCGTCAAAAACTATTACGGTAAGACCCTGAAGAACTCAGCCGACTTGAAAACCAATGCCTGTTGCGCGCCGAAAGCCTTGCCCGCCCATGTGGCTGAAGCGCTCAAGAACATCCACGAGGAGGTGAAGGCCCGCTATTACGGTTGCGGGCTTGTCGTTCCCGAAGGCGATCTCGAAGGGCTCCATATCGTCGACCTGGGCTCGGGCGCCGGACGTGACGCCTACGTCTTCGCCCAGCTTGCGGGAGAAACGGGCCTCGTCACCGGCGTTGACATGACACCAGAGCAGCTAGCGGTTGCCCGGGCGCATGAGGATTGGCATCGCGAACGCTTCGGCTATGCACGCTCCAATGTACGGTTTGTCGAGGGCTATATCGACCGTCTTGACGAGGCAGAGATTGGTTCCGCTTTCGCCGATCTTGCCGTCTCCAATTGCGTGATCAACCTCGTTACCGACAAAAGCGCTGTCTTTCGAGGCGCATTTCAGATGCTTAAACCGGAAGGCCGTATGGTCTTCGCCGATGTTTTTGTGGACGTGCCGCTGCCCACGCATCTGGCTGAAGATCCCGTCATCCGCGGTGAGTGCCTTGGCGGCGCCATGACCTGGGATGATTTTTGCCGCCTTGCCGAAGAAGCCGGTTTCGAGACGCCGGTAATTATCGAAGACCGCGCCCTCGTTATCGACAGCCCGGCGGTGCGGGATCAACTCAATGGCTTCAATTTCCGTTCGACAACGGTGTCGTTGCGAAAACCGCCGGTCTGATCGCCGACGGCTGCCGGTCAAAAAAGGTCGAGTTGCCCTGCCGCATCGGCCTCTTCGCTCTTTACGGGCTTTGCCTTGGCCTTTTCGCGTTTCTCGCCCATTTGGCGGACACGTTTTGCGTCTTTTTTCTGGGCGGCTGTGCGCCCGGCATTTAGCTTGGCAAGACGTGCCGGATCGTCGTCTGCGCGCTCGTCTTCGGGGTTTACCGGATCTTGAAGACCAGGGTCGTCATTCGCCACCACATTGACCCGCATGCCGATGGGAACCGCTTCGAAAAAGCCGTCGGCCGGGGTCTGAAGGAGATCGCTCAAATTTCCAGGACAGGAATCAGCCGTCTCGAGCCAGCGGGCATAATCCTCCGCTGCGATGACGATAGGCACCCGGTGGTGAATGTCTTCGAGTGACGGCGGCGCCGGCGCCGTCAAGATGGCCACGGTCTCCAACTCCTCGCCGCCAGGTCCCATCCAACGTTCCCATACCCCCGCAAAGCCGATGACGCCGCCCTTTACCGGCCTTACCCAAAAGGGCTGTTTGCCCGGCCCAGCCTGGCGTTGCCATTCATAAAACCCGTTCGCTGGCACCAGGCAGCGCCGCCTTTGAATGGCCGCCCGGAAGGCCGGCTTCTCATGCACGGTCTCCGAGCGGGCATTGATGAGAAGCGTGAAACTCTTCGGATCTTTCACCCAAGAGGGAATCAATCCCCAACGCACCAGACCAAAACGGCGTACGCCGTCCTCCAACCGCACAATACCGACCGGCTGGGTCGGTGCTATATTGTAGCGTGGCGGGAAGTTTGGCTTGTCTTCATACCCAAAGGCATGACGAACTTCTTCCGGCGGCGAATTAAGGCTGAAGCGACCACACATTTGCTGGCTTTCCCTTGCAGGTTCCCCGCGCAAGATTCGCTGATATTCTATCACCTGGGGCAGCACGCCCAAACGGCAGAAGAGGCATCAGGCCAACTTGTCCCCGCAAGCCGCAAAAAGCGTGACGTTTTCCTTCAAGAAGCCTTAACCAGCACCAATGCATGGTTGTGCCATGAGCCCAACGCCCGTCAACAGCTTACCCGAAGATAATCCACCTCCGGGCGCCCCCGCCCGCTATGTGGACACCGCTGTCAATCCGAACACCTTCCTTGCGACCGACTATCTAAATCACTTCAACGAAGCGATCATGCTGCTGGAAATGGTCGCCGATATGCCGGAGTGTCTGGAAGATTTGGAAGAGTGGACCCCCAAATCCTACCGGGATCACTTTCACGACTCGCATTTCGCGGCCCGCGATTTGTGTATCGAAGCCTATGATTTCGTCGAACCGCCTTTGAAAAAGCAGTTTGAGACGGTCGTTTCCGCGCTCGACCGGAAGGTATTGTCGGCCATCGATGCGGCCCGGGCAGGAGATTCGGCAAGGCTTACGGCCGACACGACCTTTCTTCGCGCCTTGATCGACAAAGCGAGCGGCGTGATCAACGGAGCCGATGCAGAAGGCGCCGAAAGCGCGTCTCACGACGACCATATCGACACTGCCACCGCAACCGCTGAAGCGATATTCGGAGAGACTGCACAGGACGCGGCGGATTCCGTATAAGCCTTTCCATGACGACACCTGTCCCGCCGATTGCAAGTGCCTCCACCGCCGTTTGGCGCGGCGACCGCGTGCTACTCGTCCAACGGGCGCATGCGCCCTACGCCGGTGTCTGGAGCCTGCCCGGCGGCAAGATTGAGGCTGGCGAGACCGCACGCGGTACGGCGTTACGCGAACTCCAGGAGGAGACAGGGCTTTCCGCCGCCCTCGGGGATGTCGCTGATGTCGTCGATGTGATCGATCCGGTGCGGCATTTCGTCATTATCGTCTTTGCGGCCAAATGGCTGTCCGGCGAACCCGCGCTCAATGACGAGGCGATGGCCGCAAAGTGGTTCACCTTGGGTGAAGCGGAAAGCCTGC
>JAKSCL010000328.1 GCA_022360615.1 Hyphomicrobiales bacterium
CATATAGGCCTGCACCACGTCCAACCCGAAATGGGCGACCATCTTGCGCAATTCCTGCACGCCCTTTTCGTTGGCGGCCACCTGCGCCTTTAAGTCAGCGACGTTCTGATAGGGGTTCCGGCAGGGATAGGGGTGGTTGGTGAGCAGGTCCATTAGGGCCTCCTCGCGGAAATGCCCTTTGCCGATGAGCTTAAAGTTGTCGATGAGGACGCCTTCCTCATCGACCGTCGCCGCAAGCGGCGTCATGGAGCCAGGCGCCGTGCCGCCCACATCGGCATGGTGGCCGCGCGAGGCGACATAGAAGATGATGTCCTCGCCCTTATCGTCGAAGACGGGGGTGACGACCGTGATATCCGGCAGGTGCGTGCCGCCATTATAGGGCGCGTTCAGCATGAACACGTCGCCCGGCGCCATCTGGTTGGAGTTCAGCTTGATGATGGTCTCGACCGAGCGGTCCATGGAGCCGAGATGCACCGGCATGTGCGGGGCGTTCGCGACGAGCGCGCCTGTCGCATCGAAAACCGCGCAGGAGAAATCGAGCCGTTCCTTGATGTTCACCGAATAGGCGGTGTTCTGAAGCGCCACGCCCATCTGCTCGGCAATCGACATGAAGAGGTTGTTGAAGACCTCAAGCATGAGCGGATCCGCATCCGTGCCGATCGCCCTTGCGCGTTCAAGCGGAACGGTGCGGGCCATCAGAAGATGGTTCTTCGCCGTGACCTGCAACTGCCAGCCGGGCTCAATCACGACAGTCTGGTGCGGTTCGATCACGAGAGCGGGGCCGTCGATGCGGTTGCCGGGCTTCAGCTGCTCACGCTTATGGACGCTTGCCTTGACCCACGCGCCATGGGTGAAGATTTCCGCCGTGGTCACGGGGTCTTCGGGCGTTTCCCTTGCGAGCGGCCGGTCGGGTTCGACGATATCGGCGCCTTCGCCGATGGTTTCGACTTCAAGCGCCTCGGCCACCAGTTCCTTGCCCTCGAAAATGAAGCCGAACTGTTTTTTGTGTGCGGCTTCGAACGCGCCACGCATTTCCTCAACCGTCGTTAGCCGCACGGGCAAGGGCGTGTCGGTCCCCGCATAACGCAGGTGCAGGCGCGGATGCGTGACCGTTTCCGAAGGCGGGATGCCTTGCGCTTCCAGTTCGGCGCGCGTGGTGGCCGCCAATTCGTCAGTCTCAAGCGTGAGGGGTTCGAGCAGCGCTTCGTTCAGCGGTTTTTCGATGGCTTTCTGACGGTTGGCGCGGATATCGGCAAGCCCCATCCCGTAGGCCGACAACAGACCCGAATGGGGGTGGATGATGACCGTCTCCATGCCGAGCGCGTCGGCAACGGCGCAGGCGTGCTGCCCACCCGCGCCGCCGAAACAGTTGAGGGCGTACTCCGTCACGTCATAGCCGCGCTGCACGGAAATCTTCTTGATCGCGTTCGCCATGTTCTCATTTGCGATTTGCAGGAAGCCGTCCGCGACTTCCTCGGGCGAACGTCCATCGCCAATCTCTTCCGCAAGCGCATCGAACTTTCCTTTGACCACCTCGGCGTCAAGCTTTTCGTTCTGTCCGGGACCGAAAATCGCCGGGAAGAAATCCGGTAACAGTTTACCCACCATGACGTTTGCATCTGTGACCGCAAGCGGCCCGCCTTTGCGGTAGCAGGCGGGGCCGGGATGCGCGCCTGCTGAATCGGGACCGACTTGATAGCGGCCGTCATTGTAGTGGAGGATGGAGCCGCCGCCGGCGGCAACCGTGTGGATGCGCATCATCGGCGCGCGCATGCGCACGCCCGCCACCTCGGTCTCGAAGGCGCGCTCGTACTCGCCCGCGTAATGGGAGACATCGGTGGACGTGCCACCCATGTCGAAACCGATGACG
>JAKSCL010000329.1 GCA_022360615.1 Hyphomicrobiales bacterium
CATTGGCGATGTCCTCGGGCCTTGAGAGCCGGCCGAGCGGAATCCCGGCTTCAACTTCAGCGCGGTTTTCCGGCGTGTCGGCCTTACCAAGAAAGGCTTCCAACAATCCCGTTTCCCCCATCACCGGGTTGATTGCGCAGACGCGGATTTTATCGCCTGCAAGCTCCGCTGCCATCGATTTCGTCAGCGTGATCGCCGCGCCTTTGGAGCCGTTATACCAGGTGAGCCCGGGCCGCGGCCGTACACCAGCCGTGGAGGCGATGTTAAGGATCACGCCGCCGCCCGCCCCGCGCATATGCGGGACGACCGACAGGGCTGAGAGATAGATCGACTTCACATTGGTGTCGTAGATGCGCTCGAACGTCTCCTCATCCACATCGAGGAAGCGCCCGCGTTCATGAGTATAGCCGGCATTGTTCACGAAGATGTCGATCCGACCATATGCCTCAACTGTTGTGGAAACGAGTGCCGCCACATCGTCCTTCGACGTCACATCGCAGTGCTGAAGCTTGGCCGTTCCGCCCGCATCCTCGATGCCGGAGACGACCTGCGCCGCACCATTGTCATTGATATCGGCGATAATGACCTTCGCACCCTCCTGCGCAAAGCGCTTGGCAATCGCCTCGCCGAAACCCGACGCGGCACCTGTGACGATCGCGATCTTGTTGTTCAAACGCATGGGCGACACTCCCCGGGCATGATGGCCTTCCGGCACTATTGCTTGGAAAACGTTCTGAAGACTGCATCGACCTCGGCAAAGGATGCAATGTCAGTGGTGAAAGTGGAGGTTTCATCTTCCAGAACCTCGCGCGCGGCGCGTTGAAAGGCTCCGAGCGCAGCAAGCGCGAACAGACTGCCCACGCTGATCCGCCGTACGCCCGCCTCCTTCAAAGCCTTCACCGAAGAGGACGTTCCCTTGCGCGTGATGATGGCGTTCACCGGCTTTTCGAGCGCTTCAACAAATTGGCGGATGATATCCGCGTCCGGCGGGCCCGGTGCGTAAAGCACATCGGCCCCCGCTTTCTCAAACGCTTGAAGGCGCCTGAGTGTATCGTCCGGATCGGGCCGCCCGTGCAGATAGTTTTCCGCCCGCGCCGTCAACGTAAAGGGTCGGCCGAGCGCGCGCGCCGCGTCAACGGCGGCCGCAATCCGCTCAACCGCAAGGCTAAAATCGTAGATGGGTTGATCAGGATTGGCTGTCGCGTCCTCAATCGAACAGCCGGCAAGGCCCGTTTCGGCCGCAAGCCGGACGGTTTCTGCAACGGTTTTCGGGTCGTCGCCAAAGCCCCGTTCGAGATCGGCACTAACGGGCAGTGGCGTGGCATCGACAAGATCGCGGGCATGCCAAAGCACCCTTTCGCGCGTCAGTTCCGGAACGGATTCGGCCAATCCTTGGCTGAAGGCAAAGCCCGCGCTTGTCGTCGCAAGCGCCTTAAAGCCCATATGGGCAAGCAGCCGTGCTGTCCCGACATCATAGGGGTTCGGGATGACAAATGTGCCGGGTCCTTCATGAAGCGCCCTGAACGCTTCGGCTTTTTCGATGATGCCAGCAGACATCGGCGCTTCCTCCTATTCCTTGAGTCCAGTCCTGATTTCCTCCAGGCCGCTTCTTTGCCTGCCATCCGCATCGAAGTTTTCAGGTGCAAGCCACGCTTCGAAGGCGGCCCGGCACCGGGACCATTCCGTGTCGAGGATGGAAAACCAGGCCGTGTCGCGGTTGCGCCCTTTCACGACCATCATTTGACGGAAGACTCCCTCGAATGTGAAGCCGAACCGTTCCGCGGCCCGTTTCGATGATGCATTGGCGTCATCGCACTTCCACTCAAAGCGCCGGTAACCGAGATCGTCGAACACATGACACCCGAAGAGATGGATCATTTCCGTGCCACCCGGTGTGCGTTGCAACCGCGGGGTGAAGCACAGATGCCCGGTCTCGATCACCCCGTTTGCCGGATCGCATCGCATCAGCGAGGCAACGCCGACAGCATCACCTGAGGCTTGCTCGACAATCGCGAAGAACATCGGATCACCGCATGCGGCCTGAGCGGCCAGATGCGTATGGTAGGCCGGATAATCGGGAAACGGGCCATAGGGCAGGAAGTCCCAGGCCCGGCCTTCCGGGTCCAAATCCCGATGGGCATCGAACATCGCCGCGCCATGCCGGTTCGGATCAAGCGGTTCGAGCCTGACAAAACGGCCCTCCATCACCGAACGCACCGGCCGTGACCGCGGGGTCCAGTCTTCAACAATGGGCCGTGGGTCGCGCGGGTTCATATGGTTCCCTTCCGGTCCTTTTCACGTGTCGGAGATGTATGCTAGGCGAGGCATTCCTGCGAAAGAACCCATTGATGGGCATATCAGAAGTGGAAGGGATGCATGGTCGAACCGGTCGCCGCCTTCTCGCGTATCGGCGAGGAAAACGCTTTTGCCGTTTTGGCGCGCGCGGGCGCGCTTGCCGCCGAAGGCCGGGACATCATCAATCTCGGGATCGGCCAGCCGGATTTCCCAACCCCGCCCCACATTGTCGAAGCGGCCATCAAGGCGCTCCGCGACGGTCATCATGGCTATACCGAGGCAACCGGTATCAAAGTGCTGCGTGAGGCGGTCGCCGGCGACATCGAAAAGCGCTTGAGCATCGCAGTTTCTCCCGGAAACGTGCTGATCGTACCGGGCGGCAAGGTGACGATGTTCGCGGCGATTCTGATGTTCGGCGAGCCGGGCGTCGACATCCTTTATCCCGATCCGGGCTTTCCGATTTACCGCTCGATGATCGAGTTCACCGGGGCGCGGCCCGTGCCCATTCCCATCCGCGAGGAAAACGGTTTCGCCTTTTCAGGGGAAGAGACCCTGTCCCTGATGACGGACAAGACACGGCTGATCATTCTCAACTCGCCCGCGAACCCGACCGGCGGCGTGACGCCTCAGCACGAGATCGACACGCTGGTTGCCGGCCTTGAGCGCTTCCCGAAAGCAGCGATTCTTTCCGACGAAATCTACGGCCAGATGACCTTTGACGGCCTCAAGCACCAATCGCTACTCGATTATCCATCGATTCGTGAGCGGGTCATCCTGCTTGACGGCTGGTCGAAGACCTACGCCATGACGGGCTGGCGGCTCGGCTATTCCATTTGGCCCGATAATCTTTACGACGCGGCCCGCAAGCTGGCGGTCAATTCCTATTCCTGCGTCAATGCGGCAGCGCAATGGGCGGGACTTGCGGCCCTTCAAGGCCCGCAAGATGCGGTCGCCGACATGATGGCGGCCTTCGACAAGCGCCGCCATATCGTGGTTGAGGGCCTGAACGCGCTTCCGGGCGTCTCCTGTCCTATGCCGAAGGGCGCCTTCTATGCCTTTCCGAATATTACGGGGACCGGCTGGCAAGCAAAGCCGCTCGCCTCGGCCCTCTTGGAGGACGCGGGCGTCGCCCTCATCGGCGGTCCCGACTTCGGCATATGGGGCGAAGGCTATCTGCGCGTCTCTTATGCGAACTCAGCGGAGAACATCGAGCGCGCCCTGGAACGCATGAGCGGCTTTCTCACGCGAAAGGCGGCTTAGCCGGCATTGCACCGGAACACATGATCAACCGGCGAACCCGAACCGGGCAGGAACTGCGCCAGACGGAATTGGCCAACCGGCCTTTGTGACTATACCCGCAAAGCGGTCTCCTGCTCCCGGCATAGGCAACCGGGCTAGCCGCATGGGATTGGTCGACAGCGCTGCTCGATGAAGGAGATCGG
>JAKSCL010000016.1 GCA_022360615.1 Hyphomicrobiales bacterium
GAAGCTGAAGCTCAGGCCACCGACTTGAGCGAACTGCCCGGGCGTTGCACCGGGCGCCGTGGCGGCTACACCATGCTCAAGCACGATCTTCAGTTCATCGAGGGTCAGCGTCAGCAAGGTCAGACCATTGTTGAAGCGCAGCGCGTTCTCGATATCGAGCTGCGAGATCTCACCTTCTTCCTTGCCCGAGGCCGGGTTTTCCTGCGTCGGGAGAGGTTCGCCCGTCAGGCCGTCGATCTCGCCGATTGGCGCGCGGATGCCGCCGGCATTCTTGATGGAGACCATCACTGTGTCGTCGACCGATTGGGCGACGGCAAGGTTGGCGTCCGCCGTCAGATTGCCGAGCGTCGTTTCTTCGGTGCGCACGAATTCGCGGCGGCCCTCGATGAAGACATCCGTCTCGCCGAAGACATTGCCATCGACCTCGGAGACAACGCCGGTGACGGCCCCGGTGAGATCCCCTACCTGGTCGCCCTTGGTGCCTTCGGCGAAGGCTTCTTCCAGGCCGCCGTCATAAAGCGAGGCGACGGTTTCATCGGTGGTCGCGAACGCGCCGCTCACGTCCTCGTCGATGCTGTCGACGATGACGTTGCCGTTCACGTCGAAGTCGACGACGAGACGGCCGACATAGGAGTACTCGCCGTCGGTGGACAGAACGAGCGTGTCGTTGCCGTCAAGGTCTTGGGTTACGAACGGGTAAGGCTGGTCGGCCGTGTCGCCCTCGCGCAGCGTGTCCTGGGCATCGGCCGACAACGTATCCGAACCGCCGGCAAGGATCACGTCGACGCCGCGAAGCAGCGTTGCCAGTTCCGCTTCGAGTTCGAATTGCTGCAGGTGGCTGACGAGGATGATTTTGTTGACGCCGAGCGCGAGGATATCATCGATCGTCGGCTGGAGGACGGCGGCGAGCTCCGCCATGTCGTTTTGTGCGACACCGTCGGGATCGATGACGGTGGTGCCGCTCGGCGATGAGAGGTCCTCGAGAATCTGGGTCGTTGCACCGACGACGCCGATGAGTTCGCCGCCCTCGGCAATGAGCGTGGCGGGCGCGATCTTCGGTACCGAAGTCTCATTGTTCTGGCTCTCTTCGACACCTGTCTGGAACTCGGTGTTGAGAAGAATTGCGTCGGTGAAAAGGTTGCCGAGGTCGGCATCTTGCGAGAAGTCGAGATTGGCCGAGAGGTAAGGGAACTGGGCGCCCACCCAACGGTCGGCGTCAGGGCCGGCGGGATCGCGGAAGTCTTCCTCGATGATGTTTTCAAAGGCATCGGAACCGTTGTCGAACTCGTGGTTGCCGATGGCGGACGCATCGAAGCCGATGATGTTCATGATCGAGATATCGACCCGGCCTTCGCCTTCGCGAAGCGCGTTGAATGCGTCCGTGCCGAACAGTTCATTGTAAGTGTCGTTGAAGACGCCGCCTTCGCGGAATGTATCGCGGTCGCCGGCTGCGTTGAAGAACGGGCCGGGGATGTAGTTGTCGCCGGACGACAGGATGAGGGTGTTTTCGAACTCGTCTTCGAGCGCGTCGACGATGGCGGCGAAGTTCGGCGCATTGTCGATCGCGTCCACACCGCCTTCAAGGTCGGACGCATGCAGGATCTGGAGCCTGAAAGTTGTCGCCACTTCAATGTCATCGAAACGGAACTGCTCTATGTTCCGGTAGGTGTCGACGTCATCGGTGCGCGTGTCGGTGACGGTTTGTGCTTCAGTGTCGATGATGAAGTCGGCGCGCAGGCCATCGAAGACGGCGGTGTCGTTGCCATTGCCGCCATTCAGCCTGTCATCGCCTGCGCCGCCGATCAGGACGTCATCGCCGTTCCGGCCTTTGAGGATATCGTTACCGGCAAGGCCTTGGAGGGTGTTGGCATTGCGGTCGCCCTCGATCTCGTCGTCGAAGTCGGAGCCGATGGCATTTTCGATGGAAACGAGCCGGTCGAACTGGAAGTTCCGACCACCGCCGAAGCTTGCAAAAAAGACCGGGCCGTCATTGTCCGGCAGAGAGAAGGCGACGCCATCCCTAAGGTCGATGGAGATGCCCGTCCGGCTGTCGGCGTAGCTCGCCGTATCGTTGCCGCGTCCGCCGTTCAGGAAGTCGTTGCCGCGTCCGCCGATAAGCGTGTCATTGCCGCGTCCGCCGAACAGAAAGTCATTCCCTCGTCCGCCATCGATCTCATCGTCGCCCGACAGACCGAAAATAAAGTCAGTGCGCCGGCCGCCTGAAATCTCGTCGTCGCCGAATGAGCCGAATTTGATGGAGGGGCCGAATCCGAAATGCCAGCCATGACCGTAGACACCCGGCGCATAGCCAACACCGTCGTCATCACCGAAATCGAAGAATTTCGGCGCGTGGTGGAAAAACCGCGTCATTATCAAGCTCCCGCTTCTTGATTGGGACAACCACGGCACCGAACCCGCCCCGGGCATTGCGCACCGCGTGTCTTTGTCGCAACCTAGCGTTCCGCGCTAGATCGAACCGATCCGCCGCGAAAAACCAGTCGCTTTTCAGAGGTTTAGGGCACCCGATATGCGTTCGTTCGAGCGCATGATGCCCTAGGAATTCCGACTTGTGAATCGCCCAACAGCCATTAGGCGCGCGGAAATTAGCCAAGCACCATGACCGATCTGTGGCTCCCACATGACAGTGGAATGACACAGGCCATGAGGCTGGGGGGAAGATCCGTATTTCCTGATATTTTCAGGGAATTCCTATGTTCTTTGGACACCCCTTCATTGAGGTGCATTTTTGTGAAGCGGTTCCTTCCGGGCATGGGAGAAGATGGCCGCGGAAAGGCAGTGCCCTTAGGTTCATATAGGAATATAATGCAGTTAACCGTTTGTGCCGCAAGGGTTTCCCATGGTCTTGGCAGGCTGAGCCGGGCCTCCATCCACCCCTTGGTGCTGTGAAGTGACGAGCCGAATGGCATGGCGCTCCGCATTTTCTCGAAAAAGGGATTTTGGACCAGAAGAAGCGCCCGCAGCGCAGACCGACCGCTCAACAGCTCGTGATAGTCTTGTCTTATCGTCCGGTGCGGTCATCCTGTTCCCAGCGACGGCCAGGGTTTGTGATGCATTTAACGCTATGTCCGATGCAATGCCGGATATCCGATTGAAGCGGGCCTATGCGCCGCGCGCCGAAGCTGACGGTCTGCGCCTCCTTGTGGAACGGTTATGGCCGCGCGGCCTGAAGCGTGAGGACGCGGCAATCGACCGCTGGTTCAAGGCGCTCGCTCCGAGCCCGGAACTCAGGCGTTGGTACGATCATGTTCCAGAACGCTGGCCGGACTTCCGCCGCCGTTATCTTGAAGAGCTTGCCGGAGCGGATCGCGTGGAATTGGACGCACTCCTTAGCCTTTGCCGAGATCAAAAGGTGACGTTCGTTTTTGCGGCCCGCGATGAGAGCCGCAACAGCGCCGTTGTCCTGCGCGAACATATCCTTGCATTGATCGGGGTCTCATAAGCTCCGTTCGGCTGTCGCATGCAAATGTGCTTAACTCGCCGCTAACCGCTCCAGCCATTGAGTTCGCCATTCATGCGTCACGACAGCTTCACGATTTGCCTTGCGGTCACCGTTGGCCTTGCCGCCTTTCACGCGGCGCCGGTCCGTGCCATGCCTCCCGAAACGCTGCACTCCGTGGTCTCGGTTCTGCCGGTCTGGCCGGGGCGGCCGCAAGGCGGAACTGACGGTACGCCGCGCGGCAATGTGCCGGAAGGGAGCGGCGTCGTGGTTGCCGGGGCTGGGCTTATCGCAACGGCGTGGCATGTGGTCGAGCCGGCTCAGCGGATCGATGTGCGGCTTGCCAATGGCCGCATCCTCCCCGCCCGCCTCGTTGGCCATGATGCGGCAAGCGACATCGCGCTTCTTCGGGTCGACAGTACGCTTCCGGCCGTCACCCTTGCACCTGAACCGGAACTCACCGCGCCCGTTTGCGTCATTGGGAACGCCTACGGATTTGGGCTTTCCGTCGCCTGCGGAGTGGTCTCGGCGCTGCATGTGACGGCCGCCGGCTTCAATGCGGTTGAAGATTTCGTTCAAACGGACGCTGCGGCCAATCCCGGCAGTTCCGGCGGCGCGCTGGTGGATTCCGAAGGCCGCCTGGTGGGTATGGTCTCGGCCATCTTTGCATCCGGCGCCGACACCAATATCGGCGTCAATTTCGCGGTTTCAGCCGCATTGCTTGACCGCGTGGTCGACGATTTAAGCGATGACGGGATGGTGGAGTACGTTTCGCCCGGCTGGCGTTTGATGCGCCTCTCGCGTGCTGAGCTTGCCGAGACCGCGGGCGCGCGCGTCGCCGATCTCGCGCCCGACGGCTCGGCGGCCAGGGCGGGCGTCGAGACGGGTGATATCGTCATCGCCTTCGGTGAGAGACCGGTTCGCGGACCGCGCGATGCCATCGGCGCACTCGCCCTTGTCCGTCCAGGTGGCGAAGCCGGTGTCACGTTTTTGAGGGATGGAGAGAGGCGCGAGGTCAGCCTGTCCTTCACGCAAGAGGAGCCGGAAGCAGAAGCGGAGCCTGTTCAATCCGCCCGCCCGGACTGCCCGCATCCTGACCCCGTCTGCGATGTCCGCCGGGCCGTCTTTCCGGTATCGAGTTTCGATCCGGTGGCGAGCGGCGTCCGGATCGGGCCCGGCCTCATCGTCACCAACCGGCATGTGGTGGGCGACCGGAGCGAGGCGACCGTCTTCACGCCGGGGGGACCGAAGACGGGGCGTGTTGTAGCGTCGGCCTATCGCGGCGATCTTGCTTTGTTGGAGGTGGACGGTTTGCCGGAGGACGGCCTCGTGCTTGCGCCAAGCGGCGACGCAGCCCTGGAGGACGGACCTTACTTCGCGGTCGGCGCCGATGTGGGCCGGCAGGAGGTGCGCGTTTTCACGCCGGGCGGTCTCATTCTCCCGCCTGCGGACGGCGCGGAGCTGGGGCGCATCCATGTCACCGCCTTCATGCAGCCGGGCGTGAGCGGAGGTGCGTTGGTCGATGATGAGGGGCGGCTGAAAGGCATTGCCGCCGGGGGCGGTGAAGGCCGCTACGAGGCGCTTCCGATTGGCGATGTGAACGACCTTCTGGCGCTTCGCGATGATCCGCAAGCGGATGCCATTCACGCCGAACTGGGTGGTGCGCTTGTGCGCTGCGTCACGGCTGTTGAGACGGCAAGCACCAATCCGCGCGGTCAGCCTCTTGGCGACGATCTGATGGCGGCGCTTGCGGGTGATTGCCGTGCCTCTGAGAATATCGGCCAGTTCCTGGAGGCGGGGCGCTTGCTCGCCTTTGCGGGCGCCTTCGATGAGGCGGCGGCTATTCTTGAAGCCGCGGTTGATCAGGTGCCGCATTCCATCAATGCAAGACTGTCCCTCCTCGTGTCATTACAGCTTGGCGGACGTTTCCCGCAAATGCTGCCGCATGCGCGCTGGCTTTTTGAGGTAGCGTCCGAAGACCCGCAAGCGCTGCGTTTCGCCATCCAAACGGGTGTATGGGGCGGCGATCCGGGCCTGGCCGAGGATGCCTATGCCGAGTTGCTCGAGGCCGACCCCCGCCAGGCGCAGGCCGCCCGCCGCTTCATCGACCAGCCACCGCCCGCCCCAAGGCCGCGCTAACCCGTCCCTCGAATCGTCCTCACATATCCCGCGATTGGTTGGAGAACAGAGTTGGCGAAGATTCTCATGCTCACGCTCGGATCGCGCGGCGATGTGCAGCCCTATGTGGCGCTTGGGGCGGTGCTGAAGGCACGCGGTCATGAGGTGACGGTTTCGACAGGCCGGGGTTTCGATGGGCTGATCACCGGATACGGGCTCTCTTCCGTGCCGCTGTCCGTAGATATCCAGGCGATGATCGGCACGCCCGAAATCCAGGCGGCGTTGAAGTCGCTGAAAGGCAAATGGGATGCATTCCGGTCCACGACGGACCTGATGCAGCGCCAGCTTGACGACATGTGGTCCGTCGCACGGAAGGTCGAGCCGGACACCATCGTCTATCACCCGAAGGGCTACATCGCACCCTACCTTGCGCGTGCGCTCGGCGCTATCGCCGTGCCGAGCTTTCTGCAGCCGGCTTTTGCGGCAACAGGTTCCTTCCCGAGCCCGGTTACCTCGCTCCCGGGCCTCGGTCCCTTCGGCAACAGGCTCTCTGGCCATGTAATGACGGGTTTGATGCAGCTTGGCTGCGGAACGATGCTGCGCAAGTGGTTTCCCAACAACAAGGAGGTGTCGCCGCGCCCACGGCTTCCTATCCTCCATGGCTATCACCCAAAGGGAAAAACCATTCCGCGCCTCTTCGCGCATAGCCGCCATATCGTGCCGAAACCGCCCGATTGGGGACCGGATGAGCATGTGACGGGTTATTGGTTCCTGCTCAAGAGTACAGCTTGGGAAGCGCCCGCGGACACTGCGGACTTTCTCGCCGCGGGCCCGGCGCCCGTCTATGTCGGTTTCGGCAGCATGCCGTCGATCGACACCGACCGCACTGCGTCGGTGATCATGAGTACGCTGAGACAAACAAAGACGCGGGCGATTGTCGCAAAAGGGTGGGGGGCGCTTTCGGCGGCGGCATCGGCGGACGGTATCCATGTTCTCGAACGCGCGCCGCATGACTGGCTCCTCCCGAAATGCAGCGCCGTCGTCCATCACGGCGGCGCGGGCACGACGCATGAGGGCCTGAGATGGGGCCGTCCCTCACTCGTTTGTCCAGTCTTCGGCGATCAGCCCTTTTGGGGCCGCACGGTTGAGAGACTGGGTGCGGGGCCTGCGCCCATCTTCTTGCGAAAGCTTAACGAAGACGGCTTCGCGAATGCGCTGGAGACGCTTCAGTTGGAGACAATACAAGACCAGGCCTTATCGCTGAGCGGGCCGATTCAGGCGGAACGGGGCGCTGAGGCCGCCGCCGACTTGATCGAGGCGATTGAACCCGCGGCCTAGCGCGCTTCAATCCCGCAAAGGATCGGGAATCCAGCCGACGGCGACGGCATTCTCCTCATAGGGCGAGGGGACGGCGCGGGCGAAGATGGCGGCTTTCAACTCGGCTGTGGTCATCTTTGGATTGGCGGCGAGGAGGCGGGCGGCGAGGGCCGCGAGCCGTGGAACGGCATAGCTTGAACCGGAAGCCATGCCCGATGCGCCCCGGAAATCGACGACCGGCACATTTTCGGCTGGCAGCATGATGTGGACCGACTCAACACCCCAATTGGAGCCCGGTGCAAGCCGCCCGAAACCATCCGCTGAGGTGACGACAATCACGTTTTCAAGTCTGAGGGCGCCCGGCCAAAGGGGTTCCGCGTCGACGTCGCGGCCATTATTGCCGGCCGAGACGATCGCAAGAAGCTCCGGATGGGCGTGCATGCTTCTGGTAAAGCCTTCCCAATCCTTCGGATTGTTGCTGCCGAGCGGCATGGAAAGAATGCGCGCACCTGCCTTGGCGGCGCGCGCCACGACGTCCGTCATGCGGTTCATGTCGGGCCGGGGATAGCGAAACGGGATGAGCGCGGCATCGGGTGCTTCGCGGGCGAGCACCGAGGCGACCGCCGAGCCATGCCGGACCGGGACAAAGGCTCCGCGCGACGTGTCGCCGTCATAGGGCAGGGGATCGAGCGCCCAGAAATCATAACCGAGCGGCCTGCCATCGGGCCCGCGCGCGAGCCGGTCGCGGTAAAGTGGCAGGTCATAGGCCAGCCCGGAGTCGACGAGCGCGACACGCGGGCCGCCTGGGTCGCTGCCTTCCGGCCAGGGCGCTTCAAGCGTCTCGGTCCAGCGCAAGGTCGTCAGGTCGCCGTCAAGCTGTTCCAGAAGTGTCTCGCCGTCCGGTTCGCGCACGATCCGCCGTCCCGAGCGCAGCGTGCAGCCGCCATCTGCCATGGCCTGCATGAGCGGACGCTTGGTCCCGCCGCCGGTTTCATGAATTTCGGCAGTGAAACGGCGGAGCTGCCCGCCAGGCTGGGTGCGGATGATACGGAGTTCGTCGCCGCCCGGGAGCGCAAAGGTCTGGGTGATGCGGCCAATGCCGCCGCCGAAGGCGCGCTCTTCCTCGCCCAGAAACCAGACGCCCGGAAGCGCTTGCTCGGCGGCAATGCCCGATAAGGCTTCCGGTGTGCAAAGACGCTCAACAGCGAGGTGCAGCCAGTCTCCGGGCGTTTCGGGCTCGCTGGCGTATGCGGCACCAGCCGCCATAAGCAGAGCGAGTGTTATACGACACCTTGTTACGGGCAATCGACGTTCTCCTGCGCGTTTTCATCGCGGGACGTTACGCCGACCGGCGGTTCCGGCCAAGCATCGCCGGTGTCACGCGGCTGGAGGTTATCCGGCGCGTGCCCGCGCCCAAAGGGCTTCAGCGGCCGCTTGGGCTTCGGCCATGATGGCGGTCTCATCGGCGCGGGCCGCTTGACCATCTCTCACAACCACTTCGCCGTCGACAATCACATCGCGGACATTTGAGCCCTGGCCGCAATGGACGAGCGCCCCAAGCGCGTCCAGCCGCGGGGTTAAATGGGGCGTGTCAGCGTTGACGATCACGATGTCGGCCATGTTGCCGGGCTCGAGTGAGCCGATCTCGTCCGTCATGCCGAGCGCGCGGGCGCCGTTGATGGTCGCCATCTCGAACACATGTTCAGGCTGCCAGTCACTGTTGACGGTTTCCGTTTGCAGCCGGGCGATAGACAGCGCCCAGCGCATCCCTTCAGTCATGTCGGCCAGCAGATTGTCGGTCGAGAGCGTGAGATTGGCACCTGCGGCGCGCAGCCGGTCTGTCGGCGCGATCATGCCGCCACCGGCATTGCCCTTTGGCACATGAGCAACATGGATGCGCGCATCTCCGGCGCGTTTGATGTCTGTCTCCGTCAGTTTGATGCAATGGGCGGCGAGCAGCCGGTCATTCAGGAGGCCCACCTGATCGATGAGTTCGACGGGGGTGCGTCTGTCGCGCGCGGCAATGCGCTGAACCTCGATGTCGCTTTGCGCGAGGTGGATCGCGGTCCGCAGCCCGAGGCGTTCATTCGCTTCAGCCACTTTCTTCAAAAATGCCGTTGAACAGGTGTCGGGTGCATGCGGTGCCATTATCACCTGAAGGCGGCCATTCTCGCCCCCATGGCAGTTTTCGTGGAGCGCGAAAACTTCCGCCAAACGCGCTTCGCCGATTGCCTCGTCATAGTCCCAGCGGCCTTCCGGCATGCCGGCGAAGTCCACATCGTGAAGGAGGTTGCAGCCGAAGATGCGCAGGCCCAGTGCGCCCATTGCCGGCATGGTGTTCAGCGGATGGACATAGGTGTCGCAGATGGCGGTGGAGCCGAATTTGAGTGCTTCAAGCGCGCCCAGCCGGGCAAGCGCGACCGCCTCCTCTTCCGTGATCATGGGTGCGCGGGGCACGCCCTTTGTGTAGGCAGGGGCAAAACCCATGTCCTCGGCAACGCCGCGCATGAGCGAGAGGACCGCATGGGTGTGGGTATTGATGAACCCCGGAACGACGATGCAGCCGGCGGCGTCGATGACGGTCCCCGCCATGGGGGCGGTCCTCGCATCGGCGGCTTCGATGAAAGCGATGCGATTGCCGGTTGTGCCGATGCGGCCATGCGGGATTTCGCGCCTTGCAGCATCGGCGGTCAGGATGTGGGCGCCCTCGATCAGAAGGTCGCAATCGTCGCCGTCGGGGCGCATGGCCTCGCTCATTCCTTGAATGGCAGACCGAGAAGGCCGCTTACCGCCCGCCGGGCCTCGACAAGCGCGTCTTGCTCGGCCTTTGAAAACTGGCGCGGGCTGTCGGCGAAATGGCATGAGATCCATCCGACCAGATAATCGTCAGCGCCGATGAGGGGCCCTATCATCTGCGCGCGGGCACCGAAAAGCTTGATAAGCTCAGGCGGCGGCGCGGCTTCACCGGCGTTTAGGGAATCCTCCTGGATGAGGGTCTTCCTGTTCTTTTCAATCCACCTGAGGGAGGGTGCGCGGCGGTGATCGACGGATGCATCGTTCATCATCGTCACCATGCCTGGGGCAAGAGTTTCGGCGCAGGGTGTGTTGACCGACCAGCCCCGTGCCGGGAGATCGACGCGGACGGTTGTGCGTGACGCCCCGGCCTCTTTCAAGAGAACCTTGAGAATGGCCGTCATGCGTGCAACCAGCGTCTCGTTGTCCGGTTCGTCCGTCACGGTCCCAGTTCTTTTCACGCCACCATCCGCCGGCCGGTCGTGAGGCCGACGCAGAAATCCTTAACGAAGGGCTCGAGCGCTGCCAGAGCTTTCTTCTTCGGTTCATTGGCTGCAAAGAGTTCGCTGGCACGCCCGTTCAGCCGTGCGCGGAGGCGGCCGTAGTCGATTGTCAGCAGCTTACCGTCAAGGACGACGGTTTCGCCGCCGACCATCACACGGTCGACACTGCGTCCCTCCTCGCAGAAGACAAGCTGATAGATGGGATCGTTCAAGGGGGTGAAGTTCGAGGTCGTGAGATCGATGAGGACCAGATCGGCGGCATAGCCTTTTTCGATTCTCCCCGTGAGGCCTTCGAGTCCCAGTGCTCGCGCGCCGCCTTCCGTGGCCATTTCGAGCACCTGTTCAGGGGTAAACCAGTCGTCGGGGTCAAAGGAGGCCGTGCGCGACAGGTAGCAGGCGAGCCGCATCGTCTCGAAGAGGTTCTGGTGATCGGAGCAGCTGCAAGCATCGCTGCCGATACCCATGGCGATTCCCGCATTCACGATGGACGGCGTACGCGCAATGCCGCTTCCGAGCCTGAAATTGCTGGACGGATTGTGAGCAATCGCGGCGCCGCGGCGGCTCAAGATGTCGAGATCGGCGTCGTCAAGCCAGATGCCGTGGGCGCCGGTGAAGTTTTCGCCAATAACGCCCAGACGGTCGAGATGGGCGGTCAGGCTTTTGCCGCCATAGACCATGGGGCCCACGATTGACTGCATCTTCGATTCCGCCAGATGGCAGTGGAGCCCGGCGCCCTCAGACTGCGCCAGATCGCGGCAGCCGGTCCAAAAGTCATCCGTGCAATGGTGCGGGATTGTGGGGGCGAGGGCGGGCAACGCCCAATCCGTGTCGTGCGGCCACTCCTTGAGCATGGTCTTGCAGGCGGCGAGCGATATGTCGTGGCCGGAAAGCCGGATATCCTCAACCGTTGAACGCAAGTGATCAGGCAAAGCCTCCATCAGGCCCGGGATGGCCTGCCAAAAGGTCTTGTCGGCCATCATCGGCGCGACGACCGCGCGCATGCCCGTATCCAGATATCCCGCCGCCGTTGCAAACAGCCCCTCGGGCGTGGGCGCGGGCATTTCAAGGACGAGGTCGTAGCAGGCCGTGCAGCCTTTCAAGAGCATTTCGGCGGCGGATGCCTGGGCCATCAAATAGCGGTCTTCAAGCGCTTGGCCGCCGCCGGTCCAGGGGCCGTTGTGAAGGTGAAGTTCCAATGTCCAAGAACGTGAGACGCCCTTGGCGACCGCAAGGTGGCTGTGCGTATGGGCGTTGATGAGTCCAGGAATGATGAGCCGGTCCGTGGCATCGATCACGCCGGCGTCTTCCGGGCCCTCTTCACCGGGCTTGAGGATGTCTTCGATGACGCCGTTAACGACAACGATGTCGGCTGACTCCGCCCGCCTGTTGCGGATGGCGCGGCCATTCCTGATGACGATCGGTCTTTTGGTTCTGCCGATCATTCCCTTTTCCCTTCCGCCTCAAGGAGGATGCAGTCGGCCGCGTTGAAACATGCGGCGGCCTTCGTCCCGACTTTTGGCCGCGGGCCGCCCAGATATTTCGTCGAGGATTGGATTTGGGCCCCATTCGCCGTCTTGAGCCAGACCCTGATGTCGGACCCGAGCATTTCCACTGCGTCCACAGTCCCCGCGACGCGGGTTTGACCAGGGGCAGTGCTTTCCAAATCCGGACCCGTGAGGGTTATCCTCTCCGGCCGGACACAGACAGCGATCCTGTCTCCGGCGGCGAAGCCGTTTACAAGCGGGATAGAAACCGGGCCTGCCGGTGTGTCGACCTGGGCGGTTCCGTCCGCGCCATCCCCCCTGACCGTGCCTTCAAACCAGTTGGACTGCCCGATGAAGTCGGCGGAAAAGCGAGTTTTGGGTTCGGCATAAAGGCGTTCGGGGGTGTCGATCTGCTCGATACGGCCCGCATTCATCAGCACGATGCGGTCGGCAAGCCCCATTGCCTCCTCCTGGTCGTGGGTGACGATGATAGTGGTCGAGCCTGTTTTCGACAGGATTTCGCGCAATTCGATGCGCAAGTGATGGCGCAACTTTGCGTCGAGGTTCGAAAGGGGCTCATCGAGCAGCATGAGATCCGGTTCCGTGACGAGCGCGCGGGCGAGCGCGACGCGCTGCTGCTGGCCGCCGCTTAGCTGGCTCGGCCAGCGTTTTTCAACGCCGCTCAGATGAACCCTTTCAAGAACCTCCGCTGTCTTTTTCGGAATCTCGGCACGCGGCGTGCCGCGGTGTTTCATGCCGAAGGCGATGTTCTGAGCAACCGTCATGTGCGGGAAGAGGGCATAATCCTGGAAGACAAGCCCGACATTACGTTCATAGGGCTCACGCAGCGCCACATCGACGCCGTTCATCACGATGCGACCCCCATCGGGCTGCTCGAAGCCTGCGATCAGTCTCAGCGTCGTGGTTTTGCCGCAGCCGCTCGGCCCCAGCAATGCGACGATCTCGCCCCTGGCGACATCGAAGGAGACGCCGTCAACGGCGCGCACGGCGCCGAAGCTCTTCTCAATGCTCTGGAGGTCCAGGACCGTCGTCATCTGATCCGCCCATACACGCCCTGACCGACGATCTTATCGAGACCCGCAATCCGGTCGAGCGCCCAGATCAGAACGATGGTGACGATGATGAAGATCACGGAGACGGCCGCAATCGTGAGGTTCAGGTTCGCGCGCATTTGGGCAAGAAGCGCGACCGGCAAAGTGTAGGTAAAGGGGTCGGAAAGAAAAAGGCTGACGGCAACCTCGTCGAACGACATGACGAAAGCAAAGATAGCGCCCGCGATGATGCCGGTGCGCGCCAAGGGAATGGTAATGTGCCAGAGCGCCTGATAGGGCGTTGCGCCCAGCGACAAGGCGGCCTCGAAATAGCTGGGCCTCAAGCCGATAAGCGCTGCGAGCGTCGTTCTTACCACATACGGAAAAGTGATAATGATGTGGCCCATGATGAGGCGCGGCAGGCCGTCGACGATCCCAAGGCGGCTTGCAAACATCAAAACGCCGAAGCCGATGACAACGGTCGGAATCACAAGCGGCGATATGAAGAGCGATTGCAGGACGCCGCGCCCCCAAAAGCGGCCACGGTCGATCGCGATGGCGGTCAGGGCGCCGATAACGGTTGAGAAAAGTGTCGCGGTCGAGGAGACAATCAGGCTCGTCTTCAACCCCTGATGATAATAATCGCTGGTGAGGAATTCCTCATACCAACGGAACGACCAGTCGGTCGGCGGGAAGGGGCCGATGAAAGTGCGGTTGTCGAATGAGAGTACGACCGCGATGACAATGGGGATGAGTGCGAACAGGATTGCAAGCGCAATCAGGCCGTAATAGCCGGTAAAGAAGAAGGCATCGGCGTAACGCTTGCTCATTCGCGCGCCTCGCCGTTCTTGTCGCGCACGAGCCGCATCAGGCCGTAAAAAATCGTCAGCGAGATCAGCATCATCAGGATGGAGATGGCCGCGCCGCTGGGGAAGTTGCTGATCTCTGAAAAACGGAAATAGATGAGGTTGGAGACGAACAGCACGAAGCCTTTTCCAAGAATGAGCGGCACGACAAGGTTCGAGATGCAAAAGGCGTAGCCGATAATGCCGGCCGACAGAATGCCGGGCAGGCTCATGATCAGCGTAATGGATGTAAACGCCTTCCAGCGCGGTGCGCCAAGCGAGAGGGCCGCGTCT
This sequence comes from Hyphomicrobiales bacterium, assembly GCA_022360615.1. Taxonomy (GTDB): domain Bacteria; phylum Pseudomonadota; class Alphaproteobacteria; order Rhizobiales; family JAKSCL01; genus JAKSCL01. The sequence goes on from JAKSCL010000016.1 coordinate 13,864, forward strand.
TCCAGCCTCGGATTGATGTTCTGAATCGTGCTGATGAGGGTGATCGCAACCAGCGGCAGCACAGTGTGCAAGAGGCCGAAAATCACCATCAGTTCGGTTTTCGCCGGGCTGCGCGGATCGATGCCGAAGAGCCAGCTCACATCGTTGAAAGGGCCAAGCGGGCCATAGGCCATGCTGATTGCGTAGATGCGCACGATCAGGCTGAGGAACAGCATGCCGATGAGCGATGCAATCAGCAGCTTTGCCAGCCATGGCGAGGCCTTGCGCACGATGAAGTGGGCAATCGGATAGCCGAGGAGGATGGCGGCAAGCGTGACGATCAGCCCGATGCGGAACGTGTCGAGGAAGTAGTGGACATAGGCCGGGTCCGCGAGTTCGGTGTAGTTCTCAAAGGTAAGCTCTGCGCCTTCGGTGCCGCCGATGCGGCCGGCCTCATAGGGTTTCAGGCTCTCGTCGAGAAGAACCGCAAGCGGTCCGATCAGGAGCGGCAAAAAAAGGACAAGGGCAGGCAATAGCAGCACGCCGTTCACGCGGGAGGCGCGCGTTCCCGAACGGCTGCCGGCGGACGTGCGTGCGAATGCCATGGGGATTGGCTGGTTGGCGCGGCGGATGGACCGCCGCGCCGGTCCTATTATGAACGCATCAGCGGAACGATTTCCCTCTCCCAGCGTTCGTTCCACTCGTTCTTCGCCTGCCCGAGGAAGGCGTAGTCGGCGATATAGGCGTATTTCTCAAGCTCATCCGGCTTGTAATACCATTCGGCGATTTTTGGATTGGCCGTGGCGCCCGGTTGGGTCGGGCCCGAACCCAGAGGTATGTTGTACATCTCGTTGATGTCGGGACGGGCGAAGAAATTCGCGAAATCGAAGGCCGCTTCAAGCGGGCTGCCTTTGAGGACGCAGAAACCCTCATTATAGAGGAAGCCCTTATTGTCCTCCATGCGGTTCTTGATCTTGACCGGAAAATTCTCCGCGGTCGCGAACCAGCCGCCATTGTTCCAAAAGCCAACCCCGTACTGGCCCGACGCCATGGCGTTGATGAATTCGGAGTTGCTGGTGCAGATTTGACCGATGGCCCCGCTTGCGGCGAGTTCCTTTACAAATTCCCAGCCGGGTTCGGCATTCTTTTCATCGCCGCCGCGCTGAATGGCGCAGGTCACGATAAAGAGCCCCGTCAGGTTGATTGGATAGGGGACGACGACTTTACCCTTGAACTCGGGTCTCAGGAGATCCTCAATGGAATCGAAGCCATCGGGAAGCACGTCTTCACGATAGCCCCAGAATGCGCCCGCGGTCGACAACGGCACAGTCATTTTCTGGCCGGCGTCGTTCTTCTGAATAAAGATGTCCGGTATCGTCGCAAGATTGGTGACAATCGATTCATCGATGGGTTCGAGCCAATCCTCGGCAATCATGTCGCGGAAAACCGGGTCCCAGACCGAAAGCACGTTGTAGGGCGCATTCGGCCATATGGCCTTGATTTTGGCAACGATCGCCGCTGATCCGCCCGAATGCAGCTCCCACGCGATACGTGTGTCTTTCGTTTCGTTGTATTTCTTGACGATTTCCTCGGATATCTCGATCCACTGCGCTCCCCACTGGACCACGAGGAGCCTGTCCGCTGCTGCTGCCGGCCGGACAAGGGATGGCATTGCGAGGCCGGAGCCGGTAAGGCCCACACCCGCCAATGCGCCTTTCGTAAAGCTGCGCCGTGTGATGGAAGAAGACATTCGCCCTGTTCTCCTTGCATTTTCCCATGCCCCAATGTGATGACGGGGCGTTGAAAGGGGCCGCCCGGAGCAAAGGCTGCTCTGAACAACCGGACACTCACTCCAGGCTCTCATCCGCCGCACGACATCTCCGAAACCAGCCCCCACAACCGTCGGTATCGTGCAATCGGAACTCAACGCGTTTTATCGAAGATACTCGTCATACTTCGCCGTTATCCAGCAGTATTCCACTCCAGTAAACAGGTTTTACTCTATCTTGGATCGAGTCGATTGCTGGTAAAGGCGATCATTATACAAATAGTGATTTGCATGAACCATTAATTCCACACGGGTCCGCCTCGCGGAAGCGGCTCTGTTGAAGTTGTAAGCAGGGACTGCATGTCCGGCAACCGGTCCCGTGCCGACGAAAAGCCATCGCATCGCCAGTGGTTGCATCTCACTCAGCAAGCAATAGACGCTTCGTCCAATCTGAACTCCTTCCGTTTCGGTTCGCGGTTCCAGTTGTTACGGTGTGCGGTTCGATGTGTTGGTGTTGCAGGTGAGAAAGCTCAAAACGACGTCGACGACATGGACGCGGCGTTCTGCGAGCCAGTCATGATTGGACAGATCACGCTGAAACATGACCGAGAGGGTGTGCTGGTTTGAGAGATGTGTGAAGCAGAGCGAAAGGATTGTGATGTAAAGCTGCGTCGGATCCACTTCACGCTTGAAGACGCCCTCTTTTTGTCCGCGCTTCATAAGATCGACGATCGCCTCGACCAGCGGTAACGTACTTGCCGGAACACGGTCAGACATGCGCACGAACCGCCCGCCTGCCACATTCTCATTCCGGATGATTGCAACGAAAACCGGGTCCTCAATGAGATAGTCGAAGGTGAATTCGACAAGTTTTTGCATGCCCTCAAGCGGTTCGTAGTCTTTGAGTTGAAGCTGGCGTTCGAGGCCGCGTACACGGGCGTAAGTGTCTTCGAGAACGGTCAGATACAAAGCCTCTTTGCCGCCGAAATAGCGGTAGATCATCTGAACGTTGGATTTTGCTGACTTTGCGATCCTGTCGATCCGCGCGCCGCTATAGCCGTGCTGCGAAAACTCTGTACGGCTTGCTTCGAGTATCCGTGCGCGCGTTGCTGCGGCGTCGCGCTTTCGGATCGGCGGTTCGCCCGCGCTCGCGGCGTTGCCCACTAAGCCGTCTTGGGTGGCTTCGGCTGCGCTGTCCGCGACAGACGCAACACCGTCATCTCCATCAAAATTGGCTTCGTTTGGCATTAGGCTCCCCGTTTACGATTTTCATGCACGATCCGATTAAGGAAAATGTTCCGCATCTGCAATCCGTTTGCCTAGGATGTTTTACCGGTTTGCCCCTTCGGTTGACAAGCAGCCATATGCAAAAACATACTTACTTGCCAGCGGGGTTCAGTCCGATTTCCCCTTCTTGAACCGGTGCATTGTTGCTGCGGAAACGGCGTGATTTGCGGCATGAATAGGGTTGCCGCAACTTGCCGCACCAACGCAGAAACAAGGAGGGTTCCATGGACCTTGTAATCAGGAATGCACGCCTGCCGGACATACAGGAACAAACGTTCGAAATCGGAATTGAAGGCGGAAAGATTGCCGCCATCGAACCGCATCTCTCCGCGGAAGGCGAAGTGCTTGACGTTTGCGGGCGCCTTGTGTCGAGCGGTTTCGTCGAAACGCATATCCACCTCGACAAATCCTGCATTCTCGATCGCTGCACCGCCAAGAAGGGCGACTTGGAGGAAGCGATCGAAGAAGTCGCGAAGGCGAAGAAAAGCTTCACGCCCGAAGATGTTTATGAGCGTGGGAAACGAACGCTCGAAAAATGCATCCTCAACGGCACCACCCATATGCGCACTCACCTCGAAGTGGATCCCGGTATCGGGATGCGCGGTTTCGAAGGCATCTTCCCCCTAATTGATGACTATAAATGGGCGATCGATGTGGAAATTTGCGTCTTTCCGCAGGAAGGGCTGCTCAACAATCCAGGCACGGACGAACTCATGGTCGAGGCCCTCAAAAGAGGGGCCAGTGTCGTGGGCGCCGCGCCTTACACGGATTCGAATCCGCACGGCCAGATC